>JAPSJT010000136.1 GCA_031178045.1 Agromyces sp.
GGTGCGAACTACACGGCGGTGAAGGCGGCGAGCGAATCGTGGATGCGCTCGCTCGCGCAGGGATTCGCCAAGGCGGGAGCGCCGGCGGCGGCCGTCATCTTCCGGGTGACCTCGCTCGCCGGCCTCGAGGAGCGACTCGGGGCATCCGTCGTCGATCTCTGGCGAACGGACGCCGCGTCGCTCAACGCGTCGACGATCGAGCTCACCGCCGACTGAGCCGTCGCGACGGCGCTCGCGTCAGTTCGTGCCGCCCGTGGCGTGTGCCGCGTGACCCCAGCAGCCGGCATCCTCCCAGCGGTAGGCGTCGCGGGTGCCCGTCTCGCCGTGCAGCGCGAGCTGCCACACCGCGTACTGCTCGGGCGTGAGATCGGCCGGCATCGCCGGAAAACGGTTCGAAGCGTCGGTCGGTGGGTTCCACCACTCCCAGTGGAGGTACTCGTGGCCGGCGTCGGCCATGCAGTCGCGCACGAGCTGCTGGAACGCGAGCCACGCCTGTTGCTCCTCGGGCGTCGGCGGCTCGGTCGGCTGCGTGCCGTCGGCCGGCGGGCCACCGGGGGCCGGCGGCTCGGATGCCTCGTGGCGAGCCTCGGGCGGCGTCGATCCGTCGTCGTCTGGCGCGGGAGTCGGCGTAGCCGGGGTCGGGGTCCCCGGGGCGGGAGGCGGCGTACCGGGACGCTCCGACGGCGGCGTCGTCGGCGCCGGTCGCCCGGGTTCCGGCGTGCCGGGCGCCGTGTCGCCGCGGGCGCCCGCCTCGTCGGCGGCGCCTCCGTCGGGCGCCTCCTGGGCGGCCGGACCCTCGCCCACGTCGTAGCCGCCGGGGCCGGCCGAGGCGGGCGCCGGGTACCGCGCATCGTAGAAGACGGGCGCCCCGGTCGTGGCGGCGGCGGCGCCGACGAACACAGCCACGCCGAGTGCGGCCACGAGACCCGTGCCCGCCGCCCAGAACCGCCACGTCGGCTTCGGCATCGCGCGTCTCCCCCCGGTCGCCCTGCCGCGACATCCCCGTCACGCGTGTCCAGTCATGCTAATCGCGAAGCGGCACCCCCGAAAGGGGTACACCAGATCGTTACACTGGCGGGCTCGCGGCATCCGTCGACGCCGTGTCGTCGGCCGCGGCGGGCGCCACCTCGCGTGCGAGGTCGGCGGGCGGCGACTCGCGCCGGCTGAGGAGGACGAAGGGTGCGGCGATGATGGCGATCGCGCCGCTCCAGAGCATCGAGGCGCCGTATCCGCCGAGGTCGGCCGACCGCCCGAGGACGGGTTGGAACACCGCGCCGCCCGCGCTGCCGAGCAGCGAATCGAACGAGAGCACCGTCGCCCGCTGCTTCGACGGGATCATGTCGTTGAGGTACGCACGATGCACGGGATCGTCGATCGAGGAGGCGATGCCCCAGACGGCGAGCAGCACGATGGCCACCCAGAAGTTCGTCGTGAAGGCGAGGGCGACGAGCACCGCGACGCTCGACAGCGTGGCGAGCAGGATCGCCGAGGTGCGCTTGCGGAAGAGCCGCCGCACGAGCGGGGCGAGGAGGCCGCCGACCACTCCGGCTCCTGCGAGGATCGCCGCTGCGAGACCCGCGATGGAGTACGCGTCCTCGTCTCCCCAGAGCTCGAGGAGGTAGGGCTGCAGCGCGTAGAACACGTAGAAGCCGACGCCCATGGTGAACGGCGTCGCGAGCATGAGCCAGCGCACGGGCCGATTGCCGAGGCCGTACCGGATCGACGCGCGCAGCACCGTGCGCGTCGCCGTGATCGGTCCGACACCTCGCTCGGGCGTGAAGCCGAGGTCGCGCATGAGCAGCGCGGCCACGAGGAACATGAGCACCAGCACGCCGCCGCGGATGAGGAAGGGCACGCCGAGGTCGGTCAGCTGCGCGACGATGCCACCGAGCACCGAGCCAGCGAGCATCGCCACGTTCCCGACGACCGTGGCGCGGCCGAAGACGGCCTCGAGGCTTCCCCGGTACTCGGTGGCGTGCAGCGCGTCGACGAGCCACGCGTCGACGGCACCCGAGAAGAACGTGAAGCCGAGCCCGAGGAGCATCGACACGACGGCCCAGGCCCAGAACGGCGATTCCCAGACCCACAGCAGCCAGTAGAGCACGGTCGTCACCGCGAGGGTCAGGGTGCCGAGCAGGTACGACGCCCGGCGTCCGAGCGTGTCGGCGACCACGCCCGTGGGGATCTCGAAGATGAACATGCCGACGCTGAAGAACGCGTTCGCCGCGAACGCCTCGAGGTTCGAGAGGCCCGCGTCGAGCAGGAAGAGCGTGTTGATGCCCCAGATGAACGAGGCCGCGAGCGTGTTGCCGAGCGTCAGCGTGTAGTACACGCCCTGGACGCGGCGGGGCGACGGGGTCCCTCGAACGGTCGCGCTCACCGGCGGCACCATGACGACATGGGCCCATCCTTCCGCGCCGTCGCGGTCGCCGCCAGCCTCACCCGTTCAGGTGGCGACCCGGTCGGCATCGCGCACGTCGCGATCGAGCCGGGCGACCGGCTCGGCGATCCGCACGTCGACGCCCGCAGCGGCGAGCCCTTCGAGCTCCGCCCGGTCGGCGCGCGGGTCGGTCACGAGCGTGTCGATGCGCTCGGTCGGCACGGTCTGCACCATCGAGTCGACGCCGATCTTCGTGTGATCGGCGAGCACCATCACGCGCTTCGTCGACTCGACGGCGGCGCGGTCGATGCTCGCGACGTGCATGTTCGGCGTGCTGAGGCCGTTCGCCGCGGTGAGGCCGTTGCCCGAGAGGAACACCTTGTGGAAGCGCAGGCGCGACACCGCCTTCTCGGCCTCGCCGCCGATGACGCCGCGGATGCTGCCGCGCAGGATGCCGCCGATGAGCAGCACCTCCACGTCGGGCGCATCGAAGAGCGCGCTCGCGACGAGCACCGACGTCGTCGCGACCATGAGCCGGCGGCGCGTGAGCCGCTGCGCGAGGGCCTGCGTCGTCGTGCCCGCGCACAGCATGATGACGTCGCCGTCGTCGACCAGCTCGGCCGCGACATCCGCCATCGCGAGCTTCTCGGCCGCCGCCACGACGGCCTTCTCGCGATAGCTCGGCTCGTCCATGAAGGACCGGCCGACGGATGCCCCACCCCGGTGCCGCACGACGAGGCCGGCCTCCTCGAGCGCCTTCAGGTCGCGACGGATCGTGATCTCGGACGAGCGCACCATGCGCGACAGGTCGGCGACCGACGTGGATCCGTGCACGGACAGCGCGGACAGGATGATCTGGCGTCGCTCCTCGGTGAACATCGGACCTCCTCGACAGTGCGGCGGGCCTCCGTCCACTCTAGGAGGAGGCCCGCCCACCACGCTCAGTCGGCGCAGCTGAGCTTCGCGTCGGCCCAGTCGGCGTGGTCGAAGTTCTTGCCGTTCGTCGCCTCGTCGGCGACGAGCCGCAGCCGCTGCACCCCCGTCACGTCGACGCTGAGCGGCAGTGCCGCGGCGTCGTTCGTGAGCACGGGCGTCTCGGCGAGCAGCACCCCGTCGCCGTAGACGAGGAACCTCACCGATCCGATGCCGCTCTCACCCGGGGTCTCGAGCACTTCGTCGTCGATGCCGACGATCGCGTCGAACGTCGAGCACGTGCCGCCGAGCCACGCCGTGATCGCCCCCGTCGCGTGCATGCCGACGCCCTTCTCGTACGTCACGTCGTCGATCTCGATCGGTCGGCCGTCGTTCCCCGCGGCCTGGCCGTTGGACTGGTCGCGCTCGACGGGTCCGTAGCCGTTGGACTGCTCGAGCCACTCGAGGTCGGAGACGTAGTTGACTCCGGAGAGCGGCTTCGGCGTCACCCACAGCGTCGACTGCGTGGCGGCCGTGCGCTGCTCGTTCCGGCCGACCCGGTAGCTCGCCTCGATCGGGATCTCGACCGTGCCGCTCACTCCGTCCTCCGGGACCGTGACGGTCCAGGATGCCTCGAGCGCGTCGCCGGCGGCGAGCCGCTTCGCCGTGACGGCCCCGCCGTCGACCGTCCAGCCCTCGGGCACGACGGGCGCCAGCGCGACCTTCGTGGCATCCGCCTCGACCGAGAAGGACGCGGTGAGCTCGACGGTCGCGCCGGGCGCCACATCTGCCGACGAGGGATCGACCGTGAGGTCGACGGCCGCCCACGGCTCGGCGGGGTCGAGGCAGCTCTCGCGTCCCGGCTTGTCGAGGCAGACGATGGCTGCGAAGCCGCCGTTCGTCGCCGTGGGGATCGTGAGCGTCTGGTCCTTCGTGACATGGCTCGTGGTGAGCACGGTCGCCGAACCGTTGGCACCGTCATCCGTCAGCAGGTCGACGATCAGCTTCTTGCCGCCGAACTGGTCGAGTGGGAGTTGCAGCGGTTCGCCCGAGCCGGCCCGCATGCCGCCGACGTACCAGCGGTCGCCGGCGCGTCGCGCGAGCACGATGTCGGAGGCGGGCGTGCCGCTCACGAACTGCGTCTCATCCCAGTGCGCGGGGAGGTTCTGCAGGAAGCGCTCGGCGTTCGGCTCGGCGGCGTAGGCCTCGGGCTTGTCCGAGAGGTGCTGCCATCCCGACTCGTAGACGATGCTCATCGCGACCTCGTGCGCCTTCGACGAGTTGCCGTTGCCGCGCGAGAACGTCACGGGCGTCCAGTCCATCGATCCGACGACGTTGCGCGCGAACGGCACCATGAGGCTCCGAGCCGGACTGATGCCGTTCTCCGCCCCGCGAACCGCCTCGTACGTCATGATGTGCGGCCACGTGCGCTGCATGCCGGTGGGCAACGAGGCGCCGTGGAAGTTGATCATGAGCTGGTTCGCCGCGGTGTCGGCGGCGATCTCGTCGTACCACTGGTGGATGGCCTGGCTGTCGGTGTCCATGAAGTCGACCTTGATGCCCTTGACGCCCCACGAGGCGATGCGCGGCAGCCACTCGTCGCGCTGCTCCTGTGTGCGCAGGTCGCGACTGTGGAACCAGATGATGACGTCGACGCCCTTCGTCTCGGCATAGCGCACGGTGCGGGGCACCCAGCTCGCGTCCCAGCCCTCGTCGAGCAGCACGTACTCCCAGCCGTTGCGGGCCGAGAGATCGACGAAGTCGCGCTGGCGCGCCTCGTTCTTCGGGCTGTTCCAGTCGGTGAGCCAGCTCCAGCTGGAGACGCCGGGCTTGATCCACGAGGTGTCCTCGCCCTCGAGCTGGTTCGGGGTCGCGAGGTCGTCGACGAGCGTCGACTCGACGACGGTGTCGAGGCCGCCGACGATCGCGACGCGCCACGGAGTGGTGAGGTCGCCAGTGCTCGTCACGGGTGCGCCCTGGAACAGGTCGACTCCGTAGCGCAGCGTGCCGGGAGTGTGCGCGAGGTGCGAGCCGGAGTAGTCGCCGTGCAGGTCTGCCTCGGTGAGGAGCACGTACTGCTCGCCCTGCTGGAACAGCGCGGGATACCCCACATTGCCCGTGCCGTTCGAGGCGGTCGCCGTGGTCTGCATCCACTCCGCCTCGTAGTTCACGGCGTACGAGCGCTGCATCCACGCCGTGCCGTCGGTGGCGAGCTCCCAGGCGCCCGACTCGTCGTCGATGCGGTGCTCGCCCTCGCCGTCGATGAGGTAGCGGTACGAGGCCCCGTCGTCGGCGAGGCGCACGGCGATCGAGAAGTGCGCACCCTCGGCGTTCGCGAACTCGAAGATCGACTCGGCGTGCGTGTAGGAGCGCTCCTCCTGCTTGCCCGTCGTCATCTCGTAGTCGTCGGCGACGACCGCGTCGGTGCGGCCCACGAAGCTCAGCCCGTCGCGGAAGTCGCCGTCGCTGCCGGTGAACCCGAGGCGAGTCGCGCGGACCACCGTCGTCTCCCCGCTCATGACGTCGAGCGCGACCCGCCCGGCCGAGTCGAGCTTCAGCACGCCGTCGAGCGCGGAGCCCTCGGGGCCGTCGATCGACCACTGCTCGACGACGACCGGCTCCTCGGGAACTTCGTCGTCGCAGGCGAGCTTCGCGTCACCCCAGTCGGCGTGGTCGAAGTTCTTCCCGTTCGTCGCCTCGTTGGCGACCAGGCGCAGCACCTCGACCCCCGTGACGTCGGCGCTCAGCGGCACCGGGGCGTCGTTGCCCGTGACGACGCCCGTCTCGGCGAGCAGCTGCCCGTCGCCGAACACCTGGAACTGCACCGTGCCGATGCCGCTCGTCACCTCGTCGTCGAGGCCGACCATGGCGCTGAAGCTCGCGCAGTTGGCACCGAGCTCGACCGACAGCGCGCCCGTCGCGTGCATGCCGATGCCCTTCTCGAACACGACACCGCCGATCGTGATCGGCCTGCCGTCGCCCGCAGCGGATTCGCCGTTCGAGGCGTCGCGCTCGATCGGACCCCAGCCGTTGGACTGGTCGAGCCATGGCAGGTCGGAGACGAACACCTCGCCGACGGGAACGTCGGCATGGGCGGGCGCGGTGGCGACGGCGGCGAATCCGCTGCCGAGCAGGGTTCCGGCGACGACGCTCGCCGTCACGGATCGGCGGCGTTGGGTTGATCGGGGCACGAGGTCTCCTTCGACGTTCGCGCGTCCCTCGATCGAGGGCGCTCGAGCCTCAGGCTAGGGAGCGTCGATTGGAACGGTCAACGAACTGATCGCTATCGATCACCGGGGCCCGAATCACGATCAACTCCGATCACGGGATGCCGATCCGCGATTCAGGATGCCGCTCGATTCCGTCGTACGGCGGATCCGCGTGATCTCGGCCGTCGATACCGTGGGGACATGACCGAGACCGCGGACGCACGCGTCGACGCCGGCGCCGAGTGGGTGCGTCCTCCCGCCGGACGCGCCGAATACCGCTACGACCTCGCGCTCGCGCTCATCCTCG
>JAPSJT010000137.1 GCA_031178045.1 Agromyces sp.
CGTCGAACACCCTGCCGAGCGGAAGGTGCTCGGTGGGATTCGCGCCGCTCAGCATGAGCACGTGGATGCCCTCGTCGCGGATGCGGTGCACCGCCTGCCGGAACCGATCGGCGACGCGATCCTCGGGCATGCGCGGCCGGAGCATGTCGTTGCCGCCGCCGTTGAAGCTGATCACCTCGGGGCGCAGGGCGATCGCCGCCTCGAGCTGCTCGTCGACGATCGGGCCGAGCTTGCGGCCGCGGATGGCGAGGTTGGCGTAGCCGACCGGCTCACCCGCGGCGGCGGCCATCGCGAGCGCGACGAAGTCGGCCCAGCCGCGCACCGTGCCGTCGGGCAGCTCGTCGCCGACGCCCTCGGTGAAGCTGTCGCCGATGGCCGCGTAGGAGTGGAACATGGCTCCACGCTAGCGCGGGGGCCTGCGCGGCATCCGCGTCAGTGCGACTGGTGGTCGTGCTCGAGTTCGCAGTCGGCTCCGGGATAGAGGAGCGTCTCATGGCCGTCGTCGAATCGCACGAAGTAGGGCGGCGCGCCGTCGGCGCCGCGGACCTCGAGGATCTCGCCGTGGCGGTCGGCCTGGCCGACCTGCTTGCCGTGGATGACGATGCGTTCTCCGATGGACGCCTGCATCACTGCTCCCTCCCGCTTCTTCCAGCGTACGCCGCGGGCTCGGGGCTGCGGAAGGGCGCCCGCGGGAGGAGAACGCCGCGACCGGAGGTCGTAGTCGGCGTGCGGCTCCTCCCGCGGCGGGGATCTCCTCCCGCGGCGGCGTGCGCGCGGTCGAGGGGCCGCGGCGGCGTGCGGGCGGTCGACGGGGCGCGTCAGTCGACGGCGAGCAGCGCCGCCCACAGGTCGGCGCGTGCGTGGAAGCCCGAGAGGTCGCGGCCGAGGAGGCGCTCGGCGAGGGCGACGCGGCTGCGGACGGTGTGGCGGTGCACGCCGAGCGCCTGCGCCGTGGCGTCGAACTGGCCGCCGTGCTCGAGCCAGGCGCGTGTCGTCTCGAGCAGCGAGGTGCCCTGCGCCGCGTCGTGCGCGGTGAGCGGGGCGAGCGTTGCGAGCGCCACCGCCCGCGCATCGGTGCGGGCGAGGAACGCCAGCACGCCCTGGCGGCTGATCTCGTCGAACGCGACGACGCCCGATCCCGACTCGCGGGCACGTTCGAGCGCGCGCAGGGCCTGTTCGTGCGCGAGCCCGACGCCGTCGGCCGCGACCGCGTCGGAGACGCCGACGGGCACCTCGAACTCCGAGGCGATCTCGTCGGCGAGCGGGGCGTCCGCCTCTTCGAGCACGAGCACCACGGTGTCGTCGTCTCGTCCGAAGAAGAGGCGGCCTGAGCGTTCCTCGACGCGGAGCTCGAGCAGCTCGGTGAGTCGCTCGACGTGCGCGGCGGGCGCGTCGGCGACGGCGATGCGGAGCGGCGCCGAGGGCAACGGCCCCCACATCTCGGCGGCGACGCGTTCGGCCAGCGACGAGTCGCCGGCCAGGATGCTGCGCAGGAGCCCCGACCGCAGGTGGCCGCGCGCGCGGTCGAGGTCGCGGTTCTGCTCGAGCGCGAGGCCGGCGAGCGCGATGACCGAGGTGACGACCTCGCGGCCCGCCTGATCGAGCTCGGTCGAGTCGCCGATCGCGAGCACGCCGCGCAGCGACGAGCCGGAGCCGAGGGTCTGCAGGGTGACGCGCTGCGGCTGATCCACCGACTCGCCGGCGACGAGCGTGCGGCTCGCGCGCTGGCCGCGCCGCAGCATCGAGCGCGCCTCGCCGACGACCTCGCCGAGCGCGGGCTGCGAGAGCCCGCCCGACGGCGCTTCCCGGTCGAGCGAGCCGGCGGCGTCGATGAGCCCCACCCACGCGCCCAGGCGGTGCGAGAGCTCGGCGAGCGTCGCCGAGAGTCCGTCGGGGCGCAGCGCCGCGAGCGAGATCGCCCGCTGTGCCGCGAGCGCCCAGGCCTGCCGAGCGTAGGCGTCCTCGGCGATGAGGTCGGACACGAGCCGCACGATCGCGATGAACGGCACGCGGTAGGGCACCTCGAAGACCGGCAGGCCCTGCTCCGCGCACGCCGCGACGAGCGCGTCGGGGGTGCCCGCGCGGATCACCTCGGTGCCGAAGCCGAGGGCCGCGATGCCCGTCTCCCGGAGCCGGCGTACGTAGTCCGACGCGAAGTCGGGGTCGACGGATGCCTCGAACTGGGTGCCGGTGGTGAGCAGCACGTGCCCCGCGTCGAGGAACGGCGTCGGATCGACGAGGTCGGAGCTGTGCGCCCAGACGACGGTCGCGGCGAGCGCGTCGGCCGGAAGCGCGTCGGCCGGCGTGAGCAGCGTGAGGTCGAGCTCGGGTCGGTCGAGCAGGGTCTGCACGGTCGGCTGCACGGGCGAGCTCCTTCGCGGGCCAAGGTGTACGTGGTGTCCAAGAATGGTGCCTCCACTGTACATGTGGGCGCTGAGGCATCCATCATCGTCGACCTAGCATTGGCGGCATCCGCCACCGTCGTCATCTCGCATCGGAGCAGCCATGACCCTCGTCGACACCCCGGCCGCCGTCAGCGGCGGCCCCGCGCTCGCCCAGGAGCGCCGTCTCGTCACCGCCATCCCCGGCCCGCGTTCGCAGGCGCTCATGGCGCGCAAGGCCGACGCCGTCGCCGCGGGCGTCGGCACGACCATCCCCGTCGCCGTGGTCGCCGCGGGCGGCGGAGTCGTCGTCGACGCCGACGGCAACTCGATCATCGACCTCGGCTCCGGCATCGCCGTGACGGGCGTCGGCAACGCCAACCCGCGCGTCGTCGAGGCCGTCACCGCCCAGCTGGGCGCCTTCACCCACACGTGCTTCACCGTCGCGCCCTACGAGTCCTACGTCGCCGTCGCCGAGAAGCTCAACGCGCTCACCCCCGGCGACCACGTCAAGCGCTCGGCGCTCTTCAACTCGGGTGCCGAGGCCGTCGAGAACGCCGTGAAGATCGCCCGGCACTTCACGAAGAAGCAGGCCGTCGTCGCGTTCGACCACGCCTATCACGGTCGCACGAACCTCACGATGGGGCTCACGGCGAAGAACATCCCGTACAAGAGCGGCTTCGGTCCGTTCGCCTCCGAGGTGTACCGCGCTCCGCTCAGCTACCCGTTCCGCGACGGCGGACTCGACGGCCGCGAGGCCGCCGCCCGCGCGATCACGCAGATCGAGAAGCAGGTCGGCGCCGAGAACCTCGCCGCGGTCATCATCGAGCCCATCCAGGGCGAGGGCGGCTTCATCGTGCCCGCGCAGGGCTTCCTTCCGGCGATCGTCGAGTGGTGCCGTGCGAACGACGTCGTCTTCATCGCCGACGAGGTGCAGACCGGCTTCGGCCGCACCGGCGCCTGGTTCGCGAGCGAGCACGAGGGCATCGTGCCCGACCTCGTCGTGACGGCGAAGGGCATCGCAGGCGGGCTGCCGCTCTCGGCGGTCACGGGACGCGCCGAGATCATGGACTCCGCGCACGCCGGCGGACTGGGCGGCACCTACGGCGGCAACCCCCTCGCGTGCGCTGCGGCACTCGCCGCGATCGAGTCGTACGAGGCCGACGGCCTCATCGAGCGCGCGAAGCAGATCGGCGCGGTGCTCGTCGGCCGCCTCAACGCGCTCCGCACCGTCGATCCGCGCATCGGCGACGTCCGCGGCCGCGGCGCGATGGTCGCGATCGAGCTCGTCGACCCCGAGACGGGCGCACCCGACGCGGCACTCACGAACGCCGTCGCGAAGCACGCCCACGCGAACGGCGTGCTCGTGCTCACCTGCGGCACGTACGGCAACGTCATCCGCTTCCTCCCGCCGCTCACCATCTCCGACGAACTGCTCATCGACGGCCTCTCGGTCGTCGCGGAAGGACTGAAGAACGCATGACCGACGTGCTCGCGGCGACAGTGTCGTCGACCGCAGCGGATGCCGCGGCATCCGACGCCCACATCGCCACGCCGCTCACCGACGCGCGCTCGCAGCTCGCCGAGGCGATCGCCCTGCTCGGCTACGACAACGGGCTGCACCAGATGCTCGCGACCCCGCGGCGCGAGCTCAGCGTCGCGGTGCCGCTGCGGCTCGACTCGGGCGAGAGCCGGCTGTACCTCGGCTACCGCGTGCAGCACAACTTCTCGCGGGGCCCGGCGAAGGGCGGCCTGCGCTACGCGCCGAACGTGAACCTCGACGAGGTGCGGGCGCTCGCCATGTGGATGACGTGGAAGTGCGCGCTGCTCGACGTGCCGTACGGCGGCGCGAAGGGCGGGCTGGCGATCGACCCGCGCGAGCACTCCACCGCCGAGCTCGAGCGCGTCACCCGCCGGTACACGAGCGAGATCCTGCCGATCATCGGCCCCGAGCGCGACATCCCCGCTCCCGATATCGGCACCGACGAGCAGACCATGGCCTGGATCATGGACACCTACTCGGTGAACATGGGCTACACCGTGCCGGGCATCGTCACGGGCAAGCCGATCTCGCTCGGCGGTTCCCAGGGGCGCGCGAGCGCCACGAGCCGCGGCGTGACCCACATCGCGCTCGCCGCGCTGCGACACGTCGGCCTCGAGCCGTCCCGGTCGACGGCGGCCGTGCAGGGCTTCGGCAAGGTCGGCGCGGATGCCGCGCGGTTCCTCTCGGAGGCCGGCGTGCGGGTCACCGCGGTGAGCGACCAGTACGGTGCCATCTCGAACGATGCGGGCCTCGACATCGAGGCGCTCTCGGCCCATGTGCGCGCGACCGGTTCGGTCGTCGGATTCGCCGGGGGCGAGCCGCTCGACGGCGCCGCCCTGCTCACCCACGACGTCGACCTCCTCGTGCCGGCGGCCGTCGAGGGCGTGCTCCACGAGGGCAACGCGGCCGACGTGCAGGCGACGGTCGTCGTCGAGGGCGCCAACGGCCCCACGACCCCGGCCGCCGACCGCATCATGCGCGAGCGCGGCATCCTCGTCGTCCCCGACATCCTCGCCAACGCCGGCGGCGTCATCGTCTCGTACTTCGAATGGGTGCAGGCGAACCAGGCGTACTGGTGGCGTGCCGATGAGGTCGAGTCCAGACTGGAGGAGCGGATGCTGAGCGCCTGGCAGTGCGTGCTCGGCTACGCCGAGCAGCGCGACCTCTCGCTCCGCACCGCCGCGACCGCGCTCGCCGTCGAGCGCGTCGCGGAAGCCCACAAGCTGCGGGGCCTCTACCCCTGATCCGGCCGATCGGACGACCCTCGCGGCATCCGATCAGAGCAGACACCGAACACAAGCGAAGGACGGCATCATGACCGACACCCTGCAGGAAACGACCCTCCTCGACCGCATCGCCGACGGGCTCTTCATCGGCGGCGAATGGGTCCAGGCCGAGGGCGGCAAGACCCTCGCGGTCACCGACCCGGCCACCGGGGCGACGATCAAGGAGATCGCCGACGCGTCGCCCGCCGACGGCATCCGCGCGCTCGACGCCGCCGTCGCGGCCCAGGAGGCGTGGGCCGCGACCGCCCCGCGTGAGCGCGGCGAGCTCCTCCGCCGCGCGTTCGACCTGCTGCAGGCGCGCAAGGACGACTTCGCCCTCCTCATGACGCTCGAGATGGGCAAGCCGCTCGCCGAGGCGCGCGGCGAGGTCGCCTACGGCGGCGAGTTCCTGCGCTGGTTCAGCGAGGAGGCCGTGCGCATCACCGGCCGGTACGGGCTGAACCCCGAGGGCACGGGCCGCATGATCGTGTCGCAGCGGCCGGTCGGCCCGTCGTTCTTCATCACGCCGTGGAACTTCCCGCTCGCGATGGCGACCCGCAAGATCGCCCCGGCGCTCGCCGCCGGCTGCACGGTCGTCATCAAGCCGCCGGCGCTCACCCCGCTCACGACCATCGCGTTCGCGCAGCTCCTCGAGGAGGTCGGCCTGCCGAAGGGCGTCGTCAACGTCGTCGCGACGTCGACCTCGTCGAAGGTGTCGGGTCCGATCATCGCCGACCCGCGCCTGCGCAAGCTCTCGTTCACGGGCTCCACCGAGGTCGGCCGCACGCTCATGCAGCAGGCCGCCCAGGGCATCCTCCGCACGTCGATGGAGCTCGGCGGCAACGCCCCGTTCGTGATCTTCGAGGACGCCGACCTCGACAAGGCGGTCGACGGGGCGATGATCGCGAAGTTCCGCAACATCGGCCAGGCCTGCACGGCGGCGAACCGCTTCATCGTGCACGAGTCGGTCGCCGACGAGTTCGCGAAGCGGGTCGCCGAGCGCGTCACGGCCATGAAGGTCGGACGCGGCACGGAAGAGGGCGTCAACATCGGTCCGCTCATCGACGACAAGGCCGTCGACTCGACCGACGAGCTCGTGCAGGACGCGGTCGGCCGTGGCGCGACCGTGCTCACGGGCGGCACGCGCATCGACGGCGACGGCACGTTCTACGCGCCCACCGTGCTCTCGGGCGTGGCAGCCGGCAGCCGCATGCTCAAGGAGGAGATCTTCGGGCCGGTGCTCGGCATCGCCACCTTCGCCGACGAGGACGAGGCGGTGCGCCTCGCGAACAACACCGAGTACGGCCTCGTCTCCTACGTCTTCACGCAGGACCTCGCGCGCGGTCACCGCATGATCGAGCGACTCGCCACGGGCATGATGGGCCTCAACACCGGCCTCGTCTCGAACGCGGCCGCGCCGTTCGGCGGCGTGAAGCAGTCGGGCATCGGCCGCGAGGGCGGCCTCGAGGGCATCCACGAGTACCTCGACACGAAGTACACGCTCATCCCCGTGGGCTGAGCCGGCGGGCGGATGCCGCGGCGGCGCGCCGCGGCATCCGCACCCATCGGGCACCCGATGCCCGGTTCGCAATTCAGGCTGGG
>JAPSJT010000138.1 GCA_031178045.1 Agromyces sp.
TGACGCTCGCGGCCGCGCAGCGCGCGCCGCTTCCGATCGGGACCCCGGTCTCGACACTCGCCGCCGATGTCGCCGAGACGATCGCCGGGCATCCCGGGATCGACCTCCTCGTCTATCCCGAGCTGCACCTCTTCGACGCGGTCGGCGACGACGAGGCGGCACGGGTGCGCGCCCTCCGCGATGCGGCGGTCCCTCTCGACGGGGCGTTCGTTCGCGAACTCGGTGCCGTCGCTCGAGACGCCGGCGTCTGGCTCATCCCCGGAAGCATCTGCGAACGTGGTCCGCACGGCGAGCTCTTCAACACGGCGCTCGTGTTCGATCCGGCCGGCGAGCTCGTGACGAGCTACCGCAAGGTGTTCCCGTGGCGGCCCTTCGAGCCGTACGACCCGGGCGATCGTTTCGTGGTCTTCGACCTGCCGGGTACCGGCCGCATCGGCATTTCCATCTGCTACGACGCGTGGTTCCCCGAGGTGACCCGTCATCTCGCGTGGATGGGCGCAGAACTGGTGGTCAACATCGTCAAGACGACGACGCCTGATCGGGCGCAGGAAGTCGTGCTCGCGCATGCGAACTCCATCGTCAACCAGACCTTCACCCTCAGCGTGAACTGCGCGGGCCCCACCGGGCGCGGTCGCAGCCTGCTCGTCGATCCGGAAGGCGACACCATCGCCGAGTTCGACGACGAGCGAGCGGGCACGTTCGTCTCCCGGGTCGATCTCGATCGAGTCGCGCAGGTCCGCCGCATCGGCACGGCGGGCTCGAACCGGATGTGGGAGCAGCTCCGCGCCGACGACGCCCCCATCGCCCTCCCGCTCTACGCGGGAGAGCTCACCCCTTCCCGCTGGCGCATCGCGCCGCCATCATCGGAGTCGCCCTCATGACCCTTTCTCCCCCGACCGCTCCGACCCTCACGCGCACGCTGCGGCTGCCGTCGCTCGTCCTCTTCGGGCTCGCCTACCTCACACCGCTCATCGTGCTCGGCATCTTCGGCGTCATCGCCGGCGAGAGCGGGGGCGCGAGCGCGAGCGCCTATCTCATCGCCCTGGTCGCGATGCTCTTCACCGCCAACAGCTACGGGCGCATGGCTGCGCACCACCCTGTCGCCGGATCGGCCTACACCTACGTTCGACGGGCGATCGACGGGCGGGTCGGGTTCCTGGTCGGTTGGGCGATCATGCTCGACTACCTGTTCCTGCCCATGGTGATCTGGCTCATCGGCGGAGCCTACCTCTCGGCCCAGTTCCCCGGCGTGCCGAGTTGGATGTGGATCGTCGGCTTCATCCTCATCACGAGCGCGCTGAACATCATCGGCATCAAGGTCGCCGACCGTGTGAACTTCGTGCTGATGGCCTTCCAGATCCTCGTCATCGGAATCTTCGTCGCCCTGTCGATCGGCACCGTCGTCGGCGGGGGCGGTGCGGGATCCCTGTTCAGCGCCTCCCCGTTCACGGGGGAGGGCTCCTCGCTCGCGGGGATCGCCGGCGGCGCGGCGATCGCCGCCTACTCGTTCCTCGGGTTCGACGCCGTGACGACCCTCACCGAGGAGACGGTCGAGCCACGCCGTACCGTGCCCAGAGCGATCCTGCTCGTCGCGCTCATCGGCGGCGGCATCTTCATCCTCGTCGCGTACGTCACCCAACTCGTGCACCCCGGCGGTCGGTTCGATGCTCCCGATTCCGCCGCGTTCGACATCGCCGTGCAGATCGGCGGCAACCTGTTCGGTGCGGTCTTCCTCGCTGCGCTCGTGGTGGCCCAGTTCACCTCGGGTCTCGCTGCGCAGGCGGCCGGGTCGCGGCTCCTCTTCGCCATGGGTCGCGACGGCGTGCTCCCGCGTCGCCTCTTCGCGCGGGTGCACCCGCGGTTCCACACGCCCGTCCTGAGCATCGTCGTCGTCGGCGTCGTGGGCCTCCTCGCGATCTTCCTCGACGTCGCGACCTCGACGTCGTTCATCAACTTCGGCGCGTTCGTCGCCTTCACCATGGTGAACGTGTCGGTCATCGTCGAGTACGTCGCACGGCGGCGGCGAGGCGAGCGGCACGGCGTGCTCGCTCATGTCGTGGCCCCCGCGATCGGTGCCATCGTGATCCTCGCGTTGCTCGTCCAGCTCGACCTGCACGCCATCACGCTCGGCTCGATCTGGCTCGGCGCGGGGGTCGTCGTGCTCGCCGTGATCACCCGCGGCTTCCGGTCGGTGCCGCCCGAGATGGCCGTCGACGACGTGGAGGAGACGCCGGTTCCGACCGCCTCCAGGTAGACCGGGGCTCGCGGCGTCAGCGCAAGCCGTCGCCGAGCGGCCGCTCGGGCGTGAAGCCCGGAAGGATGAGGAAGCTCGCACTCGCGGTCGGTGTGGCGTATGCCATCAGGTCGTCGGTCTCGTCGAGGCGGTGCTGGGTCTGCACGAAGGTGCGCAGCTCCCGCTGGAAGCAGGTGAACATGAGTCCGGCGTCCCGGAGGTCGGACGCGTCGTCGAGTGCACCGTCGTCGAACGCGTACCCGCGCCGGAGCATCAGCCCGCTCCCGGTGAACGACGGGTGCGCCGCCCTGACATGCGAGCGCGCCGGGAGCACGAACCGGCCGTCGGGCGTCTTCGCGAGCAGGTCGGCCTCGTCTTCGGGCTCGCCCCCCGAGAGCGGGGCGCCGTCGTGGCGACGCCGGCCGATGATCTCCTCCTGCCTGGCCTCCGGTTCGGCGCGGAACCTGCCCGCATCGAGACGGAGCCGCCGCACGACGCAGATGGTGCCCCCGGCGAGCGGTCCGTCGGCGATCCACACGTGCTCGTCGAGTTCGCGCGTACCGCGGGGCACGATGATGCCGTCGTGGAATCCGAGCGGGTTCCGGGTCACGGTGCCGCGACCCGGTGCACGGAACAGCCGTTGCGACCACCGGACCGACGCGCCGGCGATGCGATCGACGAGCCATCGCACGGCGTGCTCGGCATCGTTCGGATTGCTGCTGTATGCCGCGAGCAGTATGTCACCGCCGACCTGATCGGCGCCGAGCTCGCCGTCGGACGCGAACCGGGGAAGCTCCTCGGCCCCGGGCAGCGACGGGTCGACGGCTCGGACGAGGCGGGGCCCGATTCCGACGGTGACGGTGAGGTCGCCCGGGCCATCCGGGAGTTCGAGACGAACCGCCTCGAGGGCGGATCCGTGCTCGGCCGCGGTCAGCGCGGTGATCGCATCGCCGAGGTCGGCGCACATGGCCCGCACGCCGGCACCCGACTGCAACTCGGCGGCATCCACCACGACCATGACGCCGTGCGGTTGTGGCGTCGCCGGCCGTGCGATTCCCGCCTGGTGCCTGCCGTGCGGGTCGACGCGCGCGTCGAGGGGTTCCCCCTCACGAGGAGCCGGAGCCTCGGACGGCTGCGCGTCGGCGGCGGCCCAGCCGCCGGCCACGCCCGCCGCCGCGCCGAGCCCGGCCGCTGCGAACCCGCGCAGCACGTCGCGCCGGCGCGGGCCCGTCACGGGCCGCCCTCCGCGCCGGTGAAGGCATCGGCGAACCGCACGTCCTCGCCGTCCCCGAAGTCGATCGCGGTCCAGTCGGGCGACCCGCCGAGCCGCGCCTCGAGGCGCCGCAGCAGGCCGTCGCGGTCGACCCAGTACCGCACCGTCGCGTCGCTGCCGTCGTCGACCGAGGTCTCGGGATCGAACGCGTGGTCGGACGTCGGTCCGGCCACGACATCGACGACATCGCCGCCGACCTCGTCGGAACGGAGCCACCTCGCATCGGTCTGTTGAAGCAGCACCGGGTTGTCGGGGCGGTCGTGGCCCGCCTGCAGCACGATCGCCAGCGCCGCATGCAGCCGCGACGCGGCCGGCGAGAGCGCGCTCGTCGACCAGTCAGCGTCGTCCACCGAGCTGACGGGAGGCGGGATGGGGGGCTTCTGCTCGTCGTCGACCGGGGCATGCGAGCCGATGGTCTCCGCGGTCCACGCGATCAGTGCGCCGTCGCCTTCGGCGCGGAGGGTCGCGTAGCCCAGGCCGGCTTCGAAATCGATCCAGCCGTCCGCGGCGTAGTGCACGCCGGCATCGTCGACCTCGAAGGCGACCGAACGTACTCCGGCATCGAAGTTCGTGAACCTGGCGATCGCCAACCGCTGGGCCTCATCGGTCGTGAGTGGCCGAGGCCCGTCACTCGCGGTCGTCCCGGTGCTCGCCTCGGTGGACGGCGACTCCGGCGACCCGGCGCATCCCACGGTTCCGGCGAGCAGGCCGACGGACACGGCGAGTGCGACGAGGCGGCGCTGCGGCGAGGTCTGCGCACTCACCCCTGCGCCGCCCGATCGGCGAGCAGCAGGCCATCGGGCACCGGGAACTCGGATGCCGCGGGCATGTCGACCGTGGCCGGGAGCCGGGAGGGCAGGGCCTCGACATCGATCATGCCCGGCTGCCCGGGTGGAACCGGAACCTTCAGGAAGCTCATGCCCTTCGGCACGGCCGCCGACGGAAGGATGCCGCCGCCGCCGGTTGCCGCGCCCGTCGGGCACGTGATCGCGAAGAGCCCGGGCGGCGTCGACGTCGCCGCCGTGTTGCCGGCGAAGCAATTGCCGCTCGCGGGCGCACGCGTCGCCGAGACATCCGCCGCATCGACGCCGTTCGTGGACAGCACGTTGCCGCTGATCTCGTTCTCGAGCGCCGGGATGTCCTCGGCATTGCCGAGCAGGATGCCCGCGACGGGATTGGACTCGATGCGGTTCCCCGTGATCCGGTTGCCCTGACCGCCGGTGATGGCGAGCCCGATCCCGAACCCGCCGAGCGCGTGCGCCGGTGAATCCCCGTTCGCGTTCCCGGCGATGAGGTTCCCGACGACCGTGTTTCCCCGCTGCGGAGTGAACGCCTCCTGGTAGTTGGAGATGAGGGTCATGCCGATCCGGTTCCCCGAGAACCGGTTGCCGGCGATCGTCAGCGAGTCCGAGGCGTTCGCGTTCTCGAAGCCGATGGCGTTGCGCTCGGCGACATTGCCGGTGACGAGGATGTCGCAGTCCTCGCACTGGCCGACGTAGAAGCCGGAGTCGGCCGACCCGGAGGCGTAGGAATCCGAAATCGATCCGTGCCGTGCGTTGAACGCGTAGATGCCGTACAGCCCGTTGTTGTACGCCGTGACGTGATCGATGGAGAACCGCTGCACGGGAGGGAACTCGCTCGGGTCGAGCTCGGTGTACCCGGGGCCGCCGTGCGCGAGCGGGCCGTTCTCGTCGTGCATTCCGGTGACGAGCACGCCGTAGAACAGCGTCGAGTGCACCGTGAGGTTCTCGATCCGAACACCGTCGGCAGAGGCGAACACCCCGAACGAGCGGATGCCGCCGCCGTCGATCACCGTCTCGTTCCGATCGACGCCGCGGAGCGTGACGTCGGCCTTGTCGATGGTCACCTCTTCGGGATACGTCCCGGCGCCGATGAGCACCATTCCGCCGGCGGCCACCCGATCGATCGCATCGTTGATCGTGGGGGCGTCTTCGGGCACGCGAACGAGCTCGGCACCCTCGGACGGCTCGGCGCTCAAAGGCGGATTCGGGGTACAACCGACGAGCGTCGTCGCGAGGACGGCCGCCATCAGACACGCCGATCGACGGCGCCCGCTGCTCCCCATGAGCACGAGTGTAAAGGGCTGTCGGGTGAAACACCGACGGCGGCTGTTGCGCTCGCTCTCAGCGGACTGATAGAGATGCACTGTCGCGTCTCCATGAGGCGCGACGTTTTTGGGGGTCGCGCGGCCTGGGCGCGACGTGAGCGAGGGGACTCGAACAGCGTGAGCTCGTGGTCGCAAGATGCATCGTTTCAAGGTCGTACGCCATGGGGAGGATTGCATCGGGGCCTCGCGCTGACCGCCGCCCTCGGCGTACTCGGAACGGCGCTCGTCGCGACCTCGGCGATCCCGGCTCATGCCGCCGTCGACGACCCCATCACCGGCACGATCTGGCAGGACTACGACTCCGACGGAATGCTGTCTGCGTTCGAGGACTCCGGCCGGCTCGAGGGGATCGAGGTGCGTGCGTACGACGGTGCCGGCAACGTGGCCGGCCCGGTGCTCACCGATGCGAACGGCACGTACTCGCTGCCGGTGACCTCCGGCGCGGCGCGCTGGCGAGTCGAGGCGAACGTTCCCGACACGCCCCAGTGGGAGGCGTGGGAGGACTCGGTCGTCGGGCGCTCGGCCGGGACCGGCAGCGGCACCACTGTGCAGTTCGTCGACGTGCCGGACGGCGGCGCATCCGGCGTGGACTTCTCGTTCCAGGTGCCGGGCGCGTATGTCGAGAACAACCCGCTCGTCTACCTGCCGGCCTACCGGTACGGCGCGAGCGACGGTCCGCAGGGCGGTCTCTTCGGCGGCACGGCTCACCCCTACGATGCGATGAGCCCGAACAGCACGACGGCCGTCCCCACCACCTGGCAGGTGCCCTTCCAGCAGGTCGGTGCGACCTTCGGCACTGCCTGGCAGCAGGCGTCCGCCCCAGGGGAACTCGGCACGCTGTTCGCGTCGGCCTACGTGCGACGTCACTCGGGCCTCGGCCCGAACGGCATCGGCGCCATCTACCGCATCGCACCCGACGATGGGACGGCGACGTCGACGACCGCTTCGGCGTCGCTGCTCGTGGATCTCGCCGACCACGGAATCGACCTCGGCTCCGACAACGATCCCGGCGCGGCGGTCGGTGACCCGAACGGTCTTCGACCCACCGTGACGGCGCAGAACCCGGCGTACGACTGGCAGCGTGACGCGCAAGCGTGGGACAAGGTCGGTCGCGTCGGCCTCGGTGGTATCGAGATCTCGACCGACCAGCGG
>JAPSJT010000139.1 GCA_031178045.1 Agromyces sp.
CGCTGCCTTCCGTCGCGATCGCTTCGGCCAAGGGTAGCTGCAGCGGCACTTCCCCGAAGCCGAGCACGCCCGTGCCGGAGTCAGGCGGCGCTCTCGATGGCCATGCGGGCCGTCTGCACGTCGGTGATGAGGATGTCGACGAATCCGGATCGCAGTGCCGCGAGCACCGCCCGCTCCTTGCCGGCTCCGCCGCCGATGGCGATGGTCATGGGCACCCTGGCGAGCTGCTCCGTGCTGATGCCGATGATCTGGCCGTCGAGCGCGTGCACCTCGCGCCCGTTCTCGTCGAGCAGCGTCGTGCCGAGCTCGGCGACGACGCCCTCCCGTTGCAGGCGGGGCAGCTCGCCGAGCTGGCGCAGCTGCTCGGCGAGCAGCGAGCTGCTCGGCCAGCCGCCGATGGTCAGCACGGCCTTGTGCAGCCGGCCCATCCGGTGCAGCGCCTGCTTGATGGCGGGCTGCGCCGCGATGGCGCGTGCGGCCGCGGCGTCGGTCGCGACGAGCGGCGCGTGCATGGGGAACATCCGCCCTCTCGCGATGCTGCTGAGCGTCATCACCGCGCGCAGGCTCTCCTCCGCCTCGGAGGTCGCGACCCCGGTGAGCTGTACGACGTCGCACAACGGGATGTCGGTGATCCTCGCGCACATCTCGACGATGGTCCGGCCGGGCCCCAGCCCGACGATGTCGTCTTCGACGATGAGCTCCCGCACCATCTTCGCCGCGACGGTGGCGATCACCGAACGCACGTGATCGGGGTGGTCCGACGGCGTCACCGCGGCGATCGCGGACTGAAGGCCGAAGCGCTCCGCGAGCGCGCGCGAGAGCTCGGCGTCGATCGGGTCGCTCAGGCGGGGGCGCACCTCGATGAGCCCGTCGTCGCGTGCTCGTTTCACCATGCGGCCCACCATGAACCGCGAGACGCCGAGCTCCTCGCCGATCTCGACCGTCGAGCGGTCGTGCTTCAGGTGCTGAAGTGCCGCGTACACATACAGCACCTGCTCTTCCAGTCGCAAGTCTTTGCTCACCCGAGCAGCGTATCTGCTCCGTCGAGCAGACTCCATACGCTTGCTCCGAATCGACACCGAGCTGCTCATCCAGTGAAGCCGAGCGCGACGGTGCTGACGTCCAAGGGAGGGCACATGATGAACCACCACAGCAAGGCCTGGCGCGTGTTCGGAGCCGGGATCGCCTTCGTGGCCTCGAGCGCTCTGCTCGCGGGTTGCGCCCAGGCAGCGGGGCCGGATGCCTCGAGCGAGGTCGAGTCGTTCGACTGGCGCAACTACGAGGGCGAAGAGCTCAACCTGCTCATGAGCGAGCACCCGCTCTCGAACGCGCTCGAGAACAACCTCGCCGAGTTCGAGGAGAAGACCGGGATCTCGGTGAACCTCGAAACGCTCACCGAGTCCGACTACATGGTGAAGATCCTGACGGAGCTGCAGTCGGGCGCGGGCTCCTACGACGTGTTCATGACGTCGCAGCCGATGAACTACCAGTACGCGGCCGCCGGCTGGGTGGAGGACCTGCAGCCCTGGGTCGACGACCCCAAGCAGACCGCACCCGACTACGACTTCGAGGACTTCTTCCCCGCGCTCATCGAAGCCGAGCGCTGGGACAAGACGGACTTCGGCGGCGCGGGCGAAGGTGAACTCTGGGCCATCCCTGCCAACGAAGAGGGGTACGCGCTCTTCTACCGGGCCGACATCCTCGAGGCGAACGGCATCGAGGTGCCCCAGACGATCGACGAGCTCGTCGCCGCGGCGAAGCAGCTGGACGGCACGGAGTTCGACGGCAAGACGATCTCGGGCTTCGTGAGCCGGGGCGACAAGACCTACCCGACGCTCAACCCGTTCTCGACCTTCGCGGGCGCCTACGGGGTCAAGGACATCACCGACGGCAAGGCGACCGTGAACAGCCCCGAAGGCGTCGAAGCGACGACGAAGTGGGTCGAGCTCATGCAGTACGCGCCGGATGCCGCGAGCACCTACACCTGGTACGAGGCGCAGCAGGACTTCCTGGCCGGCAATGCCGCCTTCTACATCGACGCCGACCACATGGCGCCCGACTTCGAGAAGGAGGGCAGCGCCATCGCCGGCAAGGTCGGCTACGCCCTTCCGCCGGAGGGTCCGGAGGGCCGTTCGTCGAGCCTCTGGCTCTGGTCGCTGGGAATGAACGCGGCATCCGAGCACAAGGGCGCCGCCTGGCAGTTCATCCAGTGGGCGACGTCGAAGGAGCTCCTCACCAAGGCGATCGCCGAGGGCAACATGAACCCGACGCGCATCTCGGTCGCAGACAGCCCCGAGATGGCCGCCGCCACCGAAGGCTGGGGTGACTACAACCAGGTCTGGAAGGAGATCCTCGCGGACCACGCCGCGTGGCAGTACTCGCCCTCCGCGACCTGGACCGAGGTCGGCGACATCTGGGCGACCGCCATCCAGTCGGCGATCATCGGGCAGTCCTCGGTCGAGGACGCGCTCGACGACGCCGCGACCAAGATCGACGCCGCGATCGAATGACGTACGGTCCCGGCCGGCTCCCCTCGGGGGCCGGCCGGGACTCCCACGACCGAGACAGGGGCGATGCATTGAAGCACAAGCCATATCTGCCATACCTTCTGGTGCTGCCGGCGCTCGCGCTGCTGGTGGCGATCCTCTATCCATTCCTCACCGGCGTCTGGTGGTCGTTCAACTCCTACCGCCTGAACCGCGGCGCACCCGAGTTCAACTGGGGCAAGAACTTCCTGACCCTGTTCTCGACGGGTGAGGGCCTGCACGCCGTCGGCATCACGCTCACCTACGCGATCGTCGTGGTCGTCATCGAGTGCGTGCTGGGCATCGGACTCGCGATGCTGCTGAACTTCGGCAGGTACGGCAACGTGTTCCGCCTGCTGATCGTGCTGCCCCTGCTGCTGCCGCCGGTGGTCGCCGCACTGATGTGGAAGGTCATGCTGACCGAGAACGGCGTCGTCAACTGGCTGCTCGAATCGGCGGGTCAGACGAAGCTGCTCTGGCTGAACGGCCCCGACAGCGCACTCTGGTCGGTCGTGCTCATCGACGTCTGGATCTTCACCCCGTTCGTCGTGCTGCTGGCACAGGCGGGCCTCAAGAGCGTGCCGAAGGAGCTCACCGAGGCGTCGTCGGTCGATGGCGCCGGTCCGATCCGCAACTTCCTGTCGGTCACCCTGCCGATGATCATGCCCGTCCTCATCGTGATCATCACCTTCCGCGGGATCGACTCGCTCAAGATGTTCGACATCATCTACACGACCACGAAGGGCGGTCCCGTCGATGCGACGACCAACCTCCATGTGCTCGCGTACCTCGACGGCATCCGGAACCTGAACTTCGGCATGGCGATGGCGGCACTGCTGGTGCTCTGGCTGCTGTGCTACCTGATCTCGCACTTCCTGTTGAAGGCGCGTCGCAAGGAGGCGATGGCATGAGCCTGCGCATCGATCCGGCCACCACGGTCGAGCCCGGTCGTCACCGAGCCGCCGCGGTCGAGCCCGCTCGTCCCCCAATCAGCCCGGCCGGAAACGGTCGCGGCCGGGGCACCCCCGAGAGCCGCAGGCGCCGGAAGAAGGTGATGAAGCACGGGGCGGCCATCACGGTGCTGAGCCTCTGGAGCATCTTCGCCCTGGCCCCGATCGCGTGGATCGTGATGATGTCGCTCAAGCTGCCCGCCGACATCGTGGCGTACCCGCCGAGGTTCGTGTTCCAGCCCACGCTGGCGAACTACGTCGAGATCCTCAGCGGCCCCGAGTTCATGACGCCGTTCGTGAACTCGCTGATCGTCACCGCCGGCTCGCTCGTGCTGACGCTCATCATCGGACTGCCGACGGCGTACGCCCTCGCGCGCTTCAAGTTCAAGGGTCGCGAGAACATCGCGTTCAGCATCCTCTCGCTTCGCTTCGCACCGGAGCTGCTGATCATCCTGCCGCTGTACCTCATCTTCCAGAACGCCGGGCTGTACGACAGCTACCTGGGGCTCATCCTCGCCTATCAGCTCGTCACCCTGCCGATGCTGGTCTGGATGCTGCGCTCGTTCATCGAGGACCTGCCGGCCGAACTCGAGGAGGCGGTCGCCGTCGACGGCGGCACCCGATGGACCGCGTTCCGACACGTGCTCTTCCGCCTGATCGCGCCCGGACTCGGCGCGAGCCTGATGCTCTCCTTCATCTGGGCCTGGAACAGCTACACGCTGCCGCTCGTGCTGAGCGGGAAGAACACGCAGGTCATCACGACCGGCATCCAGCAGTACATCGCCTACCAGTCCATCGACTGGGGACCCATGGCCGCCGCGACGGTCGTGTCGCTCATCCCCGGCATCCTCTTCGCCCTCTTCTCGTTGCGCTGGATCGTCGGCGGCCTCACCGCCGGCACCGTCAAGGGCTGACACCGCAGCCAGGCGCATCCGACCACTGAAAGGAACACCCCATGCAATATCCGGAGACCATGCTCGCCAGCGTGCTCAGCGCACCTGAGGCGATCGAGCTCACGCAGGTTCCCGTACCGGCTCTCGAAGCGGGCACCGTGCTCGTGAGGGTGACCGCCGTCGGGGTCTGCGGATCGGACACCCACTTCTACGAGACCGGCGCGATCGGCGACATCGTGGTGCGCGGCCCCATCGTGCTGGGTCACGAGACGGCGGGGGAGATCGTCGCCGTCGGCCCCGGCGTCGACCCCTCCCGCGTGGGAACGAAGGTGGCCGTCGAGCCGCAGACGCCGTGCCGGCGCTGCGAGTTCTGCAAGGAGGGCAGCTACCACCTCTGCCGTGAGATCCGCTTCTACGGGGCGTGGCCGATCGACGGTTCCTTCGCCGAGTACGCCGTGATCGACGACGACTTCGCGCACGAGGTGCCGGCGTCGATGACCGCAGAGCAGGCGGCCCTGGTCGAACCCGTCTCGGTGGCGGTGCACGCCTGCCGCCGCGGCGGCGTCACCGCCGGCTCTCGGGTGCTCATCACGGGTGCGGGTCCGATCGGGGTGCTCAACGCGCAGGTGGCACGCGCGTTCGGCGCCACCGAGATCGTCATGAGCGACCCCATCCCGCACCGCCGGGAGTTCGCCGCCCAGCACGGCGCCTCCGTCGTGCTCGACCCCGCCGACGCCGACCTCAGCGTCTACGAGGAGCACTTCGACGTGTACATCGACGCATCCGGGAACGCCCGTGCCATCCTGGCCGCGCTGCCCACCATCCGGCCCGGCGGCACGGCGGTGCTCGTGGGCATGGGCGGAAACCAGCTCGAGATCCCGATCGCCATGATCCAGCACCGCGAGATCACGCTCACGGGCACCTTCCGGTATGTCAACACGTGGCCGACGGCGATCGACCTCGTGGCCACGGGAGCGGTCGTCGTCGACCCCCTGGTGACGGGTCGCTTCGGGCTCGACGGCGTCGAAGAGGCGCTGCTCAAGGGCAAGAGCGATCCCCTCGCCATCAAGACGATGGTGATTCCGTCGCTCACCAAGCGCAGTGACCAGGTGAGTACTGCAGACGCCGTGTTGACCGCGTGAGCGCCGGGCTGACGCCGACCCTGCTCGAGTGGCGGGTCGGCGAGGTGCTCTTCGACATGGACGGCACGCTCATCGACTCGATCGACGCGATCGAAGCCGCCTGGCAGGCGTGGGCGTCGGCCGAGGAGGTCGTGCTGCCGCCCCCGAGCATGCTGCACGGGCGCACGGCGGCGGACCTGGTCTCCTCGCTCGTCCCGGCCGCGCGCGTCGCCGGCGCGCTCGAGCGGCTGAACCGGCTCGAGCAGCGCCCGGCGGCGCCCATCCCGGTCAGTCGCGGCGCACTCGAGCTGATCGCGCGGATCCCTTCGCAGCACTGGGCGATCGTCACGTCGGCGACGCGGCTGGTGGCGCTCGCGCGGCTCGCCGCGGCGGGCATCCCGATGCCGGACCTCCTCGTCGCGGGCGACGAGGTCGACCGGGGCAAGCCGGATCCGGAACCGTATCGGATCGCGCAGCGCCGGCCCGATGCCGGGCATCCGCCGATCGCCTTCGAGGATGCGGTCGCCGGGCTGCGTTCGGCCAGGGCGGCCGGATGCCTGGCGATCGGGATCGCCGGCACCGTATCGGCCGACGAGCTGCGCCCCTACGCGGATGCCGTGATCGAGTCGCTGGCCGACGTCGAGGTGCTCGCCGCCGAGGCGGGCGACATCCGTCTGCGGGTACGTCCGCTCGGGTGACGGCCCGCCCGGCGCAACCCCTTGCAGCGCCGTTCGCGCTGTTCGAGGATCGAGACGCCACGCGAAAGGACAGCACCAGATGGACATCACCGACAACGGGCCCCAGCCGAATGCCTTCGACATCGAGACGGCGACGAAGGAGAACGACACTTATCGCACGGTCGCCTGGAGCGGCAAGTACCTGCAGGTGACGCTCATGTCGATCCCCGTTGGAGCGTCGATCGGACTCGAGGCGCATCCCGAGACCGACCAGTTCCTGCGCATCGACGCGGGTCGGGGTCGAGCGGTGATGGGCCCGTCGAAGGATGAGCTCGACTTCCAGCAGGACGTCTCCGACGGCTGGAGCGTCCAGGTGCCGGCCGGCACCTGGCACGACGTCGAGAACACCGGCGACGAGCCGCTGCGTCTCTACGTCGTCTATGCGCCCGTGCACCACGCGGCGGGCCTGGTGCAGGAGACGGCGGATGACGCGGAGCGCGACGAGGAGTCGGGCGTCGACGAGCCGCCCGCGTGGAGCGTCGAGCCCGAGGGCGGGCAGCCCGAGGACGAGCACGCCTGAGCGACGCGAACGCCCTCAGCCGGCGAAGCGCAAC
>JAPSJT010000140.1 GCA_031178045.1 Agromyces sp.
CCCCGTCACCCCCGGGAGGTACCCCCCCGCGGGGGGCGCACAGAAGTGCGGCGCGGCATCCGACCCCCACCGGATGCCGCGCCGCGGCCTGGATCCCGCCGGGCTCAGCGGGGCGTCGCCCGCCGGATGACGAGGTACCCGCCGACCGCGCACACCGCCGCGAGGCCGAGCACGACCGTGAACACCCCCACGAGGCCGATGCCGCCGAACCACGCGATCACCGCGGCCCAGCTCTCGGTGAACGTCGCCACGGCCACGAACGCGAGGATGAGCGCGATGGAGCCGAACAGCACGCTCATCGTGCCGCGCATGCGCCAGCGGAGGTACACCGTCGTGATGCTCGCCCCGATGAAGAGCACGAGCAGCTGCAGCGCGAGCGTCGTGTAGAAGTCGACGAGCCATCCCTCCTGCCCGTACCAGAGCGAGTCGAACATCGCGATGCCGACGCCCCACCCGTCGGTCGCCTTCTCGATCTGCACGAGCGTGGCGATGGCGACCGCGTTCATGAGCGAGACGAGGCCGAACATGAGGCTCGTGCCGAGCCAGAAATCGCGCCGGGTGGCGCCGAAGCCGAGGGCGAACGAGAACGTGAGGCCGATGGCCTGCACGCCGACGACGACGAGATACCACTGGGGCGACAGCACCGCCCAGCTGTAGCGCATGCCCTCGTTCATCTCGTCGCGCGGACCGCCGGCGCCGGTGATGATGAGGCCGATGATCATCATCACGGCCCAGGCCGCGCCGAGGATGAGCCACGGCACCCCGAAGAAGATCGACGGGTTGACGGTGTGCAGTCGAACGATGCGCCAGATCTCGTGGGCGCGGGAACGGGTCTCGGTGCGCACGGCGGGCGCGGTGGCGACGGCGGTCATGCCGCGACCTCCTCTGCGGTGTCGGCGCCGAGATCGGTGCCGGTCATGTGGACGATGAGCTGCTGGAGCGAGACGGGCGCGAGCTCGAGGCCGAGCTCGGCGGCCTGGAGGCGGTCGCGCTGGTCGAGCCGGCCGTCGATGGTGACGGATGCCAGCCCGCCGAGGCCCTCACGGCCGATGACGGCTCGATCAGCCACGAAGCTCTCGACCGCCGCCCGCGGACCGGCGACGGTCGTCGCAGAGCCGCGCACCTCGTCGGCGTCGCGATCGAGCATGATGCGGCCCCGGTCGATGAGGATGACGTGCTCGAGGAGGTTCGCCACCTCGTCGATCAGGTGCGTCGACAGCACGATCGTGCGCGGGTGCTCGGCGTAGTCCTCGAGCAGGCGGTCGTAGAAGATGTGGCGGGCGACCGCGTCGAGGCCCAGGTACGGCTCGTCGAAGAAGGTGAGGGGTGCGCGCGAGGCGAGGCCGACGATGACCCCGACCGCCGAGAGCTGGCCGCGGGAGAGCTTCTTGATGCGGCGCTTGGTCGGCAGCCGGAAGTCGGCGACGAGGCGCTCGGCGAAGGCGGCGTCCCAGTGCTCGAAGAACCACGGGGCCGCCGTGAAGACGTGCGCCGAGGTGAAGTCCTCCGGGTAGCGCTGCGATTCGGCGATGAAGCACATGCGGCGCAGGACGTCGGCGTGCTCGGCGGGCTCACGTCCGAACACCTCGAGCGTGCCCGCGTTCGGGAAGAGCTGGCCCGTCAGCAGCTGCATGACGGTCGTCTTGCCGGCGCCGTTGCGCCCGAGCAGGCCGTAGATGCGGTCCTGCTCGAGGGTGAAGTCGACGCCGTCGACGGCCGTGAAGTTGCCGTAGCGCTTGGTGAGCCCGCTTGCGCGGACCACGGTGCCGGTCATGATTGGATCCTTTCCGCGCGGAGCAGCCCCGCGAGTTCGTCGATGTCGATGCCGAGCTTCTCGGCCTCGACGATGAGCGGTCTGAGGTACTCGGCGGCGAACTCGGCACGGCGCCGCTCGATGAGCCTGGCGCGGGCGCCCGCCGTCACGAACATGCCGATCCCCCGCCGCTTGGCCACGATTCCATCGTCGACAAGACGATTCACCCCCTTCAGTGCAGTGGCCGGATTGATGCGGTAGAACGCCGCGAACTCGTTCGTCGACGGGATCTGCTCGTCCTCCTTGAGCACGCCGTCGATGATGTCGTTCTCGACCTGTTCTGCGATCTGAAGGAAGATCGGTCGCGAGTCGTCCAATTGCCGGCCCATCCGGTTCGCAAGAGTGCTCGCGAACCTCGTTGGTTCATTACTTGTGTAACTAACCAACCATGCAGGGCTCGCCCTGTCAAGTGCTTCGTCGGCCGCTACGCGGGCGGATGCACCTCGGCGCCGCGTCGAGGAAGGCGCAGCCGCCCCTGCGCGAAGAGGATGCCGACGAGCACGAGCACCGCGCCGAGCGGCTCGTGCCAGGAGAAGCGCTCGTCGAGAAGCAGCACCCCGAGCGCCACGCCGACGAGCGGCGTCACGTACGTGACGGTCGACGTGCCGGTCGGCCCCCACGCCCGGAGCACGTTGATGTTCCAGATGTACGCGAGGCCGGTGCCGAGTACGCCGAGGGCCAGCAGCGAGCCGACGACGGTCCAGTCGAGCTGCACCGGATCGAGCGCGATGAGCGGCGTGAGGGCGAGCATCACGACCGCCGAGACACCGATCGAGAGGAACGCGAACGTCGCGGGCGCGATCGGCCGCTGGCTGAGGAACCGGCGCTGATACCCGAACGTGAAGCCGTAGCAGAGCGTCGCCACGAGGCACGCGAGCTGTCCGGCGAGGCTGCCGGTGAGGGCGGTGTACTGCCAGGGCCCGATCACCACGACGACCCCGAGGATGCCGAGGCCGACGCCCGCCCAGCGGCTGAGGCCGAGCCGCTCGACGCGGAACACGAGCGTCGCCATGAGCGCCGTCATGATCGGCGTGGTCGCGTTGTAGATGGACGCGAGGCTCGAGGAGACGTACTGCTCGGCCCACGCGAAGCACAGGTACGGGATCACGCACGTCGTGAGCGAGACGACGAGGAAGTGCAGCCAGACGACGCGCTCCCGGGGGAGCACCGGGCCCGGCGTGCCGTCGAGCCGAGGCACGCGCGGGCGCGTGACGAGCACGATCGCCCCGAGCGCCAGCGCGCCGAGCAGGGTGCGCGACCACGCGACCTGCCCGAACGAGACGCCGTCGAGCGCGACCTTCATGAAGAGGAAGCTCGCACCCCAGACCACGCCCATCGCGAGGAACTGCAGCCACGTCGACAGCCGGCCCGATCGGTTCGGGGCGGATGCCGCGACGGCGGCCTGCTGGGCGGTGCTCGTGCTCACCGGTCGAGCGTATGCCCGCCCACCGACCGCCCGGAACGACTTCGGAGCTGCCTGTCCGATATCCGCCGAAGCTCGGCAGTCGTCGCACTCCGATCCGGGACAGCGCGGCCCCGTGGACGCGGGACAGGGCCCGGAGCAGTGCTCCGGGCCCTGTTCATCGTGCCGGTCTACCGTCGGTGCGCGACCATCCCGTCGATCACCCGCGCGCGCGAGCGCGTCGGCGCGTCGCGATCAGCACGAATGCACCCAGGAGCAGGAGGAGCGCAGCTCCGCCCGCGACGAGCGCGGCGTCGACGCCCGTGACGGGGATCCCGCCCAGCGCAGCCGGGCGGTCGGGCTCGGCGCACGCCATGGCGTCGTCGGTCAGGTCGTTGTGGCTGAGGCCTGCGGTGTTCGTGAAGCCGCCCGCACCTTCGGCGCCCGGTGCGGGGCAGTCGAAGACCGATGCCTCGGGAGCCGCCCCGCCCGCGGTCGCCACCACGCGCACCTGGTAGAGGTGCTCGGCGCCTGCCGGCAGCGCCACGTCGGACGCGACGACGTTCGCCGCATCTCCATCGGCCCCCTCACCCGTCCACGTCTCGGCAGCCGCCACGCCCTCGGGAACCGTGATGACCTCCGCCGACACGACCTCGATGCCCTCCCCGAAGCGGAGACGGTCGGTGAGCGTGTAGACGCCCTCGGCGCCGCCCGCGTTCGTCGCCACGAGGTCGTAGGTGATCGTCCACATTCCGCGGTCGTTCCTCACGGGGCCCGACTCGACCGACTTCGCGATGTCGATCGAGGGGAGGGCGGCGCACGCCGCGTCATCTTCGGTGACGCCCGCCTCATCCGTCAGCGCCGAGGTGTTCGTCAGGGCTCGCGCCACCGACGCATCCTCGCCCTCGGCAGCGCACGTGGCCGGATCCGCGTCGTCACCGGATCCCGCGCCGTCGAGCTGCAGCGGAACCTCGGCCACCACCGTCAAGCGGTAGACGTGCGGGGCATAGCCCTCGTCGTCGGTGCCGGGCAGTGCGACCAGGGTCGCGACCCGCGTGTGGTCCACCCCGTCCCAGGCCGGGTCGGCGAGGGTCACGCCATCGGGCGCCGTCGACACCTCGGCCGACACGATCGTCGCCTCGTCGGCGAAACGCAGCGTGTCGTCGAGGTCGTAGACGGTCGCGCGGACGCCCGCGTTGGTGACGGTCAGCTCGTACTCCACCTGCCACCGACCATCGCCGATCGGCGTGGCCGAGACCAGCGCCTTCTCGTGCGTCGCCTGGCCGAGCTCGCGGCATTCGCTGTCGGAGTCGGGATAGCCGTTGAACGTCGTCGCTGCGCCGTTGAGCAGCCCGGTGCCGCCCTCGACGCCCTCGACGAGCGAGCAGTCGGACGCATCCGGCTGCGCCGGCGGGTTCGGCAGCGTGAAGCCGTAGCGCACCGTCACCTCGTAGGTGTGCTGCGCGCCGCCGGCGATCGGCTCATCGCTCACGACGGTGATCTCATCCACACCGTCGTACCCGGCGTTCGTCTCGATGCCTCCCGGGCCGACGTTCTCGACCGTCACCGATTCGATGTCCACCGCCGAGCCGAAGCGCAGCCGGTCGGTCAGGTCGTAGTCGGTGTCGACGTCGGTCTCGTTGGTGACGGTCAGTCCGTAGACGACCTCCCAGACCCCGGGCTCGTTCTCACGGTCCACCACGCGCGGCTCGCTGACGACGGTCTTGTCGAGCGTGACGAGCGGAAGCTCCCCGCACTCGTCATCGACGATGTCCTCATGACCCATCGGATCGAGGGCCGCGACGTTGAAGAGGCCCGTGGTCGGGCCGCCGGGCACCTGGCCCGGCGTGCACGCGAGCTGCGCCGGGTCGACGGCGGCCTCGCCGGTCGCCGCGTCGGTGGCGAGGCGCACGTCCACGCTCAGTGTGTACACGTGTGCCGAATCGCCGTCCTCGGTCGAGCCCGCCGCGATCGGCAGCCGTTCGGTGATCACGGCCGTGTCACCGACGCCGTCCCACGCGGGGTTGAGCGCCGCACCGTCAGGACCCGAGATCACCTCGGTACCGACCACCTCGATCCCCTCGCCGTAACCGGAGAGGTCGTCGGTGAGGAGGTACGCACCCTCGACGTCGGAGGGATTCTCCACGACGAGCTCATAGGTGACGTTCCACGTGCCGTCCTCGCCGGGATTCTCGGTCGGCCCGTCGACGGTCCGCTTCGTGAACTCGTAGTCCACCTGCGAGTATCCGAAGTCGATCGTGTGGTCGTTCGCCCCGGGGCCGCCGGTCGTGATCGCGGCGTACGGGAACGCACCCGCATCCGACTCCTCCACGAGGCCGTCGGAGTCGTTCCGGTCGGGATCGACGGATGACTCGTCGCCGGTGTCGGGAACGGTCGGCGACCAGCCGAACAGGGGTCCGCCATCCGCGTAGTCGGCCGGGTCGTCGATCCCGACGACATAGTCGGTATTCGTCTTCAGCGCGTACCCGTTCGGATCGAGCGACGGGTCGGACGAGAAGTAGTACTCGCCGATCGCACTCGTCGTGGTCGACGAGACGAGGGTGCGCACCCCGTCCGCGCCCACCTCGTAGAGGTTCACGGTCGCGCCGGCCACCGGAGTCTCATCCGGGTCCTGCGCGCCGTCGTTGTCGACGTCGTACCAGACGTAGTTGCCGATCTCGATCGGCGCCGCCGACGCGAGCGCGGTCAGCTCGCCGAGACCGTTGCCCTTCGTGGTCACGCCGAGCACGTTGGTTCCCGTGATCACCGCGGCGCCGCGCGGTTCGACGGCGCTGCCGTCGCCCTGGAACAGGCGGCGCGTGCCGACCTGGAATGCGCCCTCGGCGACGTGGATGCCCGTCTCGAGAACGCCGTCGGGCCGACTCGGCACGACGAGCACCGCACCGAGGTGCTCGGGCCCGCCCCACCACTGGTCGACGAAGAACTTGTCGGGACCGGTGGGGCCGCTCAGCAGGGACCCGCCCCCGGCGCCCGCGCCCTTCACGCCGTCGACGACACCGTTCTGCTCGATCGTGAAGGTGCCGTCACCGTTGCCGCCGGCGAGCAGGAGCTCCCCGCCGTTGGTACGGCTCCGAACGGTGCGCAGGTCCGCGGGGTCGTCGGAGAGGTAGGTGTACGAGCCGAAGATATCGCCGTCGAGCGAGCGGATGCCGATGACGAGATCGCCGTGGAGGAACCGCGCGTCGCTCACGACGGGCACCGACGGGCCCATCGTGTCACCGTTGTAGTACGGCGCGTAGTCGGCGGGATCGGTGGTCCAGGGGAGGTAGTCCGCGTCGTAGCCGCCCCATCCGGTGCCACGCTCGTAGCCGAGCGAGAAGTCGAGCACCTGGCGGAGCTCACTCGGGTTCTCGGGCGAGAACGCGTAGACGTACGCGTGCAGGTCATCCGGTTCCCCGGTGCTCTCCGCCGTGTTCGTGACGGTGAGGTACAGCTCGTTCGTCAGGGGATTCGAGGAGATCCCGAACGGGCGCAGGTCGGACGAGTCGGGGAAGTC
>JAPSJT010000017.1 GCA_031178045.1 Agromyces sp.
GTGGCGGTGGAGCCGGTGAAGCAGATGTAGTCCGCGACATCCGTCAGGGCCTCGCCCACCTCGGACGCCGGCCCGGCGACGACGGCCCACAGCGCCTCGGGCACTCCCGCGTCGACGAAGCAGCGGCGGAGCGCGAGGATCGAGAGCGCGCCCTGGTCGTCGGCCTTCTGCACGACGGCACAGCCTGCAGCGAGGGCCGGAACGACGTCGAGCGCACCGAGGCTCAGGGCGTAGTTCCACGGCGTGATGACACCCGCGACGCCCTTCGGCTGGTAGCGCACGCGGGTCGCGACGACCGTCGGGATGCCCGAGCGACGCGGCCGCCCGCGCAGCACCCCGCGCGCCGCGATCGCGTTGTAGCGGGTCACGGATGCCGCGAGGAACACCTCTTCGAAGGCCTGACCGCGCGTCTTGCCGCTCTCGAGCTGGATGAGGTCGAGCAGCAGCTCGCGGCGCTCGAGGATGAGGTCGTGCGCGCGGAGCAGCACGCGCCGGCGCTCGGCGAAACCGGCCCGGGCCCACGCGAGCTGCGCGAGGCGCCCGCGTGCCACCGCATCGCGTACGTCGTCGGCACTCGAGTGGGGGAGGTCGTGCAGCGTCTCGCCGGTCGACGGCGTCGGCACCGGAACCGTGTCGGCACCCGAGGCGACCACGTCGTCGGTGAGGCTCGCGAAGAGTTCGAGTGAGGCCGTCGTGGCGCGCATGCGCACAGTCTAGGACAGTTGACCCACTCGACCGGCCGGTGGGTACACTGCCTCCATGACCGCACGGGAGCGATCACTGCCACGCGGCGTCGTGACCCGCTACGCGATCGGTTCGATCGGCACGGGCGGGTTCGGCACGCTCCCGGGCCTGGTGCTCGTGTTCTACCTCACCGACACGCTCGGGGTGAGCGCGCTGCTCGCGGGTGTCGTCGTGACGGCCGCGAAGGTGTGGGACGTGCTCGTCGATCCGTGGATCGGCGAGCGGAGTGACCACGCACTGACGGCCACGGGCACGCGGCGCACGTGGATGCGCGTCGGTGCGCTCGCGCTGCCCGTGGCGTTCGTCATCACCTTCGCGGTGCCGTCGGGGCTCGCACCCGCGGCATCCGCCATCTGGGTCTTCGTGGCCTTTCTCGCGACGGCGACGGCGTTCAGCCTGTTCCAGGTGCCGTACATCGCGTTGCCCGCCGAGCTCACGGGCGACTACGACGCGCGCACGCGTCTGCTGACGTGGCGCGTCGTGGTGCTGAGCATCGCGATCCTGCTGTTCGGTGCGGGCGGACCCCTCCTGCGCCGCGCCGGCGGCGACGACGAGGCGATCGGATACCTCGTCATGGCGCTCGTCGCCGGCGTCGTCATCGGTGCGGGCATGCTGGTCGCGAGCACGACCGCCCCACGTGGTGCGGCGGACGGGCAGCGGACGGCCGGCAGCATCCGCGCGGGGTACGCCGAGGGCATCGCCGCGCTCCGGCGCAGCCGGCCGTTCCGGGCCCTCCTCGCGGCGTTCGTGCTGCAGGGGCTCGCGACCGGGGTGATGCTCGCGGGCGCCAATTACGTCGCGGTGTGGGTGCTCGAGTCCGAGGACGCCCTGACGTTCCTCTTCGTCGCCCTCATCGCTCCGGCGGTGCTCTGCGCGCCGCTCTGGGGGCGCGTCGCCCAGCGGGTGGGCAAGGAGCGTGGCTTCCTCGTGGCGAGCGCGGTGTTCGCGCTCGCGGCCGCAAGCCTCATCGGCTTGCTCTGGGCTCCGGGCGCGTGGGTGTACGCGCCGGTCGCCGTGGCGGGCGCCGCGTACGCCGGCATGCAGTCCCTGCCGATGGCGATGCTGCCCGACGTCATCTCCCACGATGCCCGCACGCATGGTGGGGGACGCGCGGGCAGCTTCGGCGGCGTGTGGACCGCGGGCGAGACGGCGGGCATGGCGCTCGGGGCGACGCTGCTGACGGTCGCACTCGCTGTGACCGGCTACGTCGAGTCCGTCGGCGCCGCTGAAGTCGTGCAACCCGCCGCGGCGCTCGATGGCATCGTCGTGAGCTTCAGCGTCCTGCCGGCGGTGCTCGTGCTCGTGAGCCTCGTGCCCATCGGCCGCTACCCGATCCGCCGCGATGACGTCCAAGCGGATGCCGCCGCCGAGGCGGTCGCGCGATGACGGCGTTCCGCCGGGACGCGGCCGACATCCTCGCGGAGCTCTCGGCGCTCCGCGCGGCCGACGCGCCCACTCACGGCGGGCGGGTGCTCTCGTACGTCTACGACTCGGGCGTCGCCGAACTCGACGAGCTCGCGGCGCAGGCCGCGCGTTCGGTGCAGCCCGTGAACGGACTCGATCCCACCACGTTCACCTCGGTCGCCGTGATGGAGGCCGCCGTCGTCGGCTTCGCCCGGCGGGTCTTCCACGGTGCCGGCTCGAACGCCGACGGCGAGGTCGTCGTCGGGACGGTCACCTCGGGCGGCACCGAGAGCTGCCTGCTCGCCGTGAAGGCGGCGCGTGACGCCTGGCGTGCGGCGCGGCTCGGCACCCCGCGCGTGCCGCGCATCGTCGCCCCGGTGACCGCGCATGCGGCCTTCCACAAGGCGGCCCAGTACTTCGGGCTCGGACTCGACCTCGTCGCCGTCGACCCCGATTCCGGGGTCGTCGCTCCCGGCGCCGTCGAGGATCGTCTCGGCGACGACGTCGCGCTCGTCGTCCTGAGCGCCCCCTCGTACCCGTTCGCGAGTCTCGACCCGATCGTCGATGTCGCGGCGGTCTGCCGATCGCGGGGCATCCCGCTGCACGTCGACGCGTGCATCGGCGGCTTCGCGCTCGCCTTCTGGCCCGATGAGCTTCCGGCCTGGGATCTCGCCGTCCCGGGGGTCACGAGCCTCTCCGCCGACCTCCACAAGTACGGTTACGCGCCGAAGGGCGTCTCGGTGCTGCTGACTCGTGGGCGAGATCGGCAACGGCACCAGTACTTCGCGACGACGGCCTGGCCGGGGTATCCGGTCGTGAATCCGGCGATGACGGGCTCGAAGCCCGCCGCGCCGCTTGCTGCGGCGTGGGCCATCATCGAGGCGCTCGGCGAGCCTGGGTTCGCCGCGCTCACCGCCACGGTCGCACGCGCGACGAACGAGCTCCGCCGTCTCATCGACGGCATCGTGGGGCTGCGTGTCGTGGGGGAGCCGACGGGTCCGCTGCTCGCCGTCGCCTGCGACGAGCAGGTCGCGGCCGAGGACCGCGTCGACCCGCACCTGTGGGCGGATGCGGTACGTGCCTCGGGCTGGCATCTGCAGCTGCAGCCAGGGTTCCTCCAACCCGACGGCACGCGGCTGCCGCACACGACCCACCTCACCGTCACACCCGTGACCGAGGACGTGCTGCCTGCCCTCGCGGATGCGCTCACGGCGGCGGCCGACTCCGTGCGCGGCATGCCGGGGATCGACGGCGCCCGGCTCGTGGCCGATCTGGCGGGGCAGCTGCCCGGCGGTATCGACGCGCTCTCCGCGGCATCCGAAGGCCTCGATTCCGAGACGGCTGCGGCGCTGCTCGCGGCGTTCGGACTGCTGAGCGGTGACGGTGCCGCCGGTGCGCTGCCGCCTCGGCTGGCTCCGGTGCTCGCCCTCGTCGAGGCGCTGCCGGGCCGGCTCACCGAGCGCCTGCTCGTCGAACTCCTCGCCCGCGTGGTGGAGCCGGCGCCTGAGGATCCCGCGGCGCCCGCCGATCAGCCCGTCGGGGGCGATTCGAGACCGCAGCGCTCGCCGTAGTACGCGTAGAGCTCTGCCTTGAGCCCGGGGTCGGCGGGCACGTCGAGCCGGCCCGAACGCCCGTCGCTCGTCTCGATCTCGAACGGCAGGATGGTGCCGCGCTTGTCGTCGGCGATCGCGTGGGCGTCGCACCGCGCAGGCCGCACCGGCAGGCTGATGGTGAACGGCGCATCGCCCGGAGCGACGTCGAAGCCGAGGGTCCAGTCGATGCCCTCCTCGGCGTTCAGGAGCGTCGTGCCGAAGACGCGCTCGATGCGCATCGATTCGTCGCCGGATGCCGCGGGCGCGATGCCCACGTCGATGAACGCGCGCCGATCGACCCCTGCCCCCGTGGAGCGCACGTGCTCGGGCATCACGATGTCGGCGACCTCGGCCACCGACTCGGCGAGACAGTCGGCGGTGTTCACCCGCGCGACCGTGTCGAACGGGTCGGCGGCGTCGAGCTCGGCGTCTCCGCTGCGCTCCCCGCTTCGGTAGCGCAGGTCGACGACGACGGGTCCGGGCTCGGCGTCGCAGACGCTCTCGGGCAGGTCGAGGCGCACCGCGACCGCGTCACCGGCGCCGAGCTCGACCGGCTTCGACCGCTCGAGTTCCGGAGCGAGCGTCGGGGTGCGCACCGTGAACTCCTCGATCGTCATGGGCTCATCACCCTCGTTCGCGAAGCGCACCACGAGTCGCCCGGCGACCACGTCGAGTCGGCCCTGCTGGATCGAGATCGAGAGGCCGTCGAGTGGTGCACGGGATGCCGCGTCCGAGCCGTCATCCGATGCCGGCGCCGTGCACCCGGCGAGCAGCACCGCCACGAAGGCGGCGGCGGCGGACACGGCGGTACGTGGGGCGAGGCGGGCGCGCGGCATCCGACTCACCCCTCGGTCACCGCACCGAGACGTCGAGCGGACGGCCCGCGAGGGAGCGGGGGAGTGCGGCGAGCCGAGCCGCGACCTCCTCGATGGCGCGCGCGGCCGGATCGTCTGGCGCCGCCACGACGACCGGCGTGCCCGCGTCGCCGCCCTGGCGAAGGGCGATGCTGAGGGGCACGCTCGCGAGGAGCGGTACGGGAGTGGGCTGCCCCTCGGAGAGACGTTCGGCGACGAGTGCACCGCCGCCGGCGCCGAACAGCTCGACGAGGCCGCCTGGGCCCGCGAAACCGGCCATGTTCTCGACGACGCCGACGAGGCGCTGACCGGTCTGACGTGCGACCACTCCCGAACGTTCCGCGACGTCGGCGGCGGCCGGCTGGGGCGTCGTGACGACGACGACCTCCGCGTTCGGCAGCAGCTGGCCGAGCGAGATCGCGACGTCGCCCGTGCCGGGCGGCAGATCGACGAGCAGCACATCGAGGTCGCCGAAGTACACGTCGGTGAGGAACTGGTTGAGTGTGCGATGCAGCATGGGGCCGCGCCAGGCGACGGCGACGGATGACGCGCGGCCGCCGGGCTCGGCGGGTTCGACGAACATCCCGATCGAGATGACCTTCACGCCGTGCGCGATGGGAGGGAGGATCATCTCGTCGACGCGCGTCGGCCGGGCGGCGTTGCCGTGCTCGTCGACGAGCCCGAGCAGACCCGGGATCGAGAAGCCGTGCACGTCGGCGTCGACGAGGCCCACCGAGAGGCCGCGCGCCGCGAGGGCGACCGCGAGGTTCGCCGTGATCGTCGACTTGCCGACGCCCCCCTTGCCGCTCGTGATCGCGATGACGCGAGTGAGGCTGCCCGGCCCGAAGGGATTGCCGCGGGCGGCACGCCCCCCTCGGAGCCGCTCGGTGAGCGCCGCGCGCTGCTCGGGGGTCATGACCGAGAGCGTCACGTCGGCGTTGCCCGGCCCGGCGACCTGCTCGGCCGCCTGACGGACGTCGCGCTCGATGCGGTCGGAGGCGGGGCATCCGACGATCGTCAGCCGGATGCCGACGTGCACGCGCCCGTCCTCGCCCGCCGTCACCGACTCGACCATGTCGAGCTCGGTCACCGGCTTGCGGATCTCGGGGTCGATGACGCCGCCGAGCGCCGCGCGGACGCCGGCCTCGAGCGTGGCGGGGTCAGCCGCCTGCATGCTCGGGCTCCTCCTCGCCCTGCTTGTCGAGCTCCTCGAGCAACGCGCGGAGCTCGGAGCGGATGAACTCCTTTGAGGCGAGGTCCTTCACGGCGAGCCGGAGCGCGACGACCTCGCGGGCGAGGTACTCGGTGTCGGCGAGGTTTCGCTCGGCGCGCTGGCGGTCCTGCTCGATCTGCACGCGGTCGCGGTCGTCCTGCCGGTTCTGCGCCAGCAGGATGAGTGGTGCGGCGTACGAGGCCTGCAGTGAGAGCACGAGCGTCAGCGCGGTGAAGCCGATCGCGATCGAATCGAAGCGCAGGTGCTCGGGCGCGAACGTGTTCCACGCCATCCAGCCGATCGCGAAGAGCGAGAGCCCGAGGAGGAACCCGGGCGTTCCCATCGCGCGAGCCACCCACTCGGTGAACCGACCGAAGCGGTCGTTGTCGCCCGACCCCCGGAAGGAGGGCGATCGGCGGATGCCCTTCGGGGTGTCGAACCGGCGGTCTTCGACGTCAACGCGTGCCATCTCCTGCCCTCCTTCCGTGTGGGATCGGGATGCTTCCCGTCGTCAGCTGGGCTCGCGCAGCAGCGCGGCGCCCCACCTCGGTCTCGTCGGGGTGACTTCGCCAGTCATCGGGCAGGAGGTAGTCGAGCACGTCGTCAATCGTCACCACCCCGACGAGTCGATGCTTCTCGTCCACCACGGGCACGGACACGAGGTCGTAGCTCGCGAGGATGCGGCTCACCTCGGCGGCCGAGGTGTCGGCACGCACAGGTTCGAGGCCCTGGTCGATGAGCGTGCCGAGTCGCTCGTGCGGCGGATACCGCAGCATGCGCTGGAAGTGCACCATGCCGAGGAACCGGCCGGTGGGCGGCTCGTATGGCGGCAGGGTCACGCACACCGCAGCGCCGAGCGCCGGCGGCAGATCGTGTCGGCGGATGAGGGCGAGCCCCTCGGCCACCGTGGCATCGGCCGACACGATGATGGGCTCGGTCGTCATGAGGCCACCCGCGGTGTCGGCGCCGTAGGACAGGAGGAAGCGCACGTCGTCGGCCTCTTCGGGCTCCATGAGCTCGAGCAGATGCTCGCCGCGCTCCTCGGGGAGCTGGGCGATGAGGTCGGCGGCGTCGTCGGGCTGCATGTGGTCGAGCACGTCGGCCGCGCGATCGTCGCCGAGCGCCGACAGGATCACGACCTGGTCGGACTCGGGCATCTCCTCGAGCACGTCGGCGAGGCGGTCGTCCGAGAGCTCCTCGGCGACCTCCTGCCGCCGCTGGGCCGGAAGGTCGAGCAGCGTGTTCGCGAGGTCGGCGGGCTTCAGCTCGGAGTACGTGGCGATGAGCTGCTCGGCGGACTGTGCCTCGCCGCTCGGGGTCGCCTCACGCACCTCACGCCACGTGACATAGGCGGACTGGCCCTTCGAGAACGGCGACGCGCCCTTCGGCCGGCGCACGAACAGCTGGTCGACCTCCCACTCGCCGGGCTCCTTCTCCTCGATCGCGACGTCTTCGATCGTGGCCTGGCCGGAACCGTCGTTGAAGAGCACCTTGCGACCGAGCATCTCGGCGATGACGCGCACCTCGCCCCCGCGCTGCTCGAAGCGGCGGAGGTTGATGAGCCCCGTCGTGATGATCTGCCCGCCGCCGATCGACGTGACCCGCCCGATGGACACGAACACGCGGCGCTTGCCGGGGATCTCGACGATGAGTCCCACGACGCGCGGAGGGTCGTTCTTCCGGTACACGACGAGGACGTCGCGCACCTTGCCGACCCGGTCCCCGGCGGGATCGAAGACGGCGCACCCGGCGAGTCGGGCGACGAAGACTCTCGTTGCGCTCACGGTACCAACCTAGTCCCCGACGCCGTGTTTCCCGGCTTCCCGGCATGGCCACGGGCGGCCGTGGGAGAATGTGCGCGTGAGCACACCATCGCCGTTCGGAGGCCGTCTGGCCCGCACCTATCCCACCGTCCCGAGGGGCGAGACGATCGTGAGCTTCGAGACGTACGCCGAGGCGCAGGCTGCGGTCGACGCGCTCGCGAAGGCGAGCTTCCCGGTGAAGGAGCTCGCGATCGTCGGATCCGACCTCACGAGCGTCGAGCGCATCACGGGCCGGCTGAGCTGGGGCCGCGCAGCGGGCGCGGGAGCACTCTCCGGCGCGTGGTTCGGTACGTTCCTCGGACTCCTGTTCTTCCTCTTCGCGCCGACCGGCACGACGCTCGGCATCCTCATCTCGGCCGTGCTCATCGGTGCCGGCTTCGGCATGATCTTCAGCGTCGTCTCGTACTCGGTGAACCGCCGTCGCCGCGACTTCACCTCGGTCGCGCAGGTGCTCGCGACGCGCTACGCGATCGTGACGGAGGCGGCGCACGCGGTGCGCGCCCGCGAGATCCTCGGTGTGACGGATGCCTCGACGCCGGCCACGCCCGCGGCCACGGTGCCGGCCGCGCCGGCGACGACGACGCCCGACCGTGACGCGCACGTCGGCCGGGAGGCCTCCGGCGACACCGACGCATCGCCCGCCGCCGAGCGCCCCGAGCCCCGTGGCCTCACCTACGGCGAGGCGCAGGATGCCGCCCGCCGCGCCGCGCGAGAACGGCGCGAGGCGGGTTCGGGCGACGCCGGCTGACTCTCGCGCGGGCTCACCACACGGTGGGCTTCGCGGGCGTGTACACCCAGGCGTCGAAGAACGCGTCGAGATTTTGCCCCGACACCTCCTCGGCGAGCTCGGCGAAGTCCTGCGTGCTCGCGGTGCCGCCGCCGAAGCGCTCCACCCACGCCGACGCGAGCTCGAAGAAGGCCTCGTCGCCGATCTTCACCCGAAGGGCGTGCAGGGTGGCGGCCCCTCGGTCGTAGACCGGGCCGGCGAACAGGCCGAGCGGCGTCGGATCGGCGACCACGAAGTCCCATTCGGGATCATCGGCCGGTGTCGCCATGAAGGCCTCGAAGGTCTCTGCGGCGGTGTCGCGGCCGCGATACTCGTCCCACATCCACTCCGAATACGTCGCCCACCCCTCGTTGAGCCAGATGTCGGCCCAGCGCTCGGGGCTCACGTGGTCGCCCATCCACTGGTGCGCGAGCTCGTGGGCGATCGTGCCCTCCCGTGCGTTCCGCGAGAAGAACGAACGCGTCTGCGTCTCGAGCGCGTAGCCGACCGAGTCGTCGTCGACGATCGCGCCGTAGGAATTGAAGGGGTATGGGCCGTACAGGCTCTCGAAGAACGTCAGCATCTCGCCGGTGAGCGCGAGATCCGCGTACGCCGACGCGGGCCGGTCCGCATCGAGCGCGTCGATGATCGGCGTGCCGTTCGGCGCGGTGTACTGGTCGAGCACGAAGTTGCCGACGGTCGCCGTCGCGAGGTACGCCGCCATCGGATCGGGAGCATCCCATGACCAGGTCGTGCGATCGCCGTCGGTGCTCGACCCGGTCAGCAGTCCGTTGGCCACGGCGACGAGACCCTCGGGCACGGTGATCTCGAAGGAGTACGACGACTTGTCGGTCGGGTGGTCGTTCACCGGGAACCACGTCGGCGATCCATCCGGTTCGCTCACGACCATGGCGCCGTCGCGAGTCGTGACCCATCCGTAGAGCGCGCCCTCGATGTCGGTGGGCCGGGTGGTCGGGCCGCCGTAGGCGATCACGACCTGGGTGGAGGCTCCGGCCTTGAGCTTCGGGCGCGGCGTGATGACGAGTTCGTTCTCGATCTGTTCGAACCGGGCGGGCTTGCCGCCGACGGTCACCTCGGTCGCCGTCAGTCCGCGCAGGTCGAGGTTGAACCGGTCGAGGTCCGCCGTCGCGACGAGGTCGATGGTCGCCACGGCGTCGAGCCGACCCTCGAGCGGCGCCGGTGCGGCCGCCGGGGGCGTGTAGTCGAGATCGAGAGCGTAGTGGAGGACGTCGATGCCGCCGTTGCCCGCGAGCGGGAAATACGGATCGCCCGTCCCCGCGGCGCCCTCGCTGTACCGAGGCGAACCGGGCTCCCCGGGCGCGGCGACCGCGAGCGACGGTCCGCTGACGAGGGCGCCGGCGAGGCCGGCGATGCCGAGGAGGAGGAGTGGGCGGCGCGACGACATGGGGCCTCCAACTGGTGCGGTGCGGTCGGTGCTGCTCAATGTAGACCCGGGCAGGCGTCGGCCGCCAGACTCCACCGCTCCCCAGAAACGCGATATATCGTGGATGCATGACACTGCAGCACGAGATCGAACGGGAGATCGCCGCCGGCGAGCGAGCCGACCGGCCGATCCGGCGACTGCTCCGCGGCATCCGTCGCCGCATCGACCGTCGTCCCACCCTCCGGCGCGTCTACCGCACCGCCGTCGCGGTGCTCGGCGGATCGGTCGCGCTGCTCGGGGTGCTGCTCGTGCCGTTGCCGGGCCCGGGTTGGCTCGTCGTCTTCCTCGGGCTCGCCATCCTCGGCACCGAGTTCGCGTGGGCGCACCGCCTCGCGGCGTTCACGAAGCGCCAGCTGGCCCGATTCTGGGCGTGGTGGAGGAAGCGTCCGACGCGCGGTGCATCCCGGTCGGTGTGACGGACGGCTCCGCTCGACGCGTCAGTCGCGACCGCGCACCCAGGCCTCGACCTCGTCGGCGGTGCGTGGAATGGCGGCCGACAGGTTCTCGGCGCCGTCTGCGGTGACGAGGATGTCGTCTTCGATGCGCACGCCGATGCCACGGAACTCGGCCGGCACCGTGAGGTCGTCGGACTGGAAGTAGAGGCCCGGCTCGATCGTGAAGACCATGCCCGGCTCGAGCACCCCGTCCATGTACATCGAGCGCCGCGCCTGCGCGCAGTCGTGCACGTCGAGGCCGAGGTGATGGCTCGTGCCGTGCACCATGTAGCGGCGGTGGAACTGGTTCTCGGGTCGGAGCGACTCCTCGGCGCTGACCGGGAGGAAGCCCCACTCGGCGGTCCTCCGAGCGATGACCTCCATGGCGGCCGCATGCACGTCGCGGAACACGATGCCGGGGCGCACGACCGCGAACGCGGCATCCGCTGCCTCGAGCACGGCCTCGTAGACGAGTCGCTGCACCTCGGAGAACGTGCCGCTCACCGGGAACGTGCGCGTGATGTCGGCGGTGTAGTAGCTGTCGAGCTCGACGCCGGCGTCGAGCAGCACGAGATCACCCGGGACGACGGGGCCGTCATTGCGGGTCCAGTGCAGGATCGTCGCGTGCGGGCCGGCAGCCGCGATCGAACCGTAGCCGACGTCGTTGCCGTCGAGGCGCGCCCGAGTGGCGAAGACGCCCTCGATGACGCGCTCGCCGCGCACCTCGGCGGTGATGCGGGGCAGCTCCTCGATGACCTCGGAGAACCCGCGTGCGGTCGCGGCGATCGCGGCGCGCATCTCGGCGACCTCGAACTCGTCTTTCACGAGGCGCAGCTCGGAGACGAAGCGCGCGAACTCGGCGTCGGGCTCGTGCTCGGCGTTGACCTCGATCGAGAAGGGGGCGTCCGAGGCGTTCGTCGAGAGCGCCGCCTCCGCGGCGTAGCGGATGCGGGCGTGGTCGACGCGTTCGGTGAGCGCCGGATCGGCCTCGCGGATGACGAGGGTGGCGGTGTCGACGGCGGCGAGCACGTCGTCGAGCGCCTCGAGCGCACGCGTCTCGACGGCGAGGTCGGCGGCGACGTGTGCGAGCGAGGGCCGTGGGCCGATCCAGAACTCGCCGATGGCGGGATTCGCGTAGAACTCCTCGGAGTCGCGTCCGGCGCGCTCGCGGAAGTAGACCGTTGCGGCGTGACCGTCGCCGTTCGGCTCGAACACGAGCACGGCGCCGGGCTCGGAGTCGGAGCCCCAGCCAGTGAGGTGGGCGAACGCCGAGTGCGCGCGGAACGGGTAGTCGGTGTCGTTGGCGCGCTGCTTCATGTCACCCGCGGGGACGATGAGCCGGACGCCGCGGAACGCCGCCGACACCCGCTCGCGCCGGGCCGCGGCGAAGGCGGCCTGCGCTCGAGCCGGCGGGAGGCTCTCGTCGCGCTCGGCCCAACCGCTGCCGATGTACTCCTTGAAGCCCTCGGAGCCCGGTGTCGTCGAGCGGTTCGCATTGCGCCCCGCCTCGTCGGAGGAGGCCGTCGCGGCGGTCGTGGTGCTCGTGTCGCTCGTGTTCGCCATGACCACCATTCTCGCACTCAGCCCGCCGGCGACAGCGTCGCGACGATCGGGCGGTGATCACTGCCGGAGCCGTCGATCTCGCCGACGACGCGCACCGCGTCGACCCGCCACCCGGGCGTCGCCATGACGTGGTCGATCGGGCTCCCGAGCAGCTCGGGGAGGTCGGTCGGCCAGGTGCCGAGCCCGCCGGCTCCGCCCCCCGCGGCGGCATCCCGGCATCGACCGAGGTCGCCGCCGTCGACGCCCCGCCCGGCGAAGTGGTCGAGCGTCGCGTTGAAGTCGCCCGCCATGATGACGTTCTCGCCCGCGCACTGTTCTGCGAGCCAGTCGAGGTCGCTGCGCCAGTTGCGGAACTCCCAGCGGATCGGGGCGACCGCATGCACGGCGACGATGCGCGGACCGTCGCCGTCGACGGGGTCGGCGACGACGCTCGGAAGCGTGTTGGTGTTCCCGGGCGGACCCGGCGCCTCGGCCGAGACCACCTCGTAGTCGCCGAGCTCGGGACTGATCAGCAGGGTCGTCGAGCGCGCCTTCGCGATGTCGTCGTAGGCGAGGGTGTGCACCCACATCGGTCGGCCCCCGTCTCGCATCGCGACCGCGACCGCCTCGCCGAGCGGATCCGTCGTCTCGGGAAGCACGACGACATCAGCGCCCTCGGCGAGGGCGAGCTCGGCGATCGTGGACGCTTCGGGCACCTCGCCGAGTGTGTTCCACGAGAGCACCGTCACGGATGCCGCGTCGCCGGCGGCGTCCGGTGCGGTCGTGCCGCCCGTGCCGCGCGCGGCGATGATCGCGACGTTGCCGGCGGCGAAGAGCGCGAGCACGACCGCCATCGCGATGCCGAACCGGCGGGTTCTGCGAGGGAGGGCGAGCAACGCGAAGCCGCCCGCGGCGGCGATGCCCGCCACGGCGGCCGCACCCCGCAACGCCACGACGTGCGCGGCGATCCACTGGTTCTGCAGCCCGACACCCTGCGGCCACAGCAGCACGGCGGCGACAGCGGCGGTGCCGAGCACGATGGCCCAGCCGAGGATGCGGGGGAGCATTCCATCCACCCTAGGCGAGTGATGGCGGCAGTCGCAGGGTCGTCGCCGACGATCGTCTGGGAGTCACCGGTGAGGATGCCCCGACTAGCATGAAGGGATGTCCGAAGCCCCCGCCGCCGTCGGCGAAGCCGACCTGCACGCGCACTCGACGGTCTCGGACGGCACGGAATCGCCGGCGCGCCTCATGCAGCAGGCCGCCGCCGCCGGGCTCTGGGGCGTCGCCCTCACCGACCACGACTCGACGAGCGGCTGGGCCGAGGCGGCCGCGGCCGTCCCTGACACGGGCGTCGTCCTCATCCCCGGCATGGAGCTCTCGACTCGCGAGGGATTCATGAGCGTGCACATGCTCGCCTACCTCGTCGATCCCCTCGACGAGGGCCTGCTCGCCGAGACGGCGCGCATCCGCGAGTCGCGCCTGACCCGGGCTGAGGAGATCGTGCGCCGCATCGGTCGCGACTACGAGCTCAGCTGGGAGGACGTGCTCGCCCAGACCGCCGACGGCACGACGATCGGTCGGCCGCACATCGCCGACGCGCTCGTGGCCCGCGGACACGTCGCCACGCGCTCGGCGGCGTTCGCCGGGATCCTGCACCCGCGTGCCGGCTACGCGCAGCCGCATTACGCGCCCGACCCGCTCACGGGCGTGCGCCTCATCCGCGCCGCCGGCGGCGTGCCGGTGCTCGCGCATCCGGGCACCCGAGGCGCCGAGCAGGTCATCCCACCGCACCGGCTGGAGCGCCTCGTCGACGCGGGGCTCTTCGGCCTCGAGGTCGACCACCCCGAGAACCGTGCCGACGCGAAGCCGCGGCTGCGCGCGCTCGCCGAGCGATTCGGCCTCGCCGTCACCGGCTCGAGCGACTATCACGGGGCGGGCAAGCCGAACCGCCTGGGCGAGAGCCGTACCGTTCCCGAAGTCGTCGAGCGCCTCATCTCCGAAGGCCGGGGCTCGACTCCCGTCGTGCCGTAGCGGCATCCGTGGCCGAGAGGGTGCGCGTGCGGCATCCGATCGACCGTGATCGAACGGATGTCGCCGGCTCGACGCCGATTCAGGCCTGGGGGGCGGCGCCGCCCGTGCTCGGGCCGCGACGACGGCGGCGACGGCGCTGGGGGGCCGCGTTGCCGTCGTGGTGCTCGTGGCCCTTGCCGTCGTGCGTGCCCGTGCCGGGCTCCTTCGCGGCCGTCCCGGCCGTCTCGGTCTGCTTCACGGCGTCGCCGCCCTCGGGGGGCTGGCCGTTGCGGGTGCGTCGCCGCGATCGCGAGCGCGGAGCACGCTCGGCGTCGCCTTCGGCGCGACCCTCGCTACGACCGGCGGTCGCCGAACGCGTGGGGGCCGCGGTCGGGGCGGCGGGCTTCAGCCGGCCCTTCGTGCCCGACGGGATGTCGAGGTCGCTGTAGAGGTGCGGGCTCGACGAGTAGGTCTCGGTGGGCTCGGGCTGGCCGAACTCGAGCGCGCGATTGATGAGCGCCCACTTGTGCAGGTCGTCCCAGTCGACGAAGGTCACCGCGATGCCGGTCTTGCCGGCGCGGCCGGTGCGCCCGACGCGGTGCAGGTACGCCTTGTCGTCGTCGGGGATGGTGTGGTTGATGACGTGGGTCACGTCGTCGACGTCGATGCCCCGGGCCGCGACATCCGTGGCGATGAGCACGTCCTTCTTGCCGGCCTTGAAGGCGGCCATGGCGCGCTCGCGCTGGTCCTGGTTGAGGTCGCCGTGCACGGCCGCGGCGTTGAAGCCGCGGTCGTTGAGCTCCTCGACGAGCTTCGCCGCCGCGCGCTTGGTGCGCGTGAAGATGACGGTCTTGCCCCGGCCGTCGGCCTGGAGGATGCGCGAGATCACCTCGTCCTTGTCGAGCGAGTGCGCACGGTAGACGAGGTGCTTGATGTTCGCCTGCGTGAGGCCCTCGTCGGGGTCGGTCGCCCTGATGTGGATGGGGCGCACCATGAAACGGCGCGCGAGGGCGACGATCGGGCCCGGCATGGTCGCCGAGAACAGCATCGTGTGCCGGGTCGCCGGCGTCTGCGCCATGAGCTTCTCGATGTCGGCGAGGAAGCCGAGGTCGAGCATCTTGTCGGCCTCGTCGAGCACCATCTCGCTGACGTTCTTGAGCGAGAGCAGCCGCTGCGACGCGAGGTCGAGCAGTCGCCCGGGGGTGCCGACGACGATCTGCGCTCCCGCCTTCAGCTGCTCGATCTGTCCTTCGTACGCCTTGCCGCCGTAGATCGAGACGATCTTCGTCGGCCGATTCGACGTCGCGAGTTCGAGGTCTTCCGTCACCTGCACGCACAGCTCGCGCGTCGGCACCACGACGAGCGCCTTGACGCCGCCCTCGGGGTCGTCACCGAGGCGCTGGATGATCGGGAGGCCGAAGCCGAAGGTCTTGCCCGTGCCGGTCTTGGCCTGGCCGATGATGTCCTGGCCGGCGAGGGCGAGGGGAATGGTCTGTTCCTGAATGGGGAAGGCATCGATGATGCCCTTCCCGGCGAGGGCGTCGACGATGTCGGACGCGACGCCGAGGTCTGCGAATGTAGTCAAAGATCTGCCTGTCGGTGTTGCTGATGAGGGTGCGCCTCGTCATCAACCCCAGGCGCACGGCCGCGGATCCATCGCCCGCGTGCAACCCCCAGCCTAACGGAGTCGCCTGAGAGGCTCGGGATAGGCTGTGCTCGTGGTGTTCTGGACGAATCGGCGGGCGGCCCGCCCCGAGTCGCCGCGTCTGCGTCCGCGGGTCGCGCCGACGGTGCTCGAGAAGGTCGACTTCGCCGAACTGGTGCCCGACCCCGTGCCCTTCCTCGGCCAGGCGGCGTACATCCAGCTCGAATTCTTCGAGGGGCTCGCCAAGGCGGTCGCGACGGCGCCCACGCTGCCGTCGAAGGAGGGGCTCAGCGCCGCGGCCGGAGTCGCACTGCGCAAGCACCACGCGCTGATCGCCGAGCTCCGTCGCCTCGAGGTGGAGCCCGACGACGTGATGGCGCCGTTCACGCCCGCGACCGATCGATTCCGCCAGGCGAGCGCCGGTGCCGACTGGTACGAGCTCCTGCTCGGGATCCATGTGACGGCCGGCATGCTCGACGGCTACTTCTCCCGACTCGCCGAGGGGCTCCCGGCCGACCTCGGTGGCCGAGTCCGGGCGATCCTCGCCGAGGCAGGTGCCGCCGAGGTGCTCGAATCGGAGCTGCGTGCGGCGATCCACGCGGATCCGGCCCTCGCCGACCGGCTCGCGCTCTGGGGACGCAGTCGCGTGGGCGACACGTTGCTCATCGCCCGATCGGCACTGCGCGCATCCGAGACGCCCGAACGGTCGGGTGCGCGGGTCGAGCCCGTGTTCACCGAGCTCATCGCCGATCACACCCGTCGTATGGACGCGCTCGGTCTCACCGCCTGACGGCGGCCGGGCTCAGGCCGCGCGACCGGCTCCCGGCCGGGCGAGCCGCTCGAAGAGCGCTGCATCATGGCGTTCGCGGCGGGGGCCGATCAGGAAGGCGGATGCGGCTGACGCGAGTCCCGCCGCCACGAGCGACACGACCCAGATCCAGCCGCCGTCCCATGCCCAGCCGAGCCACGTGAGCGCGACCCACGCGACGGCGGCGACGCCCGTCCCGATCGCCGGGACGAGGACGCTGCCGTACGTGTGCCGTCGGGGAAGCGTGTAGCGCGCGGCGAGGCCGAGGATCGCGCCGCCGAGCACGACGAAGAGCAGCTCCATGCTCAGGCGACGAATCCGACGCGGCGGGATTCCTCCGAGCCGATCTCGACGTAGGCGAGCGACGCGGCGGGCACCACGTAGACGGTGCCCTTGTCGTCGGAGAGCTTCAGGAGCGGGGACTGGCCGCTCAGGGCCGCCGCGACCTGTCGCTCGACCTCCTCCGCCGACTGCGAGGTCTCGAAATTGATCTCACGGGGGGAGTTCTGGATGCCGATGCGAACGTCCACGGTGCGCCTTTCTCTCTTGATCGAAAACACTACGACACGGGCCGCGCCGGGCCGGACACGTTCACTGTCGGCGGAACGGGTTAGCGTTCAGACATGCCCGCCGCCGCCACCCTTCCGAGCCCCGTCGCGACGCTCGCCGACGGAGAGCACGCGGCGGTATTCGGCGCTCCCGGCAGCGGCAAGACGACCCTCGTCGTCGAGTTGGTCGCCGACCGCATCGAGCGGTCGGGGTACTCGACCGACGAGGTGCTCGTGATCTCCGCCACCCGGGCATCGGCCACCTCGCTCCGCGACGAGCTGGCGGTGCGGCTCGGTGTCACGACCCGGGGGCCCCTCGCCCGCACGGCGAACTCCGTCGCCTTCCAGCTGGTCCGCGCCTACACGGGTCGTCCGGTGACCCTGCTCACCGGGGCCGAGCACGACCAGATCGTCGCCGAACTGCTCGAGGGCGGCATCCGCGACGGGTTCGGACCGGCATGGCCCGCGCAGCTCGGGGCCGAGGTGCGGTCGCTGCAGGGCTTCCGGTCCGAACTCCGCGACCTCATGATGCGAGCGGTCGAGCACGGAGTCTCGCCGAGCGTCCTCGCCGAACTCGGCGAGGTCGCCGATCGCCCCGAGTGGAGCGCCGTGGCGGCGTTCCTCGCCGAGTACGCCGACGTGAAGGAGCAGTTGCGGCCGACCCAGTTCGACTCGGCCGAGCTCGGCGCCTTCGCCGCCGCGATCGTGCGCCGCAGCGACATCGATCCCGAGGCCTCCGCCGCACTCGGTCCGCTCGCTGGGGTTCGGCTCGTCGTCGTCGACGACGCACAGGAGGCGACCGAGGCGACCGCAGCCCTGCTGGCGGCCTTCGCCGCCCGCGGGGCGGCGGTGATCGCGTTCGGCGACCCCGACGTCGCGAGCAACGGGTTCCGCGGTGGCCGCCCCGAACTGCTCGGCTCGCTCGCCACGGTGCTCGACGGCGCAGCCGTTCGGCGCATCGACCTCGCCGAAGTGCACCGCGGGCGCGCCGCGATCCGCGAGGTGGTGCGATCGGTGGCCTCGCACATCGGGACGGCGCTCGGTGGAACGCATCGCCAGGCGAAGATCGTGGAGCCCGACGGAGTCGACCCTGCGCACGCAGACGGCGACGCGCTCCAGCCCGTCATCGGCATCGAGGCGGCGTCGCACGCCGCCGAGTGCCAGGCGGTCGCCGGGGTACTGCGCGAGCGTCACCTCCTCGACGGAGTGCCGTGGTCGTCGATGGCGGTCGTGCTCCGCTCGGGCGCCGACGTCCCGGCGTTCGAACGCGGCCTCGCGCTCGCCGACGTGCCGACGGCCGGACACGCAGCACGCACGGCGCTCCGCGACGCGCCGGCCGCTGCCGCGCTGCTGTCGGCCGCCTCGCTCGTGCTCGGTCGCGAGCCGCTCACGCCCGAGCTCGCGGTCGAGCTCCTCAGCGGCCCGCTCGGCCGGCTCGACGGTGTCGGGCTGCGGCGACTCCGGCTCGCTCTGCGACACGAAGAACTCGCGGCGGGCGGTGCCCGCCCGGCCGACGAGCTGCTCGTCGACGCGCTCTCGGCTCCCGGCGGGTTCGAGACGATCGACGCCGCACCGGGGCGCCGCGCCGCGCGACTCGCCAAGCTGCTCGCCGCCGCGCGCGAGATCGCACGTTCGGGCGGCACGATCGAAGAGGTGCTCTGGTCGTTGTGGGACGGGAGCGGCCTCGCGCGCGAGTGGGGCGCTCAGGCTCGCGGAACAGGCGTGCTCGCCGAGGAGGCGAATCGAGCGCTCGATGCGGCGGTCGCGCTGTTCGCGGCGGCGACCCGGTACGTCGAGCGCGAGCCCGACGCGCCGGCGACCCGGTTCGTCGACGAGGTGCTCGCGAGCGAGCTGCCCGAGGACTCGCTCGCGCCACGTCGTAGCGCCGAGACCGTGCTCGTCACGACACCGCCGGCCCTCATCGGCCGGGAGTTCGACATCGTGGTGGTCGCCGGGCTGCAAGACGGCGTCTGGCCGAACCTGCGCCCTCGCGGCACCCTCCTGCACGCCGGCCTGCTGCCACGGGTCGTGGCCGCGATGCGCTCCGGCGCGCCGCTTCCGCGGCCCGAGAACGCCGCGGAGGCTCGCGCCTCGGTGCGCGGCGACGAACTGCGACTGTTCGCGCTCGCCGCGTCGAGAGCCGCCAGGCAGCTCGTGCTGAGCTGCACGGCCAACGACGACGAGCAGCCGTCGATGCTCATGGGGTATGCGCCGGCGAGGCTTCGTCCCCGCCGCCGCCCGCTCCATCTTCGCGGCCTCGTCGGTGCGCTCCGTCGAGAGCTCGTCGAGACCGGCGAGGCCGAGGCCGCCGCCGCGCTCGCGCTCCTCGCCGAAGAGGGCGTACCCGGCGCTCATCCCGGCGACTGGTACGGTCTCGCCGAGCCGTCGACGTCGGCGCCGCTCGTCGACCTCGACGGCGATCCCGAAGCCGTGGTGGCGGTCTCGCCGTCGCAGATCGATCGCGCTGAGGAATCCCCCCTCGGCTGGTTCATCGACCACGTGGCATCGCCGCCGTCCGGTCTCGCCGCCTCCATCGGCACGATCGTGCACGCGGTCGTCGAAGAGGCGGGTGCGCGTGACGACGGCGACACCAGCATCGAGACCATCTGGGCAGCGGTCGAGGAGCGCTGGCGCGAGCTTCATTTCGAAGCGGGTTGGGTTGCCGAGCGCGAGCGCCGTGGGGCACGTCGCATGGCCGAGGGCGCCGCCGACTACCTCACCGGATTCGCGGACGACGGCAAGGTGCTGCTCGGCGCCGAGGGGCGGTTCACGCTCGTCGTCGGCCGCGTTCGGCTCACGGGCACGATCGACCGAGTCGAGGCATCGCCAGACGGCACGACCGTCATCGTCGATCTCAAGACCGGTCGAACCCCGCCCACGGCCGAGCAGACCGCACAGCATCCGCAGCTCGCCGCGTACCAGCTGGCCGCGCGCATGGGCGAGGTTCCGCACGCCGGCGCGCATGGCGGCGCGAAGCTCGTGTACCTGGCGAAACCGGCTCGCGGCGCCGCATACACCGAGCGGGCCCAGCAGCCGTTCGACGATGACGCCGAGGCGGCGTTCCGTGAACGACTCGAATCGATCGGCCGAACGATGGCCGGCAGCGCGTTCGACGGACCGGGGGAGCTCGGCTTCCGATCGCGGTTCGGCGCCTGGCAGTACCGTGTGCACCTCGTGCCGGCGGTGTCCGCGTGAGCGGGTCGATCGGCGCCCTCGAGATCGCCGCTCGCCTCGGTCTGCACGCCCCGACGGCCGAGCAGCGCGCGGTGATCGAGGCCGACCCGCACGGCGCGAGCATCGTCGTCGCGGGTGCGGGCAGCGGAAAGACCGAGACCATGGCGAACCGTGTCGTCTGGCTCCTCGCGAACGGCCACGTCGCGGTGCCCGAGGTACTCGGACTCACGTTCACCCGTAAGGCCGCCGGTGAACTCGCCGACCGGGTTCGCGAGCGGGTCGCGCAACTCGTCGCGGAGGGCCTCTCCGACGTCTCGCTCGATCCGCTCGAATCCGCCGCCGTCGGCACCTACAACGCCTTCGCGAGCGCGATCTACCGCGAGCACGCGATGCTGATCGGGCGCGAGCCCGACGCCGCGGTGCTGGGCGAGGCATCCGCGTGGCTTCTCGCCCGCTCGGTGGCGAGCGCTTCGGCCGACCCGCGACTCGTCGAGCTCGACGCCTCGCTCGATCGGGTCACGGGCGCCGTGCTGGCGCTCAGCCGGGCGCTCGCCGAGAACGTGGCCGACAGCCGAGACGTGCAGGCGTTCGCCCGCGACTTCCTCGCCATGCAGGGGCTGCCCATCGGCGCACCTCGAAAACGCACCGACTTCGCGAGCTTCACCGATGCGCTCGGCGTCGTCGGCGCACTTCCGCCGCTGCTCGAGCTCGCCGACGCGTACGCGGCCGCCAAGCGAGAGCGGGGGTACGTGGAGTTCTCCGACCAGGTCGCGCTCGCACTCACGATCTGCGAGCAGCATCCCGAGGTCGTCGCGGCGCACCGCGAGCGGGCGCGCACAGTGCTGCTCGATGAGTATCAGGACACCAGCGTCGTGCAGACTCGGCTGCTCGCGACGCTCTTCCGTGGGCACTCGGTCATGGCCGTCGGCGACCCCGACCAGTCGATCTACGGATGGCGCGGGGCGAGCGCCGCGAACCTGGCCCGGTTCGCGAACGACTTCGCCGACGGCGGGTCGGCCGGTGTCTTCGACCTCTCGACGAGCTGGCGCAACCCGCGGGTCGTGCTCGAAGCCGCGAACACGATCATCGAACCGCTCGACGCCGGCATCCCGAAGGCCCCGCTCGCGCCATCGCCGTTCGCAGGCCCGGGAAGGCTCGAGACCGCTTGGGCCGAGACGATCGAAGCCGAGGCCGATCTCGTCGCCCGCTGGTTCGCCGCGCGGCTCGGCCGTGCCGGAGATCGCGGCGCGCTCAGCGGGGCGCTGCTCTGCCGCACCTTCTCGAACGTCGGCGTGTTCACGACCGCGCTGCGGGCGCACGGGGTTCCCGTGCACGTCCTCGGCATCTCGGGGCTGCTCGACCAACCCGTGATCGCCGACCTCGTGTGCGTGCTCCGGGTACTCCACGATCCGACCGCCGGCTCCGAGCTGGTTCGCGTGCTCGGCGGTGCACGATGGCGCATCGGCCCGGCCGACCTCGCCGCACTGCGGGGGCTCGCCAAGTGGCTCGCCGACCGCGACCTCGGCAGCCGTACGCTCGACGACGACGTCAAGCGCGGGCTCCGCGCGTCGATCGCGCCCGACGAGTCGCCGTCCATCGTCGACGCGCTCGATTTCCTGCTCACGGCGCCCGACGGTCACTCGGCACTGCGAGGGTTCAGCGAGACAGGCCTCGGCCGCATGCGGCGTGCGGGCGCGCAGCTCCAGTCGCTCCGACGGCGTGCAGGACTCGCCCTCGTCGATTTCGTGCACCTCGTGCAGCAGGAACTGCTCCTCGACATCGAGGTGGCCGCGAACGCGGCGCAACCGCTCGGCGGCCCCAGCCTCGACGCCTTCGACGAACTGCTCACCGGGTTCGCGAACGTGTCCGAGCATCCGACGCTCGGCGCGTTCCTCGGCTGGCTCACCGAGGCCGAACAACGCGATCGGCTCGCGCCGCGGCACGATGAACCCGAGCCTGGCGCTGTGCAGGTGCTCTCGATCCACGGATCGAAGGGCCTCGAGTGGGATGTGGTCGCCATTCCTCGCCTCGTCGACGACGAGCTCCCCTCCAAGCCGCGCTCGAGCAAGGGCTGGCTCGCATTCGGCGAGCTGCCGAACGACTTCAAGGGCGACCGCGACGAGCTGCCCGAACTGCAGTGGCGGGGTGCCCAGAGCCAGTCCGAGTTCGACGAGGCAGTGCAGGCGTTCGCCGCCGAGAACCGCGAGCGCCATGCCGAGGAGGAACGACGGCTCGCCTACGTCGCGCTGACACGCACGCGTTCCGAGCTCCTGCTCACGGGCTCGTCGTGGTCGACGCAGAAGGCCCCGCGCACACCGAGCCCGTTCCTCCGCGAGCTCGCCGTCGCGGGCATCATCGACGCCGGGAGGCTCCCCGGTACGCCCCCGTCCGGGGTGAACCCTCGCACGGGCGACGGCGATCGGGTCCGATGGCCGCTCGAGCCGCTGGGCTCTCGTGAGCGGGCCGTCCGCGCGGCCGCCGACGCAGTGCGGATGGCCGCCGAAGGCCCGAGCGGCGCCGGGATCGGCCCTCGCCTGGCCGAGGAGCTGCGCCTGCTCATCGCCGACCGCAGACGCCGGTTCGAGCCTCCGGCCGCGCCGCCGATCCCGGCCCGCGTGCCCGCCTCGCGGTTCAAGGACTACGTCGACGACCCGAGCGCGGTAGCCGAGCAGCTCCGGCGACCGATGCCGCAGCGACCCTTCCGGGCGACCCGTATCGGCACGCTGTTCCATTCCTGGGTCGAACACCGCTCCACCGGAGAGGGCGACGCCGCCGCGATCGACGACGACTGGCTCGAGCCGTCGTCCGAGCGTGCGAGCAGTGCATCCGGCGAGTACATCGCCGACGCGACGACCGAGCGCCTGCGCAGGCTGCAGTCGACGTTCGAGGCCTCCGAGTGGGGCGGACGCAGACCCATCGCCGTCGAGCTCGAACTGCATCTGCCGATCGATGAGCATGTCTTCGTCTGCAAGCTCGACGCCGTCTACGAGGTGGCGCCGGGCACCGAGCTCGCGGCACGCGGCATCCGCTACCAGGTGGTCGACTGGAAGACCGGCAAGGCGCCGCGCGACGAGCGCGACCTCGAACTGAAGCAGACCCAGCTCGCCCTGTATCGGCTCGCGTACGCGAAGTGGGCCGGGGTCGAGGTCGAATCGGTCGACGCCGTGTTCTACTTCGTCGAGGATGACCAAGTCATCCGACCCGACGCGCTCTACGACGAAGCGGCGTTGCGGCGCTCCTGGGCGACGGTGGCGTCGGCCGCGTCGGCGCGTCCCGAGGCAGTCGCCGCGTCTGCGGCTTCCTCGTGGCCCGACCTCGGATCCTGAGAGGCGGCCGGCGGCGTCGCATCGCCCCAGTCGCTGAGGTCGAGCGGGATCGGCGCGGTCGCATCCATCGCCGGTGCCGGGCGTTCGCCGGCCTCGCGTCGCTCGAGCTCCGAGAAGTCGTAGCTGTCGGTGAGCAGGGTCGTGCCCGCCTCGCGCTGCGCGTGCTCTCGAGGGGTGTCCTCGAGCAGGCGCTCGACCTCGCCGACCGCGAGGATCGGACCGGTCTCGGGCGAGAGCGGTTCGCTCGAGTGGTCGTGAACGCTGGCTGCCAGCCCATCGAGCAGCCCGACCGCGTCGTCGACGATGGCCTGGTTGCGTTCATCGACGCCGTGCAACAGCCAGCGGGCGAGTTCGAGCTCGCCGTACAGCAGTGCGCGTTGCGGCAGGTGCGCATCGGCCGCGCCCGCGCGCCCCGCGAGGTAGGAATCGAGGGCGACCTCGGCCGAGGCGCCCCGCGAGGTGAGCAGCCAGTGCAGGTCGCGAGCAGGGTCGCCCACGGAGAGTGCCGACCAGCCGAGGATGGCCGTGACCGAATCACCGCCCACGAGGATCGAGTCGGCGCTCAGCGCTCCGTTCACGACCGTCGTCCGGAACCGCCAGAGCGCCTCGTCGTCGGTCGCCTGTTCCCAGCGACGCAGGATGGCGGCCGGGAGGCGGCCGGTGTCGGCAGCGCGACCGATGAGCGCGACGACTTCGTCGCGGGCCTCCTCGGCGGAGTGACGCGGCAGGCCGGCATCGGCGACGAACCCGCTCGGAAGGGAGTGCAGCGCCGCGATCGCAGCGCCGACGGAGGCCGCGAGCGCCGGGTACGCGGTGAGCTCGTCGGCGCTCTGCACCGCACCGTGGAGGAACTCGGTGACGATCGCCCGGGTGCCAGCGATGGGCGCCTGGCCGACGAAATCGGGCACGAGGAACGGCAGCCGCGATCGGATGCCGGGGGTCATCGCACGGATCGCGACGAGGTCGGCCGACTGCTCGGTCTCGGCGCTCTGCGAGCGCGGAGCGCGGATGAGGAGCCGGCGTCCGTCGACGCATTCGAGTTCGACGGCGTCGTACGCACCCTGGCTGCGACGGGTATGCGAACGGGCGGCGCGCACTTCGAGTCCGGGCACCGCCGCCGTGGCCAACGCGGCTAGAGTGAGAGGGGGTCTGGCCATGGCACACAGCCTAAGCAGGCGAATCCTCGTCTCGGGCGACCGCCACGCCTTCCCGCCGACTCCGCAGTGAAGTGCAGAGAGGTGCCAGTGCGCGAATCGACAGCCCCGCCGCTCGCGCGAGCCGCACTCGACCGTGACGGCGAGGCCAGGGCTCGCGATGACTTCCACGCGGTGTTCGACGCCGATCCGGGGTCGCGGGTGATCGTGGTGCACCGAGGTCGCGCCCTGCTCTCCGAACAGGTCGACGGCTCGCTTCCCGCTCTCGAATTCCTCGCGCCGGGCGAGTTGTCGCGCGGTGGGACCGACGCCCTCCGCTGCTACCTCGGCCGCACGATCACGACCGGTGGCGATGCGGCATCCGACCGCTTCCCGGTCGGCACCCCCATCGAGGTGCGCGTCGTCGACGAGGAGGCCGCGCAGCGGATCGAACCCGAGCAGGCGCGCTGGGTCGGCCTCCGTGCGGCGGTGCCGCTGCTCGGCGACCGCGACGCCGGACTCTTCACCGAGGCGCTCGCCATGGCGAACTGGCTCGAGACCTCCGCGTTCTGCCCCCGGTGCGGCTCGTCCACGACCGTGGTGCAGGCCGGCTGGGCGCGACGTTGCGAGCGCGAGGGGACGTTGCTGTTCCCGCGCACCGATCCCGCGGTGATCGTGCTCGTCACCGACGATGACGACCGCCTGCTGCTCGGATCGAACGCGCTCTGGGAACAGCACCGCTTCTCGCTGCTCGCCGGATTCGTCGAGCCGGGGGAGTCGCTCGAGGCCGCCGTCGTCAGGGAGATCGGCGAGGAGGCGGGGCTCGTCGTCGACCGCGTCGAGTACGCGGGCTCGCAGCCGTGGCCGTTCCCGGCGAGCCTCATGCTCGGCTTCACCGCCCGAGTCTCGAGCGGCACCGCCCCGGCCTCCGCGACTCCCGACGGCGTCGAGATCCTCGAGCTGCGCTGGTTCACTCGTGCCGAGTTGGCCGCGGCGCTTCCCGAGGTCGGACTGCCCGGCGGCATCTCGATCGCCCGCTGGCTCCTCGAGCGCTGGTACGGCGGGCCGCTGCCCGAGCCCGACGTGCGGGCGACGCGATGACCGTGGCATCCGACCCGCTGCTCGACGCCCTCGACGACGACCAGCGGGTCGTCGCCGAGGCGCTCATCGGGCCCGTGTGCGTGCTCGCCGGCGCCGGCACCGGGAAGACGCGGGCGATCACCCATCGCATCGCGTACGGCGTCGCCTCCGGCGCCTACGATCCGGCCCGGGTGATGGCGCTCACGTTCACGTCGCGGGCCGCCGCCGAGCTTCGGGCACGTCTTCGGGTGCTGGGCGCCGGCGGGGTGTCGGCGCGCACGTTCCACGCCGCCGCGCTCGCACAGCTCAACCACTTCTGGCCGCTCGTCGTCGGCGGTTCGGCGCCACGGGTGCTCGAGTTCAAGGGCAGGCTGCTCGGCGAGGCATCCGAACGGCTGCGATTGCGGGTGGACGTGCCGACGCTTCGGGATGTCGCCTCCGAGATCGAGTGGCGCAAGGTCAGTGCGCTCGGCATGGACGCGTACGCCGAACGCCTCGCCGCCCGCGGAGCACCCGGGAACCTCACACCCGATCAGCTGCTCGCCCTCATCGCCGGGTACGAGCAGCTGAAGGACGAACGGCGGATGCTCGACTTCGAGGACGTGCTGCTCGCGACCGCCGGGATGATCGAGTCGGAGCCCTCTGTCGCGATGCACGTGCGCGAGAGCTATCGGCACTTCGTCGTCGACGAGTACCAGGACGTGTCGCCGGCGCAGCAGCAGCTGCTCGACCTCTGGCTCGGCGACCGCCGTGACGTCTGCGTCGTGGGCGACGCGAGCCAGACGATCTACTCCTTCGCGGGTGCGACCCCCGAGTACCTCCTCGGCTTCGAGCGGCGGTACGAAGGGGCGACGCTCGTGCGGCTCGAACGCAACTATCGCTCGACCTCCGAGATCGTCGGGGTCGCGAACCGCCTCATGCGCGGGCGAGCCGGCGCGCTGCGGCTCGTGGCGGTCGTGGGGGAGCCGGGCGCGTCGGACGTCGCGCCGGGAATGGCTGGGATCGAGCCCGAGGTGCTCGAATACGCCGACGAACTCGCCGAGGCGCGCGGGGTGGCCACTCGCATCCGGGCGCGCGTCGACGCCGGGATCGCCCCCGAGTCGATCGCCGTGCTCATGCGCGTCAACTCGCAGTCCGCCATCCTCGAGCGGGCGCTCGACGAGGTCGGCGTCGGCTCCCGTGTGCGCGGCGCGGCGCGCTTCTTCGACCGCCCCGAGGTGCGCGAAGCCGTGCACGCACTCAGGGCGGCGGCGCTCACGATCGCCGGCGAGCCGCTCTTCAAGTCGGTGAGCGACGTGCTGCGATCACTCGGCTGGACGGTGCAGGCGCCCGATGGGCCGGGAGCGGTGCGGGCCAGGTGGGAGTCGCTCAACGCGATCGCCAGACTCGTCGACGCCGCACCAGATGGCATGACGTTCCGCGAGTTCGCCGACGAGCTGCGTGCCAGGGCCGAAGCGCAGCACGAGCCGCCCGTCGCCGCCGTCACCCTCGCGACCCTGCACTCGGCGAAGGGTCTCGAGTGGGACGAGGTGCATATCGTCGGACTCGTCGAGGGCATGCTCCCGATCGCGTACGCCAAGGGCTTCGACGCGATCGACGAGGAACGGCGACTGCTCTACGTTGGGCTCACGCGGGCACGGCGCCGCTTGACGTTGAGCTGGGCGCGCGGGAGCGGCGGGCATCGAGGGGAACGGGAGCCGTCGCGGTTCCTCCAAGAGCTCGGCAACCGCACTCGGGGTGCGGCTC
>JAPSJT010000018.1:0-24355 GCA_031178045.1 Agromyces sp.
TTTCGTCCAGTCGGCCGGCTATGTCATCGTCGCCGTCGGACCGCTCGTCGTGGGTGTGCTGCACGACGCCACCGGCGGTTGGACGTGGCCGCTCCTGGTGCTGCTCGGCTCCGCCGTTCCCGCCGCGCTCGCGGGGCTCGTCGTCGCCCGACCGCGGTTCTTCGAGGACGAGCGCGCCGGCCGCTGACCGCGCGTTGCTTGCGCCCCGCTCGCGACACCCCGTAGCATCCGCGCCATGGACTTCCTCGCAGTGCTCGCCGAAGCCGCCGCAGCACCGAAGGCACCGAATCTCTGGGGGGCCCTCGGCTGTGCGCTCGCGTATTCGGGCGCGCTGTTCGCGACCGTCGACTCCTTCGCCGACCTGCTCCTCGTCGACGGCGACGGCCCCGACGGCCGGCCGAGCCCGGCGTTGCGCTTGAAGATCGGCTCGAAGCTCGCCGCTGCGGCGATCACGGTCGTCGCGGCCGGGCTCGTCCTCGCCCTCGACTCGAACTGGTTCGCCCTCGTCGCGCTCAGCATCGTGTTCATCGTGCTCGCGGGCATCGCCGCGATCGTGCTCGTGCGGCATCGGGCGCATCTGGCGACCTCGAGAGCGAGCCTGGCAGGCGAGTTCGACGCGACGCCGTCGGGCTGACGGGCAGCGAGCCGGCCGCCGCGGTCGGCGCGCGGCATCCTGCGCTCGCTCTGCTCATATGAGCAGTGATGCCCGCGAGTGTTGCCGATGCGCGACCGCCTGCCTACGCTGGAGAGCGAGGCGGAAGGATGCGTGTGGACGAGATCGACGAACTCCTCTCGATCCGGGCGGCCGAGCTCTACTACGAGGAGAACAAGACCCAAGACGAGATCGGGCAGGCGCTGCGCCTCACCCGGTGGAAGGTCGGTCGACTCCTCGCGCAGGCCAAGCAGCGCGGGTTCATCCGCATCGAGATCCTGCACCCGCGCGCGCGACGGCTCCCCATCGAGCGCCGCCTGCGCGAAGAACGCGGGCTCGCCGACGCGATCGTCGTCTCGACCGCAGGGGTGCATTCGCCTGAAGAACTGCAGGAGCGCACCGCGCAGGCCGCAGCCGACTACCTCACCGCACTCCGGCCCGTGCCGCGAACGCTCGGCGTGAGCTGGGGTCGGACCCTCTTCGAGATCTCGCAGCACCTGCGCAACGGGTGGGCGACGGGCGTCAACGTCGTGCAGATCAACGGAGGGGTGAGTCTCAACCGCCGTCCGGGCACGGCCGCGGCGACGGCCGTCGGCATCGCGCAGAAGGGCGGCGGCAGCGCCACACTGCTGCCGAGTCCCGCGATCCTCGAGCGCCTGGAGACGAAGGAGGCCATCGAGGCCGACCGAGTCGTCGCCGGCGTCATCGAGCTGGCGCGCTCCGCCGACGCCTACCTCTTCAGCGCGGGCGCCGCCGACCACAGCTCCGTGCACGTCGAGAGCGGCTACCTCTCGACCGCCGACGTCGATCTGCTCGTGCAGAAGGGCGCGGTCGGCGACGTCGTGGGCCGATACATCGACTCCGACGGCAACATCGTCGATCCCGCGCTCGACGCCCGCACCGTCGGGCTCACGCTCGACGAGCTGCGCGGCGCACCACTCGCGATCGCCGTGATGTCGGGCTCGACCAAGCACGCGGTCGCCGACGCGGTCGTGCGCAGCGGGCTCTGCACCGTGCTCGTCACCGACGAGGCCACGGCGCTCCACCTCCTCGACGGCTGAGCGCCACGCGCCGCCGGCCGATCCGCACCGATACGAAAGCCAGGTCATCACCATGTCAGGCACCTCCCTCGTCACCGCCCGGGAGCGCGCGCTCGCCGTGCTCGGGGGCGAACCCGACGACGCGACCCTGCGTCGCTACCTGCACGGCATCGCCGGCGTCGACGCGGTCGGCCTCGAGCAGCGCGCCGCCGCGCTCGGCACGCGCTCGATCAAGACGACGTCGAAGCGCTGGGCGCTCGACCGGATCATCTCCCTCATCGACCTGACGACACTCGAAGGTGCCGACACGCCCGGCAAGGTGCGCTCGCTCGTCGCGAAGGCGGTCAACCCCGATCCGGCAGACGCCACGACGCCGCGCGTCGCCGCGGTCTGCGTGTACGGCGACATGGTTCCCTACGCCGTCGACGCGCTCGGGGGAGCGCACGGCGACCCCGACGACGGGCTCATCTCCGTCGCGGCGGTCGCGACGGCGTTCCCCAGCGGCCGCTCCTCGCTCGAGATCAAGCTCGCCGACACCGCCGAGGCCGTCGAGGCCGGAGCCGACGAGATCGACATGGTCATCGACCGGGGCGCATTCCTCGCCGGGCGGTACGGCCAGGTGTTCGACCAGATCGCCGCGGTGAAGGAAGCCTGCCGGCGCCCCGACGGCACGAGTGCGAGCCTCAAGGTGATCCTCGAGACCGGCGAGCTCGTGACCTACGACAACGTGCGACGCGCCTCGTGGCTCTCGATCCTCGCCGGCGGAGACTTCATCAAGACGTCGACGGGCAAGGTGCAGCCGGCCGCGACCCTTCCGGTCACGCTGCTCATGCTCGAGGTGGTGCGCGACTGGCACCTGATGACCGGTCAGCGAATCGGCGTGAAGCCCGCGGGCGGCATCCGTGCCTCGAAAGACGCGATCAAGTACCTCGTCACCGTCGCCGAGACGGCGGGCGAGGAGTGGCTGCAGCCCCACCTGTTCCGGTTCGGCGCCTCCAGCCTGCTGAACGACGTGCTCCTGCAGCGCCAGAAGATGACCACCGGACACTACTCCGGACCCGACTACGTGACGATCGACTAAGGCACCGACATGAGCTTCCTCGAGTACGCACCCGCCCCCGAGTCGCGGGCGATCCTCTCGCTCCGCGACCACTACGGCCTCTTCATCGACGGCGAGTTCGTCGACGGCCGCGGCACCCCGTTCCAGACGATCTCGCCCGCGACCGAAGAGCGCATCGCCGAGATCGCGAACGCGAACGAGGCGGATGTCGCCGACGCCGTCGCCGCCGCTCGTCGCGCCTACGACCGCACGTGGTCGCGCATGTCGGGGCGCGACCGGGGCAAGTACCTCTTCCGGATCGCCCGGCTCGTGCAGGAGCGAGCTCGCGAGCTCGCCGTCGCCGAGTCGCTCGACAACGGCAAGCCGATCAAGGAGTCGCGCGACGTCGACGTGCCCCTCGTCGCGGCCTGGTTCTTCTACTACGCCGGCTGGGCCGACAAGCTCGACCACGCGGGTCTCGGCGCGAACCCTCGCGCGCTCGGCGTCGCCGCGCAGGTGATCCCGTGGAACTTCCCGCTGCTCATGCTCGCGTGGAAGATCGCGCCCGCGCTCGCCGCCGGCAACACGGTCGTGCTGAAGCCCGCCGAGACGACGCCGCTCTCGGCGCTCATCTTCGCCGAGATCCTGCAGCAGGCGGAGCTTCCTCCGGGCGTCGTGAACATCATCACGGGTGCCGGCGACACGGGAGCCGCGCTCGTCTCCCACGAGGGCGTCGACAAGGTCGCGTTCACGGGCTCGACCGCAGTGGGCCGTGCGATCGCGAAGCAGGTCGCGGGCACCGACAAGAAGGTCACGCTCGAGCTCGGCGGCAAGGCGGCGAACATCGTCTTCGATGATGCGCCGATCGACCAGGCGATCGAGGGCATCGTCAACGGGATCTTCTTCAACCAGGGGCATGTCTGCTGTGCGGGTTCCCGGCTCCTCGTGCAGGAGAACATCCATGACGAGGTCGTCGAGCGGCTGAAGCTCCGCCTCTCGACGTTGCGACTCGGCGACCCGCTCGACAAGAACACCGACATCGGGGCGATCAACTCGCGCGAGCAGCTCGAACGCATCCGCGAGCTCTCCGACGTCGGCGTCGCCGAGGGCGCCGAGCGCTGGAGCGCACCGTGCGAGATCCCCGAGAACGGGTTCTGGTACGCGCCGACGATCTTCACGAACGTGCAGACGTCGAGCCGGATCGCTCGCGAGGAGATCTTCGGACCGGTGCTCTCGGTGCTCACGTTCCGCACTCCCGGCGAGGCGATCGCGAAGGCGAACAACACGCCCTACGGCCTCTCCGCGGGCATCTGGACCGACAAGGGCAGCCGCATCCTCGCGGTCGCCGATCAGCTGCGCGCCGGTGTCGTCTGGGCGAACACCTTCAACCGCTTCGACCCCTCGAGCCCGTTCGGCGGCTACAAGGAGTCGGGCTACGGCCGCGAGGGCGGCCGGCACGGGCTCGCCGCCTACCTCTCACCCGCGCCGATCGGCCAGGCGGCGACGAGGCCGAGCCTTGCCGGGCCGGCCACGACGAAGCCGATCGAGTCGGCGGATGCCGCGCCGAAGCGAGCCCGCCGAGCCGCCACGACGAAGGGATCGAAGCGATGACCCGCCTCGCCGTACCGAAGACCTACAAGCTCTACATCAACGGCGCCTTCCCGCGCAGCGAGTCGGGACGCACCTTCGAGGTGCGGCGAGCCGACGGCGGATTCCTCGCCAACGCCGCGAAGGCGTCGCGGAAGGACGCGCGCGACGCGATCGTGGCCGCACGCGGCGCCGTCGCGTCTTGGAGCGGGGCGACCGCGTACAACCGCGGGCAGGTGCTGTACCGCATCGCCGAGCTGCTCGAGGGCCGACGTGCGCAGTTCATCGCCGAGATCGAGGAGGCCGAGGGCGTCTCCCGCGTCGCAGCCGCGGCCCAGGTCGACGAGTCCATCGATCGCTGGGTCTGGTACGCCGGATGGGCCGACAAGTTCGCGCAGGTGGCCGGCAACGCGAATCCCGTCGCAGGGCCCTACTTCAACATCTCGGTTCCCGAGCCCACCGGGGTCGTCGCGATCATCGCCCCCCAGGACTCGTCGCTGCTCGGCTTCGTGTCGGCGGTGGCCCCGGCGCTCGTCGCAGGCAACTCCGTCGTCGTCGTGGCGAGCGAGCGATACCCGCTGTCGGCGATCAGCCTCGCCGAAGTGCTCGCGACGAGCGACGTGCCGAAGGGGGTCGTGAACGTGCTCACCGGGGCTCCCTCCGAGATCGCGCCGTGGCTCGCAAGTCATGCCGACGTCAATGCGATCGATCTCGTCGGCGCGGGCGACCTCGACTGGATCTCCCTCGAGATCGAGGCCGCCGACACGCTGAAGCGGGTGCTCCGCCCGGAGTCGGGCTCCGATGCGGCGGCGCCCGCGCTCGGGCGGATCAGCGCGTTCACCGAGACGAAGACGGTCTGGCACACGAAGAGCCTGAGATAGCCGTGAATCCTCGCGCTGCAACGCGCGGACGATTCACAGGCGCAGCACCTGCTGGCGCGTGCGAGCGGTGACTATCGTCGAGGGAACGAACGGGCCTGAGCTCCGGCCGGGTCCGAGACGGAGGACTCGTGCGCGTGCTCGTGACCGGTGCGACCGGATACATCGGCGGTCGCCTCGTGCCCCGGTTGCTCGAGGCCGGTCACGACGTACGGCTGCTCGTTCGCCGGCCCGAGCGCGTGCGAGAGGTGCCGTGGGCGGCATCCGTCGAGATCGTCGCCGGAGACCTCACCGACCGACGCGCGGTCGACGAGGCGATGGCGGGGATCGAGGTCGTCTACTACCTCGTGCACTCCATGGGCGGCCCCGGCGACTTCGAAGACGTCGAACGCGCCATCGCGACGAACGTCGCGGAGTCGGCTCGAGCGCACGGCGTCGGCCGAATCGTGTACCTGGGCGGACTGCATCCCGACACCGGCCGCTTGTCGCAGCACCTGCGCTCACGGCAGCAGGTCGGTGAGATCCTGCTCGCGTCGGGTGTGCCGACGATCGTGTTGCAGGCCGGAGTGGTCATCGGCTCCGGCTCGACGTCGTTCGAGATGATCCGGCACCTGACCGAGGTGCTCCCGTACATGCCCGCTCCTCGGTGGGTGCGCAGCTTCATCCAGCCGATCGCCGTGCGTGACGTGCTCCACTACCTCATCCACGCGGCGACCGTGCCGGCCGCAGTGAACCGGGCGTTCGACATCGGCGGCCCCGACGTGCATCGATACGGCCAGCTGATGAACGGCTACGCGGTCGAGGCGGGCCTGCGCCAACGCCCCATCGCTGCGCTCCCCGTACTCACGCCCTGGCTCGCCGGGCAGTGGATCAATCTCGTCACGCCGATTCCGCGGCGCCTCGCGGTGCCCATCATCGAGTCGCTCCAGTTCGATTGCGTCATGCGCGAGCACGACATCGATGACGTCATTCCGCCGCCGGCCGAGGGGCTCCTGCCGTACCGCACGGCCGTGCGCCTCGCGCTCGAGCGGGAGCGCGAGGGCGAGGTGGAGACGAGCTGGCGCAACGCCGAAGTGGCGGGCGCGCCGAGCGACCCGCTCCCGAGCGATCCCGAGTGGGCGGGCCACACCGTCTTCGTCGATCGGCGCGAGCGGCGCACGACCGCGCGGGCCGACGAGCTCTGGCGCGTCATCGAGGGCGTCGGGGGAGAGAACGGGTGGTATTCGTTCCCGCTCGCGTGGGCCGTACGGGGATGGCTCGACAAGCTCACCGGAGGCGTCGGCCTGCGTCGCGGGCGCCGCGATCCCGACATCCTGCACGTGGGCGACGCCGTCGACTTCTGGCGCGTCGAGGCCATCGATCGCGGGAGCTTCCTGCGGCTCCGTGCCGAGATGCGCGTGCCGGGTCGCGCCTGGCTCGAGCTCGCCTCGGTCGCGGTCTCGACTGCTTCGCCCGAGGAGGGCGAGCCGTCGAGCGGGGCCGGCGCGGTGTACCGCCAACGGGCGGTGTTCTTCCCGAAGGGGCTCGCCGGCCGGCTCTACTGGTTCGCGATCCTCCCGTTCCACGGGGTGATCTTCTCGGGCATGGCCAACCGCATCACGGCCGAAGCGGAGGCGGCGACGAGGCGCCGCATCCCATCGAGGTAACGAAACGGTAACGAACGTTGCTAGAGTGACCTGCACCATCGCGCAATGGCGCGCGATCGGTGGAAAGGCCCGCCCCCGTGAGACGAACCCCCACCGCGATCGGATCCACGATCGCGCGCCCATTCCGCGCCGCCCGACGTTCCGCTTCCGCTCCGCATCGCCTCGCCTCCGGCGTGATCGACCGACTCGCCCGCCCGCCCCGCCGCGCCGTGCGCGTCGGGCTCGCCACGATCGGCACCGCGTCGACGGCGGTGGTGCTCTTCATCGCCGCGACACCGACGACCGCTTCGGCCGGCGATGTCTTCGGGGCCCTCCGCGTGCCGGGTGAGGCTGCGGTCATCGTCGGCCATCGCGGCGACCGGGCCGAAGCGCCCGAGAACACGATGCCCTCGCTCGAGCTCGCCATGGACGAACTCGACTTCGTCGAGACCGACGTGCAGCTCAGTCGCGACGGCGTGCCCGTGCTCTTCCACGACACGGATCTGGAGCGGGTCACCGGCGACCGACGGTCGGTCGGCGAGCTCGACCTCGCCGAGCTCGCCGAGCTCGACGTCGGCGCCTGGTACGGCCGGGAGTTCGCCGGCGAGCGGATGCCGACGCTCGCGCAGTTCCTCGATGCGCTCGCGGCACGAGAGACGGCGCGCGCGCTCGTCGAGCTGAAGGCCGACTGGACGCCGGCCGAGGTGCGCACGGTCGTCGACCTCATCGAGGGCCGCGCGCTCCGCGGCCGGGTGGTGCTGCAGAGTTTCAGCCTCGAGACGCTCTTCGCCGTGCAACGCGTCTCGCCGACGACCCCGCGCATCATGCTCATCCGCGAGCTGCCGGCCGAGCCGGTGGCGCTCGCGGAGCGGCTCGGGATCATCGGGTTCGGCACGACGGCGGCATCGGTGACGGCCGTTCCCGGGGCGCTCGAGGCGCTGCACGAGGCCGGCATCGCGGTGCTCTGCTACACCCTCAACACGCACGAGCGGTGGCAGGAGGTGAGCGACCTCGGCGTGGACGGCATCATCACCGATCAGCCGAGCGAACTCGACGAGTGGCTCGCCGTCACGGCGCCGGGCACCTGATCCGCTTCGGCGCGTCAGCGGACATCGAGCCCGAGCCGATCCGCGGCGGCGCGGAACACCTGGAGCATGCCCTCGGAGAAGAGCACGAAGCGCAGGAGGTCGGGTGCGGCATCCGATCGCGCTGCGGTCTCGAGGGCCACGAGCGCCGCGTCGTCGGGCGGCCAGCCGTAGACGCCCGCCGAGATCGCGGGAAAGGCGACGGATGCCGCACCGAGCTCACTCGCGACGCGGATCGAGTTGCGATAGGCCGACCCGAGCAGCCTCCGCCGCGCGTCCGCCTCTGCACCGGGCCCTGGCCAGATCGGCCCGACCGTGTGGATCACCCACCGTGCCGGCAGCCGACCCGCGCCGGTCGCCACCGCCTCGCCCGTCGGGAGGCCCCGGGGCAGAGTGGTCGCCCGAAGTTTCCGGCACTCCTGAAGGATCTCGGGGCCGCCCGCGCGATGGATCGCGCCGTCGACGCCGCCTCCGCCGAGCAGGGTCGAGTTGGCGGCGTTCACGATCGCGTCGACATGCTCGACGGTGATGTCCCCCTGGACGAGTTCGATGCGCGACATCCGCAGTCCTTCCCGCGCCCCGGTCACGCCTTCGGCGCGTCGGGCGACAGCACCCCGCGGATGGCCCGGGTGTCGCCCGGACGGGTGCGGCAGCATCCGCCGATGATCGCGGCGCCCGCCTCGCGCCAGGAGCGGACGAGTCCATGGGCAACGGTGCCGACACCGCTCCAGGTCCGCGACGCGGCATCCCACCGCTCGCCGCTGTTCGGGTACACGACGATCGGCTTGGCGGTCGCGGATCGGGCGGCGGCGATCGCTCCGGCCACCTCCTCGGGCGGGCAGCAGTTCACGCCGACGGCCAGGACGTCGTCGCTCGCGGCAGCGAGCTCGATCGCGTCGGCGATCGGCTCGCCGCTGCGCAGTCGGCCGTCGACGGGGGTCACCGTGATCCACGCGGGAACGCCAGTACCCTCGAGTTCGGCGACGACCGCGTCGACCTCGGCGAGGGTCGCCAGCGTCTCGACGGCGAGCACGTCGGGGCCGGCATCGGCGAGCACCCGCAGACGATCATGATGCCAGGCGCGGAGTTCCGCCACGCCGAGCCCGAGATCGCGATACTCGGACCCGTCGCCGAGCGTCGCACCGTAGGGCCCCACCGATGCCGCCGCCCACCCGTGTCCGGCCTCGTCGCACGCCTGCCGAGTCAGCTCGACGCTTCGCGACAGGAGCGCGTCGGTCGCCCGCCGGTCGAGGCCGACCCGCGCGAAGCCCTCGTAGGAGACCTGGTACGACGCGCTGGTCACGAGATCGGCGCCGGCCTCGAGGTACTCACGATGCACCTCGAGCACGAGGTCGGGACGGTCGGCGAGCACGCCGGCGCTCCACAGCGCTGAGGACACGTCCGCCCCGCGGTCGTCGAGGCGCGTTCCGAGGCCGCCGTCGAGCACGAGCGGCCGCTCGGCGAGGGCGTCGGCCAGGGTGCCGTGCGGCATCCGCTACCCCCGGTTGTTGGACAGCTCGAAGATGCGCAGGAGCTCGGCGACCGCGGCGTCGCGGGGCTCGCCGCCCGCCTCGTACATGTCGGTCACGTGGGTGAGCAGGTGGTTCTCGACGAGGAGCTTGTTGAGCGAGCCGAGCGACTTCTGCACGGCGAGCGAGAGCGTGATGATGTCGACGCAGTAGTCCTCGTTCTCGATCATCTTCTCGATGCCGCGCAGCTGGCCCTCGATGATCTTCGTGCGATGCAGGGCGCGCTTCTTGATGTCGTCGATCACGAGAACAGGATACTCCTCTCGGCCCGAGTACCCCCTGAGGTATCCGAGCGCCCTGATGGGGCCCGAACCGGGGGCGCGGCAGCGAGCGGTCGAGCGCTACCGTTGGGGCATGCCGCGTCGATCGTTCCGTGCCGCCGTCGCCTTGCTGATCGTCGCGCTCGCGGTCGGGCCCGCGGCCGCCGCGAGCGCGAGCTCCTCAGTCGATGCCTTGACGTCGACGGATGCCGCGGCGTCGACCGGCCACGCTCCGGTCACCGGCATCCCGGCGGGCGTCGACGACTTCACCTTCGCCTCCTTCGACGCCGTCTATGAGCTCGATCGCGATGAGGCGAGGCGCTCCGTGCTCGACACGACCGAGACGCTCGTGGCGGTCTTCCCGGAGTTCGACCAGAACCGGGGCATCCGACGGGCGATCCCGCTGCGCTACGACGGCCACCCGGTCGACATCAGGGTCGAGTCGGTGACGGATGCCGCGGGCACGCCGCGCCCATTCGAGGCCGAGCCCGACGAGGAGGGCGAGTTCCTGCTCGTGACGGTGCGCGCCGACGACTTCGTGCACGGTGAGCAGAGCTACGTGATCCGCTACCGCCAGCACAACGTCACCCTCGAACCCGACGATGCCGCGATCGACGAGTTCTACTGGGACGTGAACGGCACCGGGTGGGCGCAGCCGTTCGGGCGGGTGACGGCCGAGTTGCGGATGTCTCCCGAGGTGGCGGCGGGTCTCACCGGCGAGATCGCGTGCTACCGCGGCTGGACGGGATCGGGCACCCCGTGCGACGCGATCACCACCGACGGCGGCACCCCGCCGGTGGTGCGCGCCGAGGCGGTCGGGCTGGGGCCATACGAGAACCTCACCATCGCGGTCGGCTTCACCGCCGAGACCTTCGAGCCGCGTGACGAGTCGTTCGCGGCGTCGTGGGCTGCCATCGCCGGCGCAGTGGCGGCCCTGTTCGCGGCGCTCGCCGCCGCCCTCGCGATCGCCTTCCGCATCGTACGGTGGCGCAACCACCCCGGACGGGGCACCATCATCGCGCAGTACGAGCCGCCGCCCGGCGTCAGTGCGATGGTCGCCGCAGACCTCGTCGGACGTGCCGACCGTGGGATCACCGCGACGATCCTCGAGCGCGCCGTGGCCGGGGAGCTGCGCGTCGTCGAGACCGGACGCAAGCGATACGCCGTCGATTTCGTCGGCGGCGAGGCCGGCGATGCCGACGCACGCTCGGTCGTGCTCGCCCTGTACCACGGCAGTCCTGTGCCGGGTGCCCGGCGCCAGCTGAAGTCGCGCGACACCTCGCTCGGCCGCCGTCTGCTCGCCATCCGGCAGGCAGTGAAGAAGCGCGTCGTGCAGGCCGGGCTTCGACGGCGGCCCGAGCTCGGCACCCGCGTCCTCCTCGCGATCGGTGCGATCGCGGGGGCCGGCCTGAGCCTCGTGTTCGGCATCTTCGCCCTCGAGGATCATCGAGGCGGCGCGTGGCCGGCGCTCATCTTCATCGGGGCCATCCTCGCGGCCGTGGTGACCCTCGTCGTCGTCGCCGACGTGCGTCCGCTCACGGCCGAGGGTCGCGCCGTACGAGACCACCTCGAGGGCCTCCGGCTCTACATCCGCCTCGCCGAGGCCGACCGCCTCCGTGTGCTGCAGAGCCCGAGCGGAGCGATGCGCGTCGACCGCCCCGCGGCATCCGTCGGCGGAACCGGCGTGCCGGTCGGCGGCGGGCAGCCGGCGGAGGCCGTCGCTTCCCTCGACCCCGACGTCGTGCTGAAGCTCAACGAGCGCCTGCTGCCGTACGCGGTGATGTTCGGGCTGGAGCGGGAGTGGGCCGACGAGCTCGCCTCGCTGTACGAGGCGCGCGACCGCTCGCCCGACTGGTACTCGGGCACGAGCGGGTTCAACCCGGGGGCCTTCTCCGTCGCGGTCGCCTCGTTCTCGTCCGCGTCGAGCACGTCGTGGTCGGGGTCGAGCTCGAGTTCGTCGTCGAGCGGCTCGGGCGGCGGCGGTTCGTCGGGCGGCGGCGGCGGAGGCGGTGGCGGAGGCGGCGTCTGAGCCCACACCGGGCACGAGTCCGCGTCGGCGAAGCCGTGCTCAGGTCTCGTCGACCCCGAGCGGACCATCGGGGAGCGGGACCCGTCGCTCCTCATCGAGACCCGGCAGCTCCTCGACGGCGCCGTCGTCGATCGGCCGGTCGTCGTCGTCGCGCGCGAGGTCGTCCTCGTCGAACTCGGTGTCCTGGGAGACCGTGAATTCGTCGTCATCGGGCGAGACGTCCGCCCACGCCAGATCGTCCATGCCTGCAGCATAGGACGACGCGCGAGCTTTCGCACCGGTCGTGGTCGTGTTCGACGCGGTGCCGGGTCGCTCAGTGCCCTCCGCGCCCGCTAGACTGGGGGAGCGCCCGACGAATCCGTTCTTCGGCCGACCGCGTGAGCCCGGCTCGCGTGCTGCTCGGTTCGGGATTCGGCGTACCGCGTGCGGCGGCATCCGAGATGCCCCGAGCGGTCCCGATCACCGCCACCGGTGCCGAGGGGGCGAGCCGGAGACGGCCCGAGAGACGGGGAGGACCATGGCCCAGCAGACGAGGCAGCGTCAACGCACGCGGTCGCGCGACGACGACGCGCCCATCATCCCGATCCTCGCGCGCAAGGTGCGCGAGGTCGAGACGAAGGCGCAGAAGGGCAAGCTCGGTCCCACGAACCGAACGAAGTTCCAGGTCATCGCCCTGCTCATGCGCGAGGAGCGCGCCCGGGTGAAGGCCGATCCCGAGGTGACGGATGCCGCGCGCGCCGAGTTGCTCAAGCGACTCGACGGGATCGCGCAGATCCTCGCGAAGACCGCCGCTCGCGACACGAGCCTCATCGCACTGCTCGAACCCGACGCGTCGATCTCGACGGTCGCGCAGCGGTTCCGCCGCGACTGGCTGCTGGAGTCGGGTGCCGACCTCAGCCCTGACGAACTCATCATCGTGCGCGAGCCCGAGGTGAAGCCCGAGCTCGGCGAGAACCAGGTCATTCCGCCGTCCGTGCGCTCGCGCCAGCTCGCGAACCCGTTCCTCGCCCCCGACTTCTCGAAGCCCGCCGCCCCGCCGGTGCCCGTGCGCCGCCTCGCGAACTGGGAGCTCCTCGGACCCCTGTTCAAGTCGTTCGAGATGGGCTCGGGCGGCCAGGCCGCGACGATGGAGCTGCCCGAGGCTCCGGCCGTCGACCGGCTCGCTCCGCGCGGGCTCGAACTCATGAAGCACCAGGCGCGCTTCATCGAGGCGGCGCGCCTCGGCCACCGCGCCTTCCTCCTCGCCGACGAGCCCGGACTCGGCAAGACGGCGCAATCCGTGCTCGCGGCATCCGTCGCCGGTGCCTACCCGCTGCTCGCCGTCGTGCCGAACGTCGTGAAGATGAACTGGGCGCGCGAGGTGGAGCGGTGGACACCGCACCGGCGCGCGACCGTCATCCACGGCGACGGCGACACGCTCGACGCGTTCGCCGACGTCGTCGTCGTGAACTACGACGTGCTCGACCGTCACATGGCCTGGCTCTCGACGCTCGGCTTCCGCGGCATGGTCGTCGACGAGGCGCACTTCATCAAGAACCTCCAGTCGCAGCGCTCCCGCAACGTGCTCGCACTCGCCGAACGCATCCGTCGGGCCACGCCCGGCGGCGACCCGCTGCTGCTCGCCCTCACCGGCACGCCCCTCATCAACGACGTCGACGACTTCCGCGCGATCTGGCAGTTCCTCGGTTGGATCGAGGGCGACAAGCCCGCGCCCGCGCTCCTCGGCAAGCTCGAGGAGACGGGGCTCACGCCCGCCGACCAGGGCTTCTACCCGGCGGCACGGCGCACGGTGATCGACCTCGGCATCGTCCGCCGGCGAAAGGTCGACGTCGCCGCAGATCTGCCCGACAAGCGCATCGCCGACCTTCCCGTCGAGCTCGACGACGAGCTGGGCCGGTCGATCCGAGCGGCCGAGCGCGAGCTCGGCGCCCGGCTCGTCTCGCGCTTCCGTGCGCTCGTCGAGGCACGGCACCTCCGCATCGGCGACCTCGACGACGACCAGCGCGACCAGTTCATCCGCGCGGTGGCGAGCGGCGAGCTCGAGGAGTCGAAGTCGGCGAAGTCGGGCGAGAACGTCTTCACGATGGTGCGCCGCATCGGGCAGGCGAAGGCCGGCCTCGCGGCCGACTACGCCGCCCAGCTCGCCCGCTCGGTCGGCAAGGTCGTGTTCTTCGCGAAGCACATCGACGTCATGGACCAGGCCGAGGCGGCGCTCGCCGCACGGGAGCTCCGCACCGTGTCGCTGCGCGGCGACCAGACGGCCCTTCAGCGCCAGGCGGCGATCGACGCGTTCAACAAGGACCCCGAGGTCGCGGTCGCGGTCTGCTCGCTCACGGCGGCGGGCGTCGGCGTGAACCTCCAGGCCGCGTCGAACGTGGTGCTCGCCGAGCTCAGCTGGACGGCCGCCGAACAGACCCAGGCGATCGACCGCGTCCACCGCATCGGTCAGGACGAGCCGGTCACCGCGTGGCGCATCATCGCCGCGCACACGATCGACTCGCGCATCGCGGAACTCATCGACTCGAAGCAGGGCCTCGCGGCCCGGGCCCTCGACGGCAGCGAGGTCGAGGCCGGTTCCGCGGACTCCGTGCAGCTCGACGCCCTGCAGCACCTGCTGCGGTCGGCCCTCGACGGCCACCTGTAGCGCGCGTCGGGCGGTTCGGTGCCGAGGCTATAGACTGCCGCAGTCGAATCGCCCCGACGTTGCGGCCTCCGGCAACACCCTGTTCGAATCGAGCACCCTGGAGTCGTCCACACCATGAAGATCGGGATCCTCACGAGCGGCGGCGACTGCCCGGGCCTCAACGCCGTCATCCGCGGAGCGGTGCTCAAGGGCGTCATCTCGCACGACGCGGAGTTCGTCGGGTTCCGCTGGGGCTGGAAGGGCGTCGTCGAAGGCGACTTCATGCCGATCGAGCGTCATGACGTGCGCGGCCTCTCCAAGCAGGGCGGCACGATCCTCGGCTCGAGCCGCACGAACCCGTTCGAGGGCGAAGGCGGCGGCCCCGAGAACATCCAGCGGATGCTCGACGCGAACGGCATCGACGCGATCATCGCGATCGGCGGCGAGGGCACGCTCACGGCGGCCCGGCGGCTGACCGACGCCGGACTCAAGATCGTCGGCGTGCCGAAGACGATCGACAACGACCTCGCCGCGACCGACTACTCGTTCGGCTTCGACACGGCGGTCGAGATCGCGACCGAGGCGATCGACCGGCTCCGCACGACGGCCGAGTCGCATGGCCGCTGCATCGTCGTCGAGGTCATGGGGCGCCACGTCGGCTGGATCGCCCTGCACTCAGGAATGGCGGGCGGTGCGCACGCGATCCTCATCCCCGAGCAGCCGCAGTCGATCGAGCAGATCTGCGAGTGGGTCGAGTCGGTCCGCGACCGCGGACGCGCGCCGCTCGTCGTCGTCGCCGAGGGCTTCCACCTCGACGACATGGAGGAGGCGCACTCGCACAAGGGCCTCGACGCGTTCAACCGCCCGCGGCTCGGCGGCATCGCCGAGCGTCTGGCGCCCATGATCGAGGAGCGCACGGGCATCGAGTCGCGTGACACGGTGCTCGGACACATCCAGCGCGGCGGCGCACCGTCGGCGTACGACCGGGTCCTCGCCACGCGACTCGGCATGGCCGCGGTCGACGCCGTCTACGCGAACGCGTGGGGTTCGATGGTGACGCTCCGAGGCACCGACATCGAGACCGTGTCGATCGCCGAGGCCGTGCACAGCCTGAACAGCGTCCCGCCGCATCGGTACGACGAGGCGAAGATCCTCTTCGGCTGATCCTCCGACCCATCAGAGCGAGCGATTCAGGACCCCGACGGATGCCGCTGCCGCAAGTCTGCGTCTGCTATCTCCTGCGCGAGCGCGAGGGCGTCGTCGAGGTGCTCCTCGGTCGCAAGAAGCACGGGCTCGGCGTCGGCAACTACGTCGGACTCGGCGGCAAGCTCGAACCGGGGGAGTCGGCCGTCGACGCGGCGGTGCGCGAGGTGTTCGAGGAATCGGGGGTCGTCGTCGTGGCATCCGACCTCGAACCTCGGGGCCTGCTCACCTACCACTTCCCGCACCGAGAGGCCTGGAGCCAGGAGTCGAGCGTCTTCGTCTGCCGCACCTGGAGCGGAGCCCCCACCGGCTCCGACGAGCTCGATCCCGAGTGGTTCCCCGTCGACTCGGTGCCGTTCGACGAGATGTGGGACGACGCCCGCAGGTGGCTGCCGGGCGTGCTCGCGGGAGGCCGCGTGAGGCGCACGTTCGTGTTCGGTCCCGACCTCGCGACCGTGGTGGAGGAGCGATCCACCGTCGCGTAGTATCGACGGGGTCGCGGCGCTCGCCGAGTCTGCAACCAACGTCCCCTGAACATTCGGTGAATCCCACTCACCGATCCAGAGAAAGACGCCGGTGGATCTCACCCTCATCGTCGTGCTGGTCATCGCGCTGGCGCTCTTCTTCGACTTCACGAACGGCTTCCACGACACCGCGAATGCCATGGCGACGCCGATCGCGACGGGCGCGCTCCGGCCGAAGGTCGCCGTCACGCTCGCGGCCATCCTGAACCTCGTCGGCGCCTTCCTCTCGACCGAGGTCGCGAAGACCATCTCCGGCGGCATCATCCGCGAGGGCGACGGGGGAGTGCTGATCACCCCCGAGCTGATCTTCGCGGGCCTCATCGGCGCGATCGTCTGGAACATGATCACCTGGCTGCTCGGCCTGCCGTCGTCGTCGAGCCATGCCCTCTTCGGCGGCCTGATCGGTGCGGCGCTCGTCGGGTTCGGCATCGGAGCGATCGACTTCGGCGTCGTCATGTCGAAGGTCATCCTGCCGGCCCTGCTCGCGCCGCTGACGGCGGGGCTCATCGCCTACGTCGCGACGAAGCTCGCGTATGCGATCACCCGCCGCTACGACGGAAAGCCCGACGGGCGCGACGGCTTCCGCTACGCGCAGATCTTCTCGTCCTCGCTCGTGGCGCTCGCCCACGGCACGAACGACGCGCAGAAGACGATGGGCGTCATCACGCTCACCCTCGTCGCCGCCGGCATGCAGCAGTCGGGCAGCGAAGTGCAGTGGTGGGTCATCGTCACGTGCGCGATCGCGATCGCGCTCGGAACCTACATGGGCGGATGGCGCATCATCCGCACGCTCGGCACCGGACTCACCGACGTGAAGCCCGCGCAGGGCTTCGCCGCCGAGACCGCGACGGCCGCGACCATCCTCGCCTCGAGCCACGTCGGCTTCGCGCTCTCGACGACCCAGGTCGCGTCGGGATCGGTGATCGGCTCGGGTCTCGGCCGCCGGGGGTCGAAGGTGCGCTGGCGCACCGCCGGGCGCATCGGCATCGGCTGGCTCATGACGCTGCCCGCCGCCGGCGCAGTCGGAGCGCTCGCGGCGCTCGTGGCCCACTTCGGCGTCGCGGGCATCATCATCGACGCGATCGTCGGCGTCGCCGTGATCGCGGGCATCTTCCTCTGGTCGCGTCGCAACGAGGTCTCCCACCACAACGTGGTGAGCGAGGTCGCCGGCGCCGGACGGGCGGTCAAGATCAAGCGCAACCCGAAGCCGAAGAAGAAGGTGACGTCGTGATCGACTGGCTCGACTTCCTCCTCGTACTCGTCTCCGCACTGCTGGGCGCGGGCATCGTCGTCGCGTCGTACGCCCTCGGCATCCGCCTCCTGACGCTCTCGGGTCGCACGCCGATCGTCACGCCGGCCGAGTTCACCGACGCGATCACGATCGTGACCCCGGCCGAGATCCGCCAGGCCGAGAAGCGTGCGGCGAAGGCCGCGAAGAAGAGCCCGTTGAGCGACGGGCAGAAGCGCACGGCGCTCGTCGCCTCGTGGCTCTGCTTCGCCGTGAGCGGGGTGGCGGTCCTCGTCGGGGTCTACCTCATCGTCGGGGAGCACCTGCTCGAGGTCTTCTTCGGCTGACGCCCTCGTCGGCTCATCCGCCGACAACCCGTCGAACGCGCCCACGCGGCGCCCGAGCACCGGAAGGCACCAGTGACCACCTCTGCGACCAACGAGGCGCCGCCTCGCAGCGACAAGCCCGCGAGCCGGCTCGACCGGTTCTTCGAGATCACGAAGCGCGGTTCCAGCGTCGGCGCCGAACTGCGCGGCGGCGTCGTCACGTTCGTGACGATGGCCTACATCGTGATCCTGAACCCGATCATCCTCTCGGGCGGCACCGACGTCGCGGGCGACCAGCTCGGATTCGCCCAGGTCGCCGCCGTGACCGCGCTGACGGCCGGGGTCATGACGATCCTCTTCGGTCTCGTGGCGCGGCTTCCCTTCGCGTTCGCCGCAGGCCTCGGCATCAACTCGTTCCTCGCCGTGAGCGTCGTGGGACAGGTCACGTGGCCCGAGGCGATGGGACTCGTGCTCATCAACGGGCTCATCATCGTGCTCCTCGCCGCGACCGGCCTGCGCCGCCTCATCTTCGAAGCGGTGCCGCTGCAGCTGAAGCTCGCGATCACCGTCGGCATCGGCCTCTTCATCGCCTTCATCGGCCTCGTCGACGCCGGCTTCGTGACGGCGACCGGGCTCGGCTCGCCGCCCGTCGGTCTCGGCGAGAACGGCTCGATCGCGACCGTGCCGACCCTCATCTTCGTGCTCACCCTGGTGCTCACGGGCATCCTCGTCGCCCGTAAGGTGAAGGGCGCCATCCTCATCGGCCTGCTCTCGGGCACGGTGGTCGCCATCCTCGTCGAGGCGATCTGGAACCTCGGCCCGAAGTTCCCCGCCGACGCCGAGCCGAATCCCGCGGGCTGGGGGCTCTCGGTGCCCGAGCTTCCGGCATCATGGGTGAGCCTGCCCGACCTCTCGCTCGTCGGCCAGGTCGGATTCGGCAGCTTCGAGCGGATCGGCGTGCTCGCCGCGCTCATGCTCGTCTTCACGCTCGTCTTCACGAACTTCTTCGACGCGATGGGCACGATGACCGGGCTCTCCCGCGAGGCCGGTCTCGCCGACGCGAAGGGGGACTTCCCGCGACTGCGCTCGGCGCTCATCGTCGAGGGCGTCGGCGCGGTCGCCGGCGGGTTCACCTCGAGCTCCTCGAACACCGTCTTCATCGAGTCGGGCTCCGGCATCGGCGAAGGCGCACGGACCGGCCTCGCGAACCTCGTCACCGGCGGCCTCTTCCTGCTCGCGATGTTCTTCACGCCGCTCACCTCGATCGTGCCGTCCGAGGTCGCGGCGGCCGCGCTCGTCGTGGTCGGCGCCCTCATGATGGCGCAGATCAAGGACATCGACTTCAGCGAGTTCTCGGTGCTCCTGCCCGTCTTCCTCACGATCACGGTCATGCCGCTCACCTACTCCATCGCGAACGGCATCGGGGCGGGCTTCATCAGCTGGGTGCTGATCCGCTCGCTGTCGGGCAAGGCCAGGGGCATCAGCCCGCTGCTCTGGATCGTGGCAGCCGGCTTCCTCGTCTACTTCGTGCGGGGGCCGATCGAGTCGCTCTTCGGCTGACCCACGAGAACGACGGATGCCCCGTGGCGTGCGCCACGGGGCATCCGTCGTCGAGGGCGAGCCGACGGCGGCTCAGCTCGTGCCGCGTGCGCGGGCGATGCCGTTCATGAGGTGGTAGATCGCGATCGCGGCGATCGTGCCGAGGGCGATGCCGTTGAACGCCACCTCGCCGAATGAGAACGTGAAATCGGCGATGCCGATCACGAGCGCCGTCGCCGCGGTGAACTGGTTGACGGGCCTCGTGAAGTCGACGCGGTTGTCGATCCAGATCTTCACTCCGATGATGCCGATGAGGCCGTAGAGCGCGGTCGTCACACCGCCCAGCACGCCCGGCGGGATCGTGTTGATGATCGCGCCGACCTTCGGCGAGAGGCCGAGCAGCACCGCGAAGCCGCCGGCGATCCAGTATGCGGCGGTCGAGTACACCCGCGTGGCCGCCATGACGCCGATGTTCTCGCCGTAGGTCGTCGTGCCCGAACCGCCGAAGAAACCGGCGAGCGTCGTCGCGAGCCCGTCGGAAAACAGTGCGCGCCCGGTCGAGCGGTTGATCGAGGCATCCGTCATCTGCGCGACGCCCTTGATATGCCCGACGTTCTCGGCGACGAGCACGAGGACGACCGGGAGGAAGGCGGGCAGGAGCCCCCAGACCGCGGCCTCGGCGAACGGGTCGGCCGGGAGGTGGAAGGACGGCAGGCCGATCCACGCGGCATCCGCGACCAGGCTGAAGTCGACCTCGCCCTGGATCACTGCGGCGACGTAGCCCACCACGACGCCGAGGAGGATCGACATGCGCCCGAGGATGCCACGGAACGCGACGCTCGCGACGATGACGGCGAGGAGCGTGATGACCGCCGTCACGGGTGCGAGGGTGAAGTTGGACTTCGCGACGGGCGCGAGGTTGAAGCCGATGAGCGCCACGATCGCGCCCGCGACCACCGGCGGCATGAGCACGTCGATCCAGCGCGTGCCGACCCACTGCACGAGGAGTCCGACGAGGGCGAGCAGCACGCCCACGACGACGATGCCGAAGAGCGCCGCGCCCATGGGGTCGGCGACGCCGTCTGCGGTCATCGCCGCGGTGATCGGCGCGATGAACGCGAACGAGGAGCCGAGGTAGCTCGGCACGCGGTTGCGGGTGATGACGAGGAAGAGGAGGGTGCCGACGCCCGAGAAGAAGAGCGTCGTGGCCGGCGGGAAACCGGTGAGGATCGGCACGAGGAAGGTCGCGCCGAACATGGCCACGACGTGCTGTGCGCCGAGCCCGATCGTGCGTGGCCAGCTGAGTCGTTCGCCGGGGGCGACGACCTCGCCCGGGTTCACGTGCTTGCCGTCGCCGTGGACGGTCCAGGGCAGGGTCATGCTGCTCCGTTTCGAGGAGGGGTGGCGGGGGATCCCTGCGATCGTATCGGGGGGATAGCCCCATACTCCGCGCGCCGCGGCATCCGTAGCGTGGAACCACACCCACGAGAAGGAGAACCCCACCATGACCACCGCCACTCCCACCCAGCCGCAGGCGCCGTTCGCAGAGCCGAACCCGTACGCGAACGTGCCCGCGGCGGAGACGCGCGGATTCAGCATCGCGAGCCTCGTGCTCGGCCTCGTCTCGATCGTGGCGAGCGCGACCTTCTTCGTGCCGGTCGTCGGCCTCGTGCTCGGCATCATGGCGCTGAAGCGCGAGCCCGCTTCGCGCACCATCGCGATCTGGGGCATCGTGCTGAACGGCGTCATGCTCGCCGGCACGGTGCTCGTGACGCTCGGCGCGCTCGTGTTCGGTCTCGCGATGCTGCCCTTCGCGTTCCTCTGAGCCACCCGACCCGAACGGGCCGCGCCCCAGCCGGGGCGTGGCCCGTTCGGCGTCCGAGGCGCACCGCCGCCCTCGGACGCGGCCGGCGCAGCGGTAGGCTCTGGGGAGGACGAAGCGCGGCGATCCCGCGCGAACGAGGCAATGGAGCCAACCGTGTCGATGACCCGACCCGAACACCTGACCGAGCACCCCAGCGCGGAGGAGCACGTGACGCAACCCGTCGAAGCCCAGCCGGCCACACGCACCGAGACCGATTCGCTCGGGAGCGTCGAGGTTCCCGCCGACGCCTATTGGGGCGTGCACACCATGCGGGCCCTCGAGAACTTCCCGATCTCGAAGCGACCGATCTCGGTCTACCCCGATCTCATCGTCGCGCTCGCCTCGGTGAAGCAGGCGGCGGCGCGTGCGAACCGCGACGTCGGCGTGCTGAGCGCGGAGAAGGCGGCGTGGATCGACGAGGCGTGCCAGCGCATCATCGACGGCGAACACCACGACCAGTTCGTCGTCGGCGTCATCCAGGGCGGTGCGGGCACGTCGACCAACATGAACGCCAACGAGGTGATCACGAACCTCGCACTCGAGATCGCCGGCTACGCCAAGGGGCGGTACGACGTCCTCCACCCGATCGACGACGTGAACCGCAGCCAGTCGACGAACGACACCTATCCGACGGCCCTGAAGATCTCGCTCGCGTTCTCCCTCCGCACCCTCCTCACGGAGCTCGAGCTGCTCCGTCAGTCGTTCAGCCGGAAGGCCGACGAATTCCACGACATCCTGAAGGTCGGACGCACGCAGCTCCAGGACGCGGTGCCGATGACCCTCGGCCAGGAGTTCCACGGCTTCGCGACGACGCTCGGCGAGGATCACGCCCGGCTCACCGAGACGATCTGGCTGCTCTCCGAGATCAACCTCGGCGCGACGGCGATCGGTACGGGCATCACCGCCGATCCGGGGTACGGCGAGGCCGCAGTGCAGCACCTCATCCGCATCACGGGGCTGAGCCTCGAGTCGGCTCCCGACCTCATCGAGTCGACGAGCGACGCCGGTGCCTTCATGTCGTTCTCCGGGTCGCTGAAGCGCAGCGCCATCAAGCTCTCGAAGATCTGCAACGACCTGCGCCTGCTCTCATCCGGCCCCCAGGCGGGGCTCGCCGAGATCAACCTCCCGCCGCGGCAGGCCGGCTCCAGCATCATGCCGGGCAAGGTGAACCCGGTCATCCCCGAGGCGGTGAGCCAGGTCGCGTACGCGATCGCGGGCACGGATGTCACGGTCACGATGGCCGCCGAGGCCGGTCAGCTCCAGCTCAACGCCTTCGAGCCCGTCATCGCGCACTCACTGCTGCAATCGATCACGTGGATGCGGCAGGCGTGCTGGACGCTGCGCGTGAACTGCGTCGACGGCATCACCGCCAATGTCGAACGGCTCGGCGCGATGGTCGCCTCGAGTGTCGGGGTCATCACCGCGCTCATCCCGTTCATCGGCTACACCGCTGCGGCCACCATCGCGAAGGAAGCGCTCGCGACGGGCCGCCCCGTCGCCGATCTCGTCGTCGAGGCGGGCCTCATGTCGCGCAGCGAGGTGGAGCGCCAGCTCTCGCCCTCGCGGCTCTCGGGCATCCACCCCATCACGACGACGATTCCGGTCGTCGACATGCAGGGAGAGCCGTCTGAGTAGCCCTCGCCGCCGGCGATCGGCGTCAGATCACGCGGCAGTGCGTGGTGAGCGAGCCGATGCCGCCGATCGAGACGGTGACCGTCGATCCGTCGCGGAGGAACACCTGGGGAGATCGGGAGTACCCGGCGCCGCCGGGGCTGCCGGTCGAGATGAGGGTGCCGGGAGGGATGGTGGCTGATCGCGAGAGGTACGAGATGATCTCGGCCACCCCGCGCACCATCTCGCTCGTGGAGGCATCCTGCAGGATGTGGCCGTCGAGGTTGGTCGTGAGCCACAGGTCCTGCGGATCGGGGATCTCGTCGGCGGTGACGACGACCGGGCCGGTCGGCGTGAACCCGTCGAAGGACTTGCACCGCGACCACTGCGCCTCGCTGAACTGCAGGTCGCGTGCCGTGATGTCGTTCACGACGGTGTAGCCCCAGACGTAGTCGAGCGCGTCGCGAACGTGCACGCCGCGGGCGGGGCGGCCGATGATGACCCCGAGTTCCGCCTCGTAGTCGACCTGAGTCGTGAGGTCTTCGGGCCACGTCGTCGTCGCACCGTGGCCCGACAGGGAGTTCGGCCAGAGCGAGAAGATGGTCATCGCCGTCTCGCTGCGGAGCTTCAGCTCCGACGCGTGCGCGGCGTAGTTCGCGCCGATCGCGATGATCTGCGCGGGCCTGAGCACGGCCGAGGAGTGTCGGAGCTCGGCGACCGGGGTGAGTCCGGCGCCCGAGCCGAGTGCCGCGTCCACGACGCCGCGAACGTCGGCGAGGGCGCCGGGGCCGCGTTCGATGAGGTCCTGCAGGTCGCGGGGCGCCGTGTTCATGACCTCGTCGAGGAAGAGGGCGGAATCGGCGACCACCACCGCGAGCCGAGGGGTCGTCTGGCCTTCGGCTCTGAGGTGGGCGAACTTCACTCCAACAGGCTATCGGGCGCGTCGGCCGGTCGAATGTGCGGGATGTACAACGAATACCGTCGAATGCGCCATCACGTCGACAGTGCGCCGGCGCCGCGGGAGGTTCATGCGGCGCGCCAGAGGTGCATAGATGCGTAGCTGCGCCACGGAGCCCATGCGCGCCCCTCGAGGTCGAGCGAGCGCGCGTCGGCGGGCAACCCCAGAGCGGCGGCCCCATTGCGAAGCGCGAGGTCCCCGGTGAGGAGGACGTCGGGCGCCCGCGTCACGCGCATCGCGACGTACCCCGCCGTCCACGGGCCGATGCCCGGCACCGCGAGCAGGTCGTGCGCGAGCTCGCCACGCTCCCGTTCGGGCGCCACGACGAGCTCTCCCGAGGCGAGGCGGCGGGCGACGTCGACGATCGTGCGGATGCGGGCAGCGGGCCCGCGCAGCACCGACTCGCCGCCGGCCGCGATCGCCCCGGCCGTCGGGAAGAGGACGGTCGGCGCGCCGGCTGGCCCATCCGCTCGGTCGCCGAGCTCGGCCGCGAGCCGCGAGAGGGCCGTGCGAGCCGCCTTCACCGACACCTGCTGTCCGACCAGGGCGCGGAAGACGAGCTCGTGGGGGTCGAGGCATCCGGGCACCCGGATGCCGGGTGTCGCCGCGACGGATGCCGCCAGGCGAGGGTCGGTCGCGAGCGCCGTGTCGATCGCGACGGCGTCGGCGTCGAGATCGAACAGGCGACGCACGCGGGCGACGAGCGGCGGCAGGTCGGCGAGACTCGCGAGCCGTGCCTCGATGTCGATCGTCGG
>JAPSJT010000018.1:24455-26997 GCA_031178045.1 Agromyces sp.
GGTCGGTCGCGAGCGCCGTGTCGATCGCGACGGCGTCGGCGTCGAGATCGAACAGGCGACGCACGCGGGCGACGAGCGGCGGCAGGTCGGCGAGACTCGCGAGCCGTGCCTCGATGTCGATCGTCGGTGCGCCGCTGTCGCCGCCGGCCGTGAATCGCACGACGGCCGGGCCCGCGGGCAGTCGGAGCGCGCGCGAATAGTGATCGTGCCCGGCCTGCTCGACGCCGTCGAGACTGCGCGCGGCGAGCCATGCGAACACGCCGGCGGCGTCGAACGGCGGCCGCGCCGGGAGCCGCAGGCGCACGACGCCGGTGTCGGTCGCCTCGATGTCGGCTGCGGCAGCGGTCGCGCTCGTGCTCACGGTCGCGGTGGCGCCGCGTCGGCGCGCGGAGGCGCGCAGTTCGAGCGGACTCCGTTCGTACACCGCCCGGACCGTGTCGTTGAACTGGCGGATGCTGCCGAATCCCGAGGCGAACGCGACATCCGCCGCCGGCAGCGTCGTCGAGGTGAGCAGCACTCGAGCCGTCTGCGCCCGATGGGCGCGCGAGAGCGCGAGCGGGCCGGCGCCGAGCTCGGCGGTGAGCACTCGCGTGAGATGCCGTGGGGTGTAGCCGAGGCGGGCGGCGAGGCCCGGTACGCCGTCGCGCTCGACGACGCCGTCGGCGATGAGCCGCATCGCGCGTGCTGCGAGGTCGTCGCGCAGGTCCCATTCGGGCGAGCCCGGCACGGCGTCGGGCAGGCAGCGCTTGCACGCGCGGAGCCCGGCCTCGTGCGCGGCGGCCGCCGTGAGGTAGAAGCTCACGTTCGACGGCTTCGGCGCGACGGCCGGACAGCTCGGCCGACAGTAGATGCCGGTCGAGTGCACTCCGGTGATGAACTGGCCGTCGAAGCGTGCGTCGCGAGCCTGCATCGCCCGGTATCGCTCGGCGAACACCGGATCGTCGAGGGGATCGGCGGAGGTGAGCAGGGTTCGCGAGGACGGGGCCATGCGTCAAGCCTCGCACGAGCGGACGACATGGACTGGCGGAAATCGGACACCGCCGCGTGGCTAGGGTGGGAGCATGCCGCTCGCTGTTCTCGACCGACTGCGCGACGCCGTCGGCGCCGCCGTGTCCACCGATTCCACCGACCTCGACGCCGCCCGTGAGGACCGCTCGGGCTGGCGCAGCCCGAGTACGCCCCTCGCGGTCGTGCGCGCGGCATCCGTGGCCGAGGTGCAGGCGGTGCTGCGGATCGCGCACGAGACGCGCACGCCGGTGGTGCCGAGGGGCGCGGGCACCGGCCTCGCCGGCGGGGCGATCGCAAGCCCCGGCGCCATCGTGCTCGACGTCTCGAGGATGAACCGCATCCTCGAGATCTCCGAGGCGGACGAGCTCGCCGTCGTCGAGCCCGGGGTGCTGAACGCCGACCTCAATGCGGCGCTCGCACCGCTCGGTCTCTGGTTCACGCCCGACCCGGCCAGTCGCGCGATCTCCTCGATCGGCGGCAACATCGCCACGAACGCCGGCGGCCTGCTGTGCGCGAAGTACGGCGTCACTCGCGAGTCGGTGCTCGGGCTGGCCGTGGTGCTCGCCGACGGCCGGCTGCTGCGCACGGGGCACCGCACCGTGAAGGGCGTGACGGGCTACGACCTCACGGCGCTCCTGACGGGCTCGGAGGGCACGCTCGGCGTCATCGTCGAGGCGACCGTGCGGCTGCGGCCGTTGACCCCCGGCGACGTCGTGACCGTCGCGGCGGTGTTCCCCGACGTCGAGACGGCGGCCGCGGCATCCGCCGGGGTCACTGCCGCCCGGATCAGGCCCGCGGTGCTCGAGCTCATCGACTCGGCCGGACTCGAGCGGGTCGCCCGTCACCTCGGCCCGTCGGCACTCGCCGGCACGCCGCTGGAGTCGCTCGCCCCCGGTGAGACGTTCCTTCTCGCGCAGAGCGATGCGGCCGGAGCCGACGTCGAGGCCGATGCCATCGCGGCGGTGTTCGCGAACGCCGGCGGGCGGGTCACGAGGTCGACGGATGCCGCCACGGGGGAGCGCCTGCTCGACATCCGACGGGCGATGCATCCGGCGCTCGCCGCATCCGGCCAGGTGCTCATCGAGGACGTCGCGGTGCCCCGCTCGCGTCTGCCCGAGATGTTCCGCGCGATCGACGAGATCGGCCGACGGTACGGTCTCGAGATCCCGACGCTCGCGCACGCCGGCGACGGCAACCTGCACCCGAACTTCGTGTTCACGGGCGACGAGGTCCCCGAGCACGTGTGGGCGGCCGCCGACGAGATGTTCCGCACGGCCGTGGCCCTCGGCGGTACGCTCACGGGCGAGCACGGCGTCGGCATCCTCAAGCGCCGGTGGCTCGCCGACGAGCTCGGCGATGACTCGTTCGAGCTGCAGCGCGGAATCAAGGAGCTCTTCGATCCCGCCGGGATCCTCAATCCCGGCGTGATGTTCGAGCCGTCGCCTCGTTGACCGGCTCGGTCGATACACTGCGCGAGTGACCACCCCGCAACCGTCGCCTGCCCACAACCCGTCGCCGGCGCCTCCGCTGTGGA
>JAPSJT010000019.1 GCA_031178045.1 Agromyces sp.
CCTCAGAGCCAGCGCATCGTGAACGCCCGCGCGAGCAGCGCTCGCGCGGGCGGCAGCGCGAGCACGCGAACCGCGGCGTTGCGCAGCCGGAGTCGGAGCCCCGCCGCCGGAGCGCCCATCCGCATGTTGAACGCCGCCTGCCGGGCCGCGCGTGCGGCCGCGGCACGGCGCACCCGGTCGTACACCTCGAACGGCTCGTACGGCGCCCCCGTCTCGAGCGCGACGGCGAGATCATGGTCGAGACGCATCGCATCGAGCCACCCGAGGTTCATGCCCTGACCGCCGATGGGGCTGATCTCGTGCGCAGCGTCACCGGCGAGCGCGACGCGGCCCCTCGACATCCGCCGCGCCAGATGCTGTCGCGCCTCGAACGCGCTCGGGCCGCTCGCGACCGTGGTGTCGAAGCGGGCGCCGGTTCTCGCCGCGACGATCGTCGCGAGTTGTTCGGCCGTCGCGGTCGCCGGCGCGCGCCGCACCCACGCGACCCACCGGCGCCGTCCGCCGGGCAGCGGGAACGACTCGACCACACCGGCGGGCTCGAAGTGCAGCAGCGCGGTCTCGGTCTCGCCGGTGTCGTCGCGCGTGTCGGCCATCACGTACTGGGCCCGGCCTCGCTGCGGCAGCCACTCGACGCCGAGCAGGGTGCGGATGCCGCTGCGAACGCCGTCGGCGCCGACCGCGTAGCGCGCCGCCACGGTCACCGGCACGCCGGCCGCGGAGCCCGCGACCTCGACGTGCGTCCCGCGGTCGCGCAGCCCGTCGACGACGACGCCGCGGCGGAGGCTTCCCGGACGGAGCTCCTCGAGCCGGAGTTCGAGCAGCGCCTCGGTCTCGAGCTGCGGCAGGGAGAGCACGGCGCCGACCCTCGCGAAGGCGAGTGTGCCGAGCGTGCGACCCTCGCACGTCACGCGGCCGCCGCGGATCTCGACCGCCCGACGCCGCACCTCCTCGTCGATGCCGGCGGCCGCGAGGGCGCGGAGGCCCGGTGGATGGATCCCGATCGCTCGCGAGTGCGTTCCCCGGTCGGTGCGCCGGTCGAGCACGACGACGTCGATTCCGCGGCGGGCGAGGAGGCACGCGAGCACGAGGCCCACGGCGCCGGCCCCGACGATCACGACATCGTGCCGAGGGCCGGCCGGGGGGCGTGCCCGTGCCCGGGATGCGTCGGTGTCGACCGGCGGGACGGCGTCAGCGGGCGGCATCCTGCCCCCTGATCACCTCGAGCCGCGACGGGAACGCGCGACGCACGCGCCAGCCGGGCGGAAGCGCCGGCGCGAGTTCGGCGGCGGTGTGGCTTCGGCGGATCGACGTGAGCCCGTCGGGGCGGATGTACGTGCCGGCGAGCAGGTTGGCGGCGAACGGCAGGGTGCCGAGCCAGAACCCGACGTACGCGAACGCGCTGCGCTCGATGTCGCCGTGCACGGCGACACCGCCCGGCGCGAGCAGCCGCTCGGAATCGGCGAGGAGCGCCCCGAACTCGCGACCGTCGAGGTGGTGCAGCACGTGGTTCGAGAGCACGACCGCGAAGCGCTCGCCCTCGGCGACGAGTTCGGAGCTCAGCGACTGACGGAGTGTGAGGCCGGGTGTCGGCGGCTGCGCCCGCGCCCATTCCATCGCGCGCGCATCGGGGTCGATCGCCGTGACCTGGAGCCGGAGGCGGTCGGCGCGCGCCCAGCGCAGCAGTCGCCGCGGGAGATCGGCGCTGCCGGTGCCGATGTCGAGCACGCGGGTGGTCCACACGGGCGAGAGCCGCGGGCGGATCCAGCGCCGGTACACCTCCCGCTCGCCCGAGACCACGGCGTTGACGAGCCGGAACCGGGCGTACGTCTTCGCGAGCACGGTGGCATCGGCGGCGGGGTCGTCCATGAGTTCGACCGCGTGGTCGTCGCGCTCCCGAAGTCGGGCGAGCGCCGCCGCCGTGCCAGATCGTGTCTCCGCCGGGAGTGGCAGCGGCACGCGCGCGCCGTCGGCGCGCGTGGTCACGCGCGCACCGTCATGAGCGCCGACTCGACCGTGAGGCCGGGTCCGAAGGCCATCGCCGCGACCCGGTCGCCGCCGCTCGTCGACGCATCGTCGAGGATGCGCTTCAGCACGAAGAGCACCGTCGCGCTCGACATGTTGCCGAAGTCGCGGAGCGTGTCCCGGGCGGGAACGAGCTGCGCCTCGGTGAGCGCGAGCCGCGCCTCGACCTTGTCGAGGATGCTCCGCCCGCCGGGGTGGATCGCCCAGTGCTCGACCGCCCGGCTCGAGGTGTCGGTCGCGAGCGCCTCGGCGAGCGCCTCCTCGTGCGCGAAGAGCGGCTCGAGCGCGCCCGTGATGTGGTCGTCGATGATGGCGGGCACCGCGTTCGAGAGCACCATCTCGAAGCCGTGGTCGCCGATCTTCCACGCCATGTCGCCCTCGCCGACGGGCGTGATCCTCGTCGCGAAGGCGTCGAGGCCGAATCCGCGCTCTCCCGGCTCGAGCTCGCGGGCCGTGACGATCCCGGCGCCCGCGCCATCCGAGAAGAGCGACGAGGCCACGATCGTGTCGGGGTCGTTGGAGGTGCGCAGGTGCAGCGTGCACAGCTCGACGCTCACGACGAGCACGACGGCCGCGGCATCCGCTTCGCAGAGCTGACGCGCCAGCCTGAGGGCGGGCATCGTCGCGTAGCAGCCCATGAAGCCGAGGTGGTAGCGCTGCACGCCCGCATCGAGGCCGAGGTCGCGGGCGATCATGAAGTCGGGCCCCGGCGCGTAGAAGCCGGTGCACGACACGGTGATGACATGGGTGACCTCGGATGCCTCGATGCCGGGCGTCGCCTCGATCGCCGCCCTGCCCGCCTCGACGTAGAGCCGCGTCGCATGCTCGGCGTAGAGCTCGTTGCGCGCCTTCGTGCCCGGGAACAACAGCTCGCCGGTGCGGATGTCGAAGAAGACCGGCTCCTCGGTCTGCGAGTCCCAGCTCAGTTCCTCGAGCACGGTGTGCCGCCGCTCGATGCCCGAGACGTTGAACGAGGTCGCCACGATGCGTTGGGCGAGCCGATTGAGCCCCGGCTGTGCGGCGAACACGTCGCGCACCTCCTCCTGCACCAGCACCGTCGGCGGAACGACGGTCGTAACTCCCCGCAGCGTGATCGTCATGCCTCACCATAGGCACGGCGACGGATGCCGCGACAAGGGGTGGACGCGAACGGACCTCCGGTTCTCGGGCGATTCACATGCACGAGCGCGGTTCGGTTGTCGAACCGTCTCGGGCCCCCGGCCCGCGCCACGTCACTCGAGCTCGGAGCCCTTCAGCTCGATGCTGATCTGCTCGGCGTCGAGGTCCTCGAGCGCTGTGCTCAGTGCCGCGGCGCTGAAGCGACCCTCGTCGCGGGCGTCGAGGAGCGCGTCGCGCTCGGCGCGGATCATACGCAGCCGGAGCTGCCGCACCTGCTCGGGGTCGACGCGCGGCACGTGCGCGGCAGGCGGGACCGCGGGCGCGTTCGCTGCGGCATCCGCGGTGGGTGCATCGGCAGCCGAGCCGTCCTCGCCATCCACTCCGGCGCCCTCCTCGTTCGAGACCTGCCAGGCCGTGCGCATCCGCTCGGCGACGGAGCGCAATGCGGGGTCGGCCGACGCCTGCAGCTCCGCCATGGCCGCAGCGCGCAGCACGCCGCGCAGTTCGCGGGCCTCGGCGGACGCGTCGCCGGGTTCGCGTGCCGGGAGCAGCCGGCGCACGAGCCACGGCAGGGTGCCGCCCTGGATGAGCAGCGAGCCGACCGCGACGAGGAATGCGATGAACACGAGCAGCGAACGGCTCGGGGTGTCGGCCGGCAGCGTCTGCGCCGCCGCGAGCGTGACGACCCCGCGCATGCCCGCCCACACGACGATCGCGCCGTCGCGCCAGGTGAGCGGTGCGCCGAGGGAGTAGTCGATGTCGGCCACGCGGCGTCGCACGGCGGTGCGGAGCCGCTCGTTCTGGGCGGCCGAGCGCGGCAGGCGACGCCGCAGTGCCGCGCCGCGACGGTCGCTCGGGTCGGCGAGCACGGACTTGATCGACGCACCCCGCTGCGCACGACGCGCGAGCCCGGCGAGCAGGGGCGCGACGTACGCCGCCCGGATCACGACCGCTGCGACGAGCGCGATCGCCGCGAGCCCCACCGCGTGCCACGCGCCCGCGTGCGCGGTCTCGACATCGTCGACGATCGCCGTGAGCTCGAGCCCCATGACGAGGAACACCGCACCCTCGAGCACGAGCTCGACCGTGCGCCAGTTCTGCTCGTCCGACATCCGATGCTGCGGGCTCAGGTACCGCGCGGCGCCGCGCCCGGTCACGAGACCCGCGACGACGGCGGCCACGAGCCCCGACGCGCCGAGGTGCTCCGCCGGGATCGAGGCCAGGAACGGCATCGTGAACGAGATGACGGTGTTCACCGTCGGACTCGTCACCCGGGCACGCACCCGCAGGTTCAGCCAGCCGATCACGAGTCCGATCACGACCGCGACCGCGACCGAGTAGAGGAACGTGAGGGTGATGCCCCACAACGAGACGGATGCCGCGGCACCCGCGATCGCCGCGCGCAGCAGCACGAGCGCCGTCGCGTCGTTGAGCAGGCTCTCTCCGTCGAGCATCGCGCCCACGCGCGGCGAGACGCCGAAGCGCTTCACGATCGACGTCGCCACCGCGTCGGTCGGGCTCACGATCGCGCCGAGCGCGATGCCCGCCGCGAGTCCGAGCCCGGGGATGAGCCATGCGAACAGCACGCCGAGCAGCACCGAGGTGAGTACGACGAGCACGACCGACAGCCCGCTGATGGCGCCGAAGTCCCGGCGGAACTCCATCGTCGGCATCGACACCGCCGCCGAGTAGAGCAGCGGCGGCAGCACACCGGCGAGGATCCACTCGGGGTCGATCTCGAACGGCGGGATGATCGGCAGCAGGCTGACGGCGAGACCGACGAGCACGAGCAGCAGGGGGGCGGCGACGCCGAGCCTCGGCCCGATGGCCGTGGCGGCGGCGATGGCGAGCAGCGCGAGCACCCCGGCGAGCAGCAGGTCCATGAGCACATTCTGTCGCGCGCGCCCTCGGGGCGCCGCGGTCAGGAGTCGGTGGGGTCGAGCACCTCGAGCATCGAGCCCTGCACGAATCCCGCCCATTCGTAGGCCGCGCGCAGGTAGTCGTCACGCGTCTCGTCGGCGGTGTCCTCGCCCTCCTCGATGATGCCGACGCGCTCGGCGAGGATCAGCCGGAGGTCGGTGAGGAACGTGAGCCACCCCCACGCCTCGGACTGGTCGAGCTCGATCTGCACGACGCCGTCTCCGGCGGACTCGACCGCCGTCGCGTCGCGCACGCGCTGCGCGGCCTGGCGCTTGCCGTCGACGAGGCTGTCGCGCGTGTACCGGGCGAACTCGTGCGACGCCGACATGTCGTCGGGATAGGCGTTCGGCAGCAGCCGGCCGAGCGCGGGGTCGTCGGCTTCACCGAGCAGCAGCACCGAGTCGACCTGGTCGGCCAGCTCCGAGAGGAGCATCGCCTCTTCGGACTCGAGGACGAGGCGAACCCCTTCGCCGCCGCTGCGACCCGCGACGATCACGACTCCGCCCTCGACACGGTCGCCTGCAGCCCGTATCCGTGCATCGCCTCGACATGGCGCTCCATCGCCTCGCGATTCCCCGTCGCGACGACGGCCCGCCCCTCGGTGTGCACCTGCAGCATGAGTCGCTCCGCCTTCTCGCGGGGGTAGCCGAAATAGGTGCGGAACACGTAGCTCACATAGCTCATGAGGTTGACGGGGTCGTCCCACACGACGGTGCGCCAGGGAACCTCGGCCGCGATGCGTTCGCGCAGCTCGGTGGCCTGCTGTTCGAGGGTGGACGTCACCCTCCAAGCCTGACACGAGCGCGGCTCCGACGAAACCCGGATGGCGCGGCATCCGCGTGGCTCGAGCTCGGGCCTCTATATCGAGCCGCGGGTACCCGAGTCAACCCCCCTTGACATCCCTGTTCGGGGCGCAATCTCCCAGGCCCGGCCCGGTAGAGTCCGAGGACGGAGGCGGTTCGCCCGTCTCCCTCCCCCGGTGCTGTTGCCCGGTTCTGCCCCCCGACTGCACCAGGAAGAGCATGACTATCACGCAACCCCCGCCGAGCGCCAGTGTATTGCGCCGGAACAACGTCGCACTGTCCGGCGTCGCGACCGCTCGTCCCATCGTCTTCGCGCACGGTTTCGGCTGCAGCCAGGAGATGTGGAGCACCGTCGCCCCGCGATTCGAGAGCGACCATCGGGTCGTGCTCTTCGACGCCGTCGGCGCCGGCGCATCCGACCTCTCGGCGTACGACCCCGCGAAGTACGACTCGCTGCACGGCTACGCCGACGACCTGCTCGAGATCCTCGAGGCGCTCGGCCTCGAGGATGTGGTGTTCGTCGGTCACTCCGTCGCGGCGATGGTGGGCCTGCTCGCGGCCGTGCGCGACCCCTCACGGTTCGGTGCGCTCGTGCTCGTCGGACCGTCGCCCCGCTACGTGAAGGACGACGAATACCCCGGACCCTTCGAACAGGCCGACATCGACGGATTGCTCGACGCGCTCGACGCCAACTACCTCGGCTGGTCGGAAACCATGGCGCCGGTCATCATGGGCAATTTCGACCGGCCCGAGCTCGGTGAGAAGCTGACGGCGAGTTTCTGCAGCGTCGACCCCGAGATCGCCCGTCACTTCGCCCGGGTCACCTTCCTCTCCGACAACCGTCGGGATCTCGAGGGAGTGCGTACACCCACGCTCGTGCTGCAGTGCTCCGAGGACGCGATCGCGCCGACCCCGGTGGGCCGATACGTGCACGAGCACATCGCCGGCAGCCGTTTCGTGCAGCTCGCGGCGACCGGGCACTGCCCGAACCTGTCGGCACCCGACGAGCTCGTCGAGCAGATCCGGGCGTTCCTCCCATGAGTCTGCATTCGCCACCGTGGGAGCTCGAGGGCGAGTCGACACCGTCTCACGCGACGTATGTCGAGCTCTTCGAGGACGCGCCGTGCGGATACCTGACGACGACGCCCGATGGAGTCATCACCCGCGTCAACCGCACCTTCGAGAAGTGGACCGGCCACGACCGGAAGACACTCATCGGCACGCCGTTCATGGACCTCCTGACCGCGTCGGGGCAGCTGTTCCATGAGACGCGCTACGCCATGGTCCTGAAGCTCGCCGGCGAAGTACGCGAAGTCGCCCTGACGCTGGAATGCGCCGACGGCAGCGAGCTTCCGATCCTCGTCAACGCCATCGCCGTGACGGGCCGCGACGGGCAGCCCGACAGCATCCGCACGGCGGTGTTCGACGCTACCGAGCGGCAGGACTACGAGCGGCAGCTGCTCCTCTCGCGGCGGGAGGCCGAAGCATCCGAGACTCGCGTCCGCGTGCTGCAGGACGCCTCGAGCGCCTTCGGCGCAGCGGAATCGGCGGACGCCCTCGCGCTCGCTCTCGTCGGAAGCGCTCGCATCGCGCTCCGCGCGTCGAGTGCCGCCGTGCTCCTCGCCGAGTCCGACGGAACACTCCGGCTCGCCGCCGGCGACGAAGAGACACCGGCGCTGCTCGACCGGGGCCTTCTCGGCCTGGCCCACCAGGCCATCGAGAGCGGTGAGGTCGTGGCGCTCTCGAGTCTCGAGCAGGCGCGCAGCATCGTGCCCGGGCTCGATGACGCCCTGCACGAGCGCCGCATGGCCGCCCTCACCATCGCGGCGCTCGGCACCTCCACGGAATCATTGGGCGTCATCATCTGCTTCTTCGGACGCGACCGCGCCTCCGACCATGAGACGCGCGACATGCAGTCGGCGCTCGCGCGACAAGCGGCTCAGGTTCTGCGCCGGGTGCGACTGCAGGAGGAGCTCGAGCACCGGGCGTTGCACGATCAGTTGACCGGGCTCGCGAACCGGAAGATGCTCGAGGAGCGTCTGGAGCAGAGCATCGCCACCTCCGCTCGCAGCGGGCGGCCGCTCTCACTCGTCTTCCTCGATCTCGACGGTTTCAAGAGCATCAACGACGAACTCGGCCACCGCGTCGGCGACAAGGTGCTCACCGAGGTGGCCGACCGGCTCCAGGGCGTCACCCGAGCCGGCGACCGGGTCGCCCGCTACGGCGGCGACGAGTTCGTCGTCGTCTGCGACGACGCCGACGAGAGCGCGGGCGCCGCGATCGCCGAACGGTACCGACTCGAGGTGCGTCGCCCGCTCGCGAGCGTTCCGGCGCGTTACACTATCGCGGCGAGCATCGGTGTCGTCACCTGGACTCCCCGGACCGGCGACGTCGTGAGCGCTGACCGCCTCGTGCGGGTGGCCGACGAGGCGATGTACTCGTCGAAGCACGGCGGTCGCGACCGGGTGACCTCGGTGACCCTGTGATGCGAGCAGCCCGACGACGGGCCGCCCTGCTGCATGCCACAAGAACAGACGACCTTCGAACGGGGGCGACATGGGAACGATGACCTACGACTCGAGAATCACCGCGGAGCTGGACGACCGCACGCTCGGGCATCTGCAGGTGGTGATCTGGTCGAAGCTCCGTCGCGGCGAGCACTTCGCGTTCACCTGGGTCGAGGAGACGGAGCAGCAGCGCCGCACCTCGGTCTGGTGCAGCCCGACCATTCCCATGGTCTTCCAGTTCGACGCCGCCGAGCCGCCCGAGCTGAACCCGCGATGGCTCGAGGTGCTCACCAAGGCCGCGAACTCGGCCGGAGGCCTTCGGCTCGTGCCCGAGCCCGAGGCCCCGAAGTGATCTTCGACGCACCGACGGGGTCAATCAGACGAGGAGGAGCAGGATGGGACAGCTGATCTACGGCACGCGAATCTCGGAGTTCGAGATCGAGGACCGCACCCTCGCGCACCTGCAGTTCGTCATCGCGGCGAAGCTGCGTCGCGGCGAACAGTTCATGCTCACCTGGAACCACGGGGTCGAGCGCGGCAGCGGCCGCAGCGCCATCTGGGTCAGCCCGTACGTGCCCGTGCACTTCAAGTACAGCGGCAACCGGCATCCGAAGCTCAACCGGCAGTGGCTCGAGGCGCTCATGGACGCCGCGAACAGCCCGGGCGGGCTGCAATCCGTCCCCGAGCCCCTCGAGGGAGCGGCCGGATGATGCCTGCGGCACGACAGACGAAGCGAGAGAACGGAGGTGCGGTGTGAAGATTCACCGCTTGACGGTCGACGGTCGGGACTACTTCCTGGGTGAGCCGGTCGAGGAGCTGCGCGGCAAGATCCTCGCAGCCATTCAGGCCGGGGGCGGCTACGTGAACATCCCGCCCCTGCGCGGCGGTCCCGGCATCGACATCCTGTTCTCGCCGGGCATGCCCGTCACCTGGACGCAGATCGAAGTCGGCGGCGACAGCCCCGAGTCGGGTGGCGCCGAGCACGAGGCCGAGTCGGGCGAGCCGTACGAGGACCCGTACGCGTCGCTCTGAGACGGCTCAGCGGGTTCGAACGGCTCAGCCGGCCGCCTGGTCGGCGAGCACGTTCGACATCTCGTCGGGGGTGAGCGGGCGACCGAACAGGTAGCCCTGCGCACGATCGAACCCGAGTTCGCGAACGGCGCGCCACTGCTCGTCGGTCTCGACGCCCTCGGCGACCGAGCGCATGCCGTGGTCGCGCGCGAACTGCACGAGCTGGAGCGCGATGCGGTCATCGTGCGGCAGGCGTTGGATCACGGACCGGTCGACCTTGAGCTCGGTGACGGGGAGCGAACGGGTGCGGGTGACCGCCTCCTCGACGGTGCGAACATCATCGACGGAGACGCCGACGCCGGCCGAGCGCACGCCCGCCAGGACGCTCACGGCCTTCGCCGGCGACGGTCGCGTCTCGGTGAGCTCGAGCGTCAGGAGCGACGCCGGTTGGCCCGTCGCCGCGATGTGACCGAGTACCTGCGCCGCGAAGCGGCGCTGCGAGAGCTGTATTGCGGCGACGTTGACGGCCACCTCGATGCGCCGCCCGGTGGCAGCGAGCGCCGCGCCGTACCGGCAGGCAGCCGCGATCATCGCGTCGCCCACTGCGGTCATCGCCCCGCCCATCTCGGCGAGGGGGATGAAGTCGCGCGGCGGCAGCACGCCCAGCTTCGGGTGGTTCCATCGGCTCAGCGCCTCGAGGCCGACGACCGATCCGCCTCGCGCCTCGACCTGCGCCTGGAAGCGCGCGGTGATCTCGCCGCGCGCCGCAGCGAAGCGCAGGTCGCGTACGAGGCGATGCTTCTCGACCATGTGGTCCTCTCCGAGGCGGAACGATCACGCCCAGTGAATCATGCGTGACCGATGGTTTTGGATCAAAAGGCGGACAAATGCGCGCGCGACGCGTATACTCACCGCCTCGTCGACGCCGTGACCGTGAACTTCGGGTTCCGGGCGATCTGCCGGGTCGGGCCCACGAGGCGTTCGAGCAGCGGTCGATAGCGCAGGTGCGAGTTCCAGACGCACCAGAGCTCACCGCCGGGCTCGAGCACGCGGGCCGCGTCGCCGAAGAGATGGCCGGCGATCCCCGTGTGCAGCGCGGCATCCGAATGGAACGGCGGGTTCAGCACGACGAGCCGCTCGCTCGCGTCGGGGAGTTCCTCGAGACCGTCGGCCCTGGTCACCCGTACGCGATCGGCGACGCCGTTCGCCTCGGCGGTCGCGCGAGCGGATGCCGCAGCCGCCGCCGATCGATCGGTCGCCGTGACCCGGAGCGCGGGGCGGGCGCGGGCGAGCCACGCGGCGACCACGCCGGAACCGCACGCGAGGTCGACGGCGGTCGCGGCATCCGGAACCGCAGCCGCCAGGTGCTCGAGCAGGAAGCGCGTGCCGATGTCGACGCCCGTGCCCGCGAACACCCCGCCATGCGCGACGACGGTGACCCCGAGGTCGTCGTGGCGCTCTCCGCGCGGCCAGCCCGGAGCCGCCGGCTGCCGCTGCGCGCGCACCCCGCGCGCGGCGAGAACGCGCGATTTCTGGCGCGCACGCGAGACGTCGATGCGGTCGAACCAGGCACCGAGCACCTCGTTCATCGCGAGCGACATGTGCTTCACGCGCCCGCCGGCGACGACGACCACGTCGGATGCCGCGTGACGCGCGACGAGGCCGGCGAGCTCGTCGAGCCGGTCGAGCGAGCGCGGCAGCCGCAGCAGCACGACACGTGCGCCCGTGAGGAGCTCGCGTCGGAGCGGCATCGATCGCACGGCGTCGGCGAGCCCCGCTCGCTCGGCGTTCTGCGCGAGCGCGCGTTCGCCCGTCACGAGGTCCTGGTGCACGCGAATACCACGCGCACCTGCCGAGGCGGCGCCGAGCGCGAGCGCGCCGTACGCGTCGTCGAGCACCACGAGCTCGCCCGGTGCGAGGCCTTCGAGGAGCGCGCCCGCTTCGTCGAGGATCAGGCGGTCCGCGGCATCCGATGCCTCGAGCCCGTGGCCCTCGACGTCGGGGTGGCGGCGCAGGGCACCGGGGTCGAACGGCATGCGCCAAGGCTAACGGCACGTCGCTTCCGGTCGCCGATGCTGCGACGATGAGGCTGTGGCCACACCTTCGAAGGGGAACTGGGCGAATCCCGAAAGGTCGACCCACGAGGCGATCGCCCGGTGGGCTGCCATGTGCGCCGATCGCGCACTGCATGTCTTCGAGGAGCGTCGGCCGGGAGACGAACGGCCGCGAGCCGCGATCGCATCGTTGAGAGCGTGGGAACGCGGGGAGATTCCGATGACCGCCTGCCGGACGGCGGCATTCGCAGCCCACGCGGCCGCCCGTGACGCACTCCGGGCGGGGGCCGCGGCGGCGGTCGCGGCGGCCAGGGCGGCCGGCCAGGCTGCTGCCGTCGCCCACATGTTCGATCATGCTCCGCACGCGGCCGACTACGCCGCGAAGGCGATCGGGCTGCACGGGTCGGGCGAAGCAGACCGTCGCACCGAGCGAGCATGGCAGTGGGAGCACCTCGACCCCGGCCTGCGTGCGCTCCTCTTCCCCGAGGGCCGGTAGCTTCCCGAGGGCCGGTGGCGAGCCGGAGTGCAGCGCCACCCTGCGCGCTCGGACGTCGCCGGGGTATCGTGCGGCTCCCGGCTCGGTTTGCTACCCTCATGCCCGCATGCGGGACGCGGAGCGGAACCGGCCACGAGGGCGGCACGCGGCACGACACGAGGTCGCGGCGCCGGTCGCTCGCGCCCCCGGGGCTCCAGCCGCTCGAGCCGCTCGAGCCGCGCGAGGCGCACAGAGGTGGCTCGGACTCTGCTCGACGGCGGCGGTCTTCGGCATCCTCGGCACGCTCGGCCTCGCACCCGAGCCGGCTGCGGTCACCGCGCCCGTGACCGCCGATTCGATGACGGCAGGAGCGCAGACGCTCGACGTCGCCGCTGACATCGCGGCACCCGCCGTGTCGCAGGAGTCGTACACCGCGTCGACGGGCCCCGAGACCCTCATCGCCTCAGGCACCAACGAGGACTGGGCGAAACTCGTGCTCATCTACGGAGGCTGGCCGGTGACGAGCGAGAACGTCACCGTGATGCTGCAGTGGATGCGGGAGGAGAACGGCCCCGACAACTGGTGGAACCGCAACAATCCGCTGAACAACGGGCACGGCTCGGGCGGCGGCAGCGGTCTCGGCAGCTACGACAGCCTCGACACCGCCGCCTGGTACGCGGCCGACAACCTCAGGAAGCGCTCGTTCTACACGGCCATCGTCGCCGCCCTCTCGGACGGCACGTCGGCCCATGCCGTGGCGCAGGCCATCTGGGCGTCGCCGTGGGCCTCGAGCCACTACGGCCACGGCGCGAACTGGACCACGTCGCCGGTGCCCGTCGTGCCGGCGCCCGCGTCGGCCTGGTGACGGCGCGCGTCTTCTCGTACTCAGCGCGTGTCGCCGCGGCGCTCAGCGGTCGAGCGGTCGCCACACGACGAGCGCGTTCTCGCGGCGGACGCGGGTACCGGCCCGCAGCGACACGACCTCGCCCTCGGCACCCGCGGCGAAGACGCGCCGACCGGGGCGATTGAGCATCTCGTCGGCGAGCATCGCCTCGAGCTCGCGCACCCGATCGCGGAGCGCCGCGACCTCGTCTTCGAGTCCGAGCACGCGGCGGATGCCCTCGAGGCTCACGCCCTCGCTCGAGAGTTGCGCGATCTCGCGCAGCTGGACGACGTCGCGCATCGAGTAGCGTCGCGACTTGCCGGCGGTGCGCTTCGGCGAGACGAGGCCGAGCCGGTCGTACTGTCGCAGGGTCTGCGGGTGCATTCCCGCGAGCTCGGCCGCGACCGAGATGACGAAGAGCGGGCTCGTCTCGTTCATCGGTCGGCCCTCCCCTTCGAGAGCAGCTCGGCACGGGGGTTCTCATCGGGCAGGAGCGCCGCGAACTCGGCGAGCTTCTCCTCGGCCTCCTTCGAGAGGTGCGAGGGCACCGCCACCTGCACGACGGCGAGGAGGTCGCCCGTGCCCTTCGAGGTCTGCACGCCGCGGCCCTTCACGCGCAGCACCCGGCCGCTCGGCGTGCCGGGGGCGACCTTGAGCTTCACGGGTTCGCCGCCGAGCGTCGGCACCTGGATCGTGGCGCCGAGCGTGGCCTCGGCGAAGGTGACGGGCACGTTGACCCGCAGGTTCAGCCCGTCGCGCTCGAAGACCGGATGCTTCCGCACCGAGACGGTGAGCACGAGGTCGCCGGGCTCGCCGCCGTCGGGCGAGGGCTGGCCCTTGCCGCGCAGGCGGATCTTCTGGCCGTCGGCGACGCCCGCCGGGATGCGCACCGTGATGGGTTTGCCATCGGCGGTCTGCAGGGTGATCTGGTCGCCCTTGGTCGCGGTGACGAAGTCGAGCGTGGTCGACGCGGTGACGTCGCGACCCTTGCTCGGTCCACCGAAGCCGCGGAAGCCGCCGCTCGGCTGTCCGAAGCGGCCGCCGCCGAAGAGTCCGCCGAGCAGGTCGTCGTAGTCGCCGCCGCCCTGCTGGAAGGTGTATCGGGTTCCGCCGCTCTGGCCGAAGACGTTGCCGAACACGTCCTCGAACCCGCCGGCGCCGCCGGCGCCCGAGTGCGGGGCGGTGAAGCGCGCCCCGGAACCCATGGCTCGGATCGCGTCGTACTCCTTGCGCTGCTCGGGGTCGGAGAGTACCGAGTGCGCCTCGCTGATCTCCTTGAACCTCGCCTCGGCGTCGGCATCGCCCGAGTTCGAGTCGGGGTGGTACTTGCGGGCGAGCTTGCGGTACGCCTTCTTCAGCTCCGCGTCGCTCACGTCTTTGGAGACGCCGAGCACCTTGTAGAAGTCCTTGTCGAACCAATCCTGACTGGCCATCGGCACCTCCTTCGTCGAGTCTGTCTGAAATCCGGGACGGCCGGTCCGCGACATCCGGTGAGCGGATGCCGCGGGCCGGCCGAAGAGTGCTACTGCGGGGTCTTCACGACCACCTTGGCGGCACGCAGCAGCGTGCCCCCGAGCAGGTACCCCGTCTCGACGACCTCGGCGACCGTGTCGGTGTCGACCTCGTCGGACGGCTGCTGGAAGATCGCCTCGTGGCGCTGCGGGTCGAACGGCTCGCCCGCCTCGCCGAACGACGTCAGGCCGAGCTTCTCGACCGCCCCGCGCAGCTTCGCGGCGATCGTCGCGAACGGCGCGTCGCCCTCGAGGTCACCGTGCTTCTCGGCTCGATCGAGGTCGTCGAGCACGGGAAGCAGCGCGGCCACGGTCGCGCCGACGGCGCGCTCGCGCTCGACCTCGCGGTTGGCCTCGGTGCGCTTGCGGTAGTTCGCGTACTCGGCGGTGACCCGCTTGAGGTCGGCGAGGTGCTCGTCGCTCGGCTCCTGCACCTCCGCAGTCGCGGCGTTCAGGATGTCGTCGACGGTGAGCACCTCCTCGTCGAGGTCGGCGGGCTCGGATGCCGCGGCGTCGGCCGCGGCATCCGTCGAGGTTCCGGCTGCGGCATCCGTCGCAGCGGCGCCCTCGGGCCGACGAACCTCGCCCGTCTCGGGGTCGATCCGCCGCTTGTCGCGGATGATCGGCTCGTCGCGGGACTCCTCGGAGCCCGCCGAAGGGTTCTGGTTCTCGTCGGCCATGGTTATCGCGCCTGCCCTGCGCTCGTCTGGTCTTCGTCGTCGACGACCTCGGCGTCGACGACGTCCTCATCGGAGGCGGACTGACCGTCGGCGCCGGTCGCCGAGGCGTCTTCACCCGGGTTCGCCGAGGCATCCGCCTGGCTCTGGGCGTAGATCGCCTCGCCGAGCTTGCCCTGGGACTGCGACAGCTTGTCGAACGCCGACTTCACCGCGTCGTCGTCGTCGCCCGCGAGGGCCGACTTCAGCGCGTCGACGTCGCCCTGCACCTCGGACTTGACGTCGGCGGGGAGCTTGTCGTCGTTGTCCTTGATGAGCTTCTCGACCGAGTAGGCGAGCTGCTCGGCGGAGTTGCGGGTCTCGGCCGACTCGCGGCGCTTCTTGTCTTCGGCGGCGTGCTCCTCGGCCTCGCGCACCATGCGCTCGACGTCCTCCTTGGGCAGGGCCGACCCGCCCGAGATGGTCATCGACTGCTCCTTGCCGGTGCCCTTGTCCTTCGCGGACACGTGCACGATGCCGTTCGCGTCGATGTCGAAGGTGACCTCGATCTGCGGGATGCCGCGGGGCGCCGGCGCGATGCCGGTGAGCTCGAACGTGCCGAGCGGCTTGTTGTCGCGGGTGAACTCGCGCTCGCCCTGGAAGACCTGGATCGCGACCGACGGCTGGTTGTCGTCGGCGGTCGTGAAGGTCTCGCTGCGCTTGGTCGGGATGGCGGTGTTGCGCTCGATGAGCTTCGTCATGATGCCGCCCTTCGTCTCGATGCCGAGGCTCAGGGGGGTCACGTCGATGAGCAGCACGTCCTTGCGCTCACCCTTGAGGACGCCAGCCTGGAGGGCGGCACCCACGGCGACGACCTCGTCGGGGTTCACGCCCTTGTTGGGCTCCTTGCCGGTCTCCTGCTTCACGAGCTCGGAGACGGCGGGCATGCGGGTCGAGCCGCCGACGAGCACGACGTGCGCGATGTCGGAGAGCTTGATGCCCGCCTCGCGGATGACGTCTTCGAAGGGCTTCTTCGTGCGGTCGAGCAGGTCGCTCGTCATGTTCTCGAACTGCGCACGGGTGAGCGTCTCGTCGAGGTTCGCCGGGCCGTTCTCGGTGAGCGAGAGGTACGGGAGCTGGATCGACGCGGACATGCCCGACGACAGCTCCTTCTTCGCCTGCTCGGCGGCCTCCTTCAGGCGCTGGAGGGCGATCTTGTCCTTCGAGACGTCGACGCCCGTCGAGTCCTTGAAGCGCTTGATGAGCCAGTCGACGATGCGCTGGTCCCAGTCGTCGCCGCCGAGGCGGTTGTCACCGGCCGTCGCACGCACCTGGATGGTCGAGAAGTCGTCGTCCTTCCCGACCTCGAGGAGGGAGACGTCGAACGTGCCGCCACCGAGGTCGAAGACGAGGATGAGCTCGTCCTCCTTGCCCTTGTCGAGGCCGTACGCGAGGGCGGCCGCGGTGGGCTCGTTGATGATGCGGAGCACGTTGAGGCCGGCGATCTCGCCGGCCTCCTTGGTGGCCTGCCGCTCAGCGTCGTTGAAGTACGCCGGCACGGTGATGACGGCGTCGGTGACGGTGTCGCCGAGGTACTGCTCGGCGTCTCGCTTCAGCTTCTGCAGGATGCGCGCCGAGATCTCCTGGGGGGTGTACCGCTTGCCGTCGATCTCGGGGCTCTTCCAGTCGGTGCCCATGTGGCGCTTGACCGACGCGATGGTGCGGTCGACGTTCGTGACGGCCTGGCGCTTCGCGGTCTCGCCGACGAGCACCTCACCGTCTTTCGTGAAGGCGACGACCGACGGGGTCGTGCGGAAGCCCTCGGCGTTCGCGATGACGACGGGCTCGCCGCCCTCGAGCACCGAGACGACCGAGTTGGTGGTGCCGAGGTCGATTCCTACTGCACGTGACATGTGTGTTCTCCTTCTGCCGTGAGCGGTGCGAGCGGATGCCGCGCACGCGCCTGAGGCGGTCGGCCCGGCCGTGCTGGCCCGCGACCGAAGTCGATGGAATCGGAACTTGAGTCCCGATGACTCAAGCTTCGCAGCGGCGCGCGAGGGTGTCAAGTTGGCCACCGCAGACTTGAGCGTACTTGGCTCAACTCACAGGAGTTGGTCAGTATTCCGGCGCACCGCGCCGGTCACAGCGCCTCGCGGAGGTGACCATCCTGATCGGGTCGGGTGCGTGCGGCGATGGCCGGAAGCTGATCGGAGAAGAAGACCCGGGCGCGGAGCTCCCTCCGGCTGTTCGTCGCGGTCTTGGCGAAGATCATCTTGAGGTGGTCCTGCACGGTATACGCGGAGATGAAGAGCCGGGCCGCGATGGTGGCCGTGTCGAGACCCTGCGCCACGAGCAGGGCGACCTCGCGCTCGCGGGCCGTCAGACCGTACGCCTGCAATCGCAGTGGCGCGGCTTCGCTCCTCTCCGTCGGCTGCACGATGACGGCCACTGTGCCGGCGCGGACCCCGTCGGGAACCGACCCGTGCAGGGTGAGCCAGCCCGCCTCGGTCGGCACGTGCACGGCGGGTGCGGTGCGGCCCGCGCCGGCGGCGCTCCGCGTCGTCGCCGCCAGACTGAGCACGGCCACCGGCACGACCCTCTCGATCCGTTCGGAGCGCAGCAGCGGTTGCAGCAGTACCGCCGCGCGAGTGGTCATCATGAGCACGTCGTCGTGTCGATCCAAGACGAGCAACCCGGGCGCCGCGTCGTCCTCTCCACGCCGGGCGGCGTCGGTCCGAAGGGACTGGTGCATGGCGTCCGCGATCGGGCGCGACAGCCGGGCGAGCAGTCTCGCGTCGCCGGGACCGAAGTCACCGCTCCCCTCGGTCCGGTGCAGCACCACGCAGCCCCAGGCCCGCCCCCTGCTGACCATCGCAGCGCGCATCTCGTACGGCGTCCCGACCACCGAGAGGTACTCCCTCCAACGGATGCTGCGTTCCGGATGCCCCCGTGTCGCCAGGCTGAGGATGCCGACCGGGGCGCGCCGGCGTGCGAGGGACGCGAAGGAGTTGTAATCGGCACGCAGGTACTCGCTCGTGACGACGACGTCGGCCGCCAGGGGTTCGGAGGCGGGGGTGAGGAATCCGCCCGCCAGCAGCTCTTCCGGGTTCGCCGTGGTCAGGAGCAACGTGTCGGGGTCGAGCCCGTGCCAGCACGCCGCGTCGATCGACATCGCGCGGCGGATCCGGGCGGTGAGCTCCCGGTGGAAATCGTCGTACGGCAGCGCACGGATCGCGAGCCGCTCGACGTCGCCGAGCAGTTGCTCCTCGGACCAGGTGGCCACTCGCCCATGGTGCTCCTCGCCCTGGCGCGCGGCAACCCGCATGCGGGAGATATCCCAGATCGTCAGGGAGGTGGAGAGGTGCCCTGAGGCGGAGAGTGGAGCCCTGCCGAGCGGCAGTCACCCCGAGGAGGACACCATGTCCGGAACACCTGCCCATCAGTCCATGTGCTTCACACTTCCCCTGCTGCCCGGAAAGACGGGCGCCGACCGGGCGGCGATGCTCTCCTGCTGGCGGGGCGATCGACGCGACGACCACGCTGCCTCACGGCGCCGGCAGGGCGTCACGCGCGAGTCGGTGTGGATCCAGTCGACGCCGGCCGGCGATGTCGTCGTCGTGCTCATGGAGGCGGACGACCTCTCGTCGGCCCTTCGCAGTGTCGCCACGTCCTCGGATCCGTTCGACGAATGGTTCCGGCACCACGTCGCGGACGTGCACGGCGTCCGGCTCGAACAGGGCTTCGACGCGCCGGAACAGGTGCTGGATTACCGCGCGTGAGCACGGTCGTCGAAGCCGCGTGTACTAGAGCACCTTCGAGAGGAACTGACGGGTGCGCTCGTGACGCGGCGCGGTGAACACCTGGTCGGGCTCACCCGACTCGATGATGCGACCGTCGTCCATCACGATGACGCGATCGGCGACCTCTCGCGTGAAGCCCATCTCGTGACTCACCACGATCATCGTCATTCCCGCGTCGGCGAGATCCCGCATCACGGCGAGCACCTCGCCCACCATCTCGGGGTCGAGCGCACTCGTCGGCTCGTCGAAGAGCATGAGCGCCGGGCGCATGGCGAGCGCGCGGGCGATCGCGACCCGCTGCTGCTGGCCGCCCGAGAGCGACCTCGGGCGGGCGTCCGCCTTGTCGGCGAGCCCGACCCGAACGAGCAGTTCACGCGCGTACCCGACGGCGTCGGCCTTGCGCTCGTGCTTCACGTGCACGGGCGCGTGCCAGATGTTCTCGAGCACCGTCATGTGCGGGAACAGGTTGAAGTGCTGGAAGACGAAGCCGATGTCGGCGCGCTGCTGCGCGAGATCCCTCGGTGAGAGCTCGACGAGCCGACCGCGTGGGTTCGCCCGCTGCCCGATGCGCTGGCCGTTCACCTCGATCTCTCCCGAATCGATCGACTCGAGGCGATTGAGCGTGCGCAGGAACGTCGTCTTACCGGCACCGGACGGACCGACGAGCACGACGACCTCGCCGCGATCGACCTCGAGGTCGACTCCTGTGAGGATGTGCTTGTCGCCGAAGGACTTGTGCACGCCGGCGGCGCGCACGATCGGCTGGACCTCGACCGAGGTGGGCACGGTGTAGACGGTCATGGCTCGCTCCTCACGCGGCATCGACGGGCTGGAGGACGGGTGCGGTCACGGCCGGGTGCCTCCGGCTCCGGAACCCGAAGAGGCGCTTCAGCACCGGTTCCGCGCGCGGCAGACCGGCACGGGCGTTGAGCGCATTCTCGATCGCGGTCTGCACGAAGGTCCACACGGTCGTGAGGAGCAGGTAGTAGAGCGCGACGACGATGTAGATCTCGAACACCTTGAACGTCGAGGAACTCATCGTGCTGCCGATCTGGAACATCTCGGCGACGCCGATGATCGAGAGGATCGAGGTGCTCTTCATGAGCCCGTTGAACGAGTTGCCGAGCGGCGGCACCATGACCCGGATGGCCTGCGGCACGATGATCCGTCGCATCGCGCCGAGCGGCGTCATCCCGAGCGAGAGCGCCGCCTCGTTCTGGCCGCGGTCGACGGACTCGAGGCCCGAGCGCACGATCTCGGAGATGTAGGCGCTCTCGTTGAGCATGAGCCCGACGATCGCGGCCTGGACCGCGCCCTTGATGAGTGCGCCGAAGAGGTCGACGTCCTCGAAGCGGAAGAGCCCTGCCGCGGCGAAGCCCGTGTAGATGATGACGAGCTGCACGAGCAGCGGAGTACCCCGGATCACCCAGATGTAGAGGCTCGCGAAGAGGCGGAACGGAATGAAGCGGCTGCGGCCCATGAGCGCGATGAACAGGCCCAGCACGAGTGCGAGCGCCATCGCGACCACCGAGATGATGATCGTGAGCGCGAGCCCGTTGAGGAACTGCGGACTCGGCGTGAGCAGGCTCTGCCAGAAGTACGACCAGTCGAATGTCATGCTGAGGCTCCTTCGGAGGTCTCCGTCACGGTGCGGATGCCGGTCGCCCGCGGTTAGGCGTCGCCCGCCGTGATGTCGGCGCTCTGCACGCCCCATTCCTCGAGGATCGCCTGGTAGCGGCCATCGTCGATGAGCGCCTGGAAGGCCTCGTCGAGTGCCTCGTTGAGCGCCGCATCGTCCTTCAGCGTCGCCGCCCCGATCTTGATCTTGCCGAAGGGCTCACCGGCCATCTCGAGTTCACCGTCGGACTCGACGTGATAGAAGTCGACGATCTCCGACGTGTCGATGAATGCGTCGGCCTGGCCGACGAGCACCTGCTGCACGGCGTTCGTGCCCTCGTCGACGTACGTGATCTCGACCGGTGCCTCGCCGTCGTCGACGCACTCCTTCGACTTGTTCTCGGCTTCGACCGCGCCGGTCGCGCCGGTGATCACGACGACCTTCGTGCCGCAGAGCGTCTGGTCGAAGCCGGTCACGCCCTTGGGGTTCTCCTGCGAGACGGCCACGGCGGTGCCCGAGTAGAGGTAGGGCACGAAGTTCGCGATCTCCTCGCGTTCGGGCTTGATGTACAGCGAGCCCATGATGACGTCGCACTGCTTGGCCTGAAGCGCCGGGATGAGGCCGGCGAAGGCGTATTCGGCGAGCTGCACCTGCAGGTCGAGTTCGGTGGCGAGCGCGTCGGCGAGGTCGATCTCGACACCGGTGAGCTCGTTGTTCTCGTCGTAGAAGATGTTGGGCGGAGAGTCCCCGGTGCAGACCGTGAGCGTGTCGGCCTTCACGAGGGAGAAGCCGGAATCGGCGCCGCCTGAGCCGCCGCTCGAGGCATCGGTGCCGGAGCAGCCGGCCAGGCCGAAGGCGAGCACGCCAGCCGCGGCGAGGCCCGCGAGGCGGGGAAGGGAGAACGAATCGGCCACGGTCACTCCTAGGGGTTGGGGGTTCACTACGCTGTGCTCGGTGAGTTTGACAGCTGGTAGGACCAACTGTCAATCTGTTCAACGGGTCGGGTCTCGGATTGAATCGACGCACCGGACTCTGGCATCCAACGAAGGAGCGGCACATGGAATGGGCATCGCTGCGGAGATCTGAATCGCTCTCCGTTCCCGATCGGCTCTCCGTCGACCTCGAGCGGCTGATCCTCGACGGTCAGCTGAAGCCGGGCGACCGGCTGCCTCCCGAGCGTGAACTCGGCGAACTGCTCGGCGTCTCCCGCGTCTCGATCCGGCAGGCCCTTCACGAGCTCGAGGGCCGTGGTCTCATCGACCGCCGGCCGGGTCGCGGCACGGTGGTCGTCTCGGCGGCGTCTCGCGGCGGTCATGCGGGCGATGCGCTCTCGACGCTCCTCGACCCGTCCTCGCCCGGCAATGTCGAGCTCGCTCGCATCATGGAGCTCCGCGCCGTGATCGAGCCCCCGATCGCCGCGCTCGCCGCCACCCGCGTCACTCCCCGCGACATCGCCCAGCTTCGTGCGCTCGTCGAGGAGATGGAGGTCGAGGTCGATCTCGAGCGATACGCCGTGCTGGATCGCGCGTTCCACCAGGCCATCTCCCAGTACACCCACAACCCGCTGCTCGCCCAGCTCACCGAGGTCATCGCGACCGAGATCGCTCCGAGCCGGCGACGCGCCCTGCAGACCCCCGAGCGACGGCTCGCCTCGAGCGCCGCCCACCGTCGCATCTTCGAGGCGATCGCCGAGCATGACGCGCCCGCAGCCGAGGCCGAGGCGCGAGCCCACGTCGAATCCGTGCTGCTCGCGGCGCTTCGGGCGACCTCGAACGTGACCGGGGCGAACGAGAACGAGACGACGAACGCGGACGAAGCCGACACCGTGACCGAGACGGAGACGACCGAGGCGGCGCCGGCGTGACCGCGACGATTCCCCGCGGCGCCGTCGCGACCTCGCACTACCTCGCGACCGAGGCGGGCGCCGAGGCGCTTCGCGCCGGCGGCAACGCGATCGATGCGGCGATCGCCGCCGCCGCCGCACTCTGCGTCGTCTACCCGAACAACGTCGCCCTCGGCGGCGACCTCGTCGCCCTCGTGCGCCGCCCCGACGGCGTCGTGCGCTTCGTCAACGCCACCGGCCGGGCTCCGGCGGCGGCGAGCCTCGAGGCGCTGCGCGCGCGACACGGCGAGAAGCTCCCCACACGGGGCGTCGACACGATCACGCTCCCGGGGGGCGTGCGCGGCTGGCAGGCGCTCGCCGAACTCGGCGGTCGGCTCAGCTGGTCGCAGCGACTCGAGCGGGCTCGCGCCTACGCGCACGACGGGGTTCCCCTGGCGCGCTCCGTCGCGCGCGCGATCCGCATCGACCGCGATGACCTCGATGCCGACCCCGGATGCCGCGAGCTGTTCCTCCCCGGAGGCTCGCCCCTCGACGAGGGCGCGCCGTTCCGCCAGCCTGCGCTCGCCGAGACGATCGGCCGCATCGCCGATCACGGCCCCGACGAGTTCTACTCGGGCGAGGTCGCGACGCGCTGGATCGGCGGGCTCCGGTCCCTCGGCAGCGCGATCACTCCGGCGGATGCCGCGGGCTACCGGCCGGTCGTCGAGTCGCCCATCTCGATCGAGGGTCTCGGCGTCGAGGTGCTCACGAGTCCGCCGAACACCCAGGGCTTCTCCCTGCTCCGCTCGCTGCGCGCGCTCGAGCACGACGGCATCGCGGACCCGCTCGGCGCCGACGCGGCCGGCCTCGCCGAGGTGTTCGCCGCGAACAACCGCGTGCGAGCGCGCTGGCTCGCCGACCCCGAGGCCGCGCACGTCGACGCCGAGGAGCTCGTCTCCATGCCGGCACCCGACGACCACGCGGCCGACGCGCGCCCGGCCGGCGGTGACACGGTCGGGCTGACGGCCGTGAGCGACGACGGGTGGGCGGTGTCGCTCGTGCAGTCCGTGTACTGGGCGTTCGGCGCATGCGTGCTCGAACCCGGAACCGGCATCCTCTTCCAGAACCGCGGCACCTCGTTCTCGCTCGATCCGAGCCACCCGGCCGCGATCGGCCCGGGCCGACGGCCGCCGCACACGCTCATGCCCGTGCTCGTGCAGCGCGACGGAGAACTCGCGTACGTCGCCGCCACGATGGGCGGCCAGGCGCAGCCGCAGATCCACGCGCACCTGCTGCTGCACGCGCTCGCCGGCGCATCCGCCATCGAGGCGACGAGCGCCCCGCGCTGGGTCGTGGGAGTGCAGGACGACGGCGACACCGTACGCACCGTGACGGTCGAGGCGGATGTCTCGGCCGCCGCGCAGCGCGCGCTGCGGGCGAGCGGGCTCCGCGTGAAGACCGTGCCGCCCCGCGACGAGGGGCTCGGCCACTCCAACCTCATCCGGGTGCTGCCCTCGGGATACGACGCCGCGAGCGATCCGCGCTCCGACGGCTCGGCGGTCGTGGTCGACGAGATCGACGACGGCGACGCCCCCGCCCGATCGACCACCGAGCAACCGACCAGCGAGAAGCGAGCATGACGCGCCAACTCCATCCCGATGCCAGCCCGGCCGACGCGACCCGGCACTCGGTGATCGCCCTCATCGCACTCGGACTCGCCGCGGGCTACCTGTCGGGCCTGTTCGGCGTCGGCGGCGGCATCATCGTCGTGCCGGCGCTCATGATGCTCGGCTTCTCGCAGCGACTGGCCGCCGGCACCTCCGTCACGGCGATCCTGCCGACGGCGATCGTCGGCGCGATCAGCTACGCGCTCTCGGGCAACGTGGACTGGATCGCCGGCGCACTGCTCGCCGTCGGCGTCGTCGCAGGAGCGCAGGTCGGCACCTACCTGCTCGCGCGATTCCCGAAGGACGCGCTGTTCTGGTCGTTCGTCGGATTCCTCGCCGTCACCGTCGTGAGCCTGTGGATCGTCGTGCCGCAGCGCGACGACGTCATCGAACTGAACCCCCTCACGGCGATCGCACTGTGTCTCGTCGGCGTCATCACCGGCATCCTCTCGGGGCTGCTGGGAGTCGGCGGCGGCATCGTCGTCGTTCCGGTGCTCATATTCTTCTTCGGCGCGAGCGACCTCGTGGCGAAGGGCACCTCGCTGCTCATGATGGTGCCCGGATCCGTCTCGGCGACGCTCGGCAACGCCCGCCGTCGCAACATCGACTTCAGGGCGGCGGCGTTCGTCGGCATCTCCGCGTGCGTCGCGTCCCCGCTCGGCCTGCTCACCGCGACCGCGATCACGCCGTTCTGGTCGAACGTCGCCTTCTCGGTGCTCATCGCCGGCGTCGCGATCCAGCTCGTGACGAAGCAGCGCAAGGCTCGCCGCGCCTCCGCGTGAGCCGGCGTCCACGAATCCGCCCTTTACGAGACGCCGTCGAGCGGCGTATGCTCGCCTCCGGGCCGCGGTCGCGGCATCCGTCACACGCATCGGAAGGAGCAGAACGATGACCACCGTCTTTGTCGTGCGCATCGCAGACACCCTTCCCTGTGAGGCCGCCCGCCCCTAGCGTCGATCGACGCTCGCGTTCGGTGGCCTCCGTGATCTCGGAGAACACCGTGACCTTTCTCTCGTCTCTCGACTCATTCGACGACGATCCGGCCTCACCGTTCGGCGCGGCCGCAACATCGAACACCGCCCTCATGTTCCAGGCCACCGAGCCCGGCGAGGGCCAACGCTGGTCGACCTGGCCGGCGACCATCCCGACCGAGCGCGGCCCAGAGCCGCGCCCCGACTGGCTCGTCACCTCCGCCGCGGCGATCGACACCGAACTCGGCGTCGTGAAGACCGGCAAGGAGGCGGACCTCCACCTGATCGAGCGAGCGATCCCGGATGCCCCGGCCGACGTGCCCGGCAACCGCGTCCTCCTCGCCGCGAAGCGGTACCGCACGAGCGAGCATTCGGACTTCCACCGTTCGTCGGTCTACACCGAGGGACGCGGCACGCGCCGCAGCCGCGACGTGCGCGCCGTCGCGAAGGGCACGACGTTCGGCCGCGCGGTCGCACGCGTGCAGTGGGCGTACGCCGAGTTCGACGCGCTCAGCAGGCTGCACGAACTCGGGGCATCCGTGCCGTACCCGGTGCAGGTGCACGAGACCGAGGTGCTCATGGAGTTCATCGGCGACGGCCGGGTCGCGGCGCCCCGCCTCGCGCAGCAGCGAGCGGATGCCACGACGCTGCGTGAGCTCTTCCACCAGGTCGCCGAGTTCATGCACGTGCTCGCTCGCGCGGGTCTCGCGCACGGCGACCTCTCGCCGTACAACCTGCTCGTGCACGAGGGGCGGGTCGTCGCCATCGACCTGCCCCAGGTCGTCGACCTCGTGTCGAATCCGCAGGGCTTCGACCTGTTGCACCGCGACTGCGTGAACGTGTGCGACTGGTTCACGCGGCAGCGGCTCGAGTGCGACGCCGAGGAGCTCTTCGGCGAACTCGTCGGCGAGGTCGGGTTCTGACATCCAGTGCGACAGAGGAGCCTGGAATCGACATCGATGGCCAAAAAGTCCTTCTGGCATGGCGTCTGGCCGACGAGGTGCTCCGGGCCCGGCCGTACCCGACCGCGGCAACGGCAACGGCGAAGGTATGCTGGCCGACGTGCTCAGAACTCGTTCGCTCGCCGTCGCGTGCAGCCTGCTCGTCGCGGCGATTGTGAGTGGATGCGCAACAGTGGAGAGTACCCCGCACCCTAAGCCGACGCTCGTCGCGTCTCCCGAAGTGGCCGATGTGCAACGCACTCCCTCTGCCGAGCCCGTGATCGAGCCCGGCTCTGGCGCGCCAGCGGTGCTCGGCTGCGCGAACGTGCTGACAGCGGACGCGTATGCGGCTCTCGACGAACAGGGCATGGAGCATCGCCCGAACGCAACGAGCTATCCACCTCCCGCCGGCGCCGAGCTGGTGGCTGACGGCGCGCTCGAGTGCCTCTGGGATATGCCGCCGGGTGACGACCGCATCTGGATCGCCCGGCTCGTGGAATCTGAGGAGCTGTGGAACGCGCGCCTCGCCGACCTCGCACCTGCTGGATGGACTGCCGCAGACGGCCCAATGGCAGGGACGTTGATCCGGTACCCAGAATGGGACGAGGAGCTCCAGCCGGCAATCGCACGCGTCGATGGGGTCACCTACTTCGCCGAACCGGGTCATTTCCTCCGATCGATCGCCGCGACCGCCGACGATTTCGGCGGCTGACCGAACCCACGTCCCGAGCAGCATCAGTTCGTGCCCATCAGGTCGTCGACCTCGTGTCGAATCCGCAGGGCTTCGACCTGTTGCACCGCGACCGCGTCAACGTGTGCGACTGGTTCACGCGGCAGCGGCTCGAGTGCGACGCCGAGGAGCTCTTCGGCGAACTCGTCGGCGAGGTCGGGTTCTGAGGCGTCGGTGCGGGCGCGGCCCGCACCGGCGATCCGTCCGGTGGGCGCAAGCGGTGGCGGATGCCGCGGGGCCGCCCTACGCTCGCCCGCATGCGGTTGGTGACATGGAACGTGCTCTGGCGCTTCGAGCCCGACTGGCGCGCCCGCGAGCGGGCGCTGCTCGCGACGCTCGA
>JAPSJT010000141.1 GCA_031178045.1 Agromyces sp.
AGCACCTCGTCGCCGCGCACGATCACCGCCGTGACGCCGACGAGCGGCAGCGCTCGCGTGCCGATCTCTCGGCGCAGTTCGAGGACGAAGTCGGGAGTGGCCATGCCGCCACGCTAGTCGAGGCGGGCGAAGACCTGACGCGAGGCCCTGGCGTGCGCCTCGAATCGATCGGCGACGACGTTGCGGTGTCGTTCGAGGCCCGACGACGCGGCGACGAGGTCGAAGAGTCCCATGCTCAACCGGTGCGCCATCGGCCGCTCGGCCGAGTGGCGATAGGTCCATTCGATCATGTCGAACAGGGGCCACCACGTGTAGCCGACGACGTCGAGACCGTCTGTTCGCGCCCGCTCGACCGCGTCGACCGATGCATCCATCCAGTCGAGACGCTCGGCGGTGCTCCCCGTCACGCAGGTCTCGGTGACCATGACCGGCGCCCCGTACCGGGCGGCGTAGATTCGCAGCATCTCCGTGAGCCCGTCCGTGCCGTCGTCGCGGGTCGGTCGCGGGTCGGCGAATCCCCCGCCGTGGTGCACGCCGGCCTCGAACACCTCCGTCGAGTGTCGCGGGTAGTAGTTGACGCCCATGACATCAGGCGCGACCGCATGGCTCTGGAACCAGGCCAGCTCGTCGTCGCCGACGCCGTGGACCGCGAGCATCGTGGCGAGCGGATGATGTTCGCCGACGCGACCGGTGACGAGATCCTCGACGAGGAAGGCCTGCTCGGCGAAGCGCGTCGCCTCCGCCCGGTGCTCGGGAGCGTCGACGTCACCGACGTATCGCAGGGACGCATCGACGTGCACGAACGCCGCATCGGGCTGCACATCGGCGATGCCGCGTTGCGTCAGCACGAATCCTCGCGCGAGGGCCGACGAGACCGCGACGAGCCCGGCGGCGCCACGACCGTACGGCGGCCAGTATCCGTACTCGCCGCAGAACAGGGCGTGGATCATCGGCTCGTTGACGGGCGTCCAGTCCGTCGCGACATCCGCATATCGCTCGGCGGCTCGGATCGCGAACTCCGCCACGTGCTGCGGGTAGTCGGGATGCAGGAACTGGTTCTCGAGCCAGAGCGGCGTGCCGTAGTGCAGCAGATCGACGATGGGACGCACGCCGACTTCACCGAAGCGGGCCATGACGCGATCGGTCCAGTCCCAGTCCCACACGCCGGGCTCGGGGCTGACGCGGTGCCACGGGATGCCCCAGCGGAGGAACTCGGCCCCGACCGACTCGGCGAGCGCGAGGTCGTCGCGCCACCGGTCGTAGTGCTCCGTGAGCTCGTATTCGTCGATGGCTCGTTCGCCGCGCCGCTCCTGCGGGACGAAGGTGTTCTCGATCCCGGCTCCGAAGTGCAGCCGGCCGTCGTTCCACCAGTGTTCGTTGGTCTTCACTTCATCCCCGTCGACGCGACGCTCTCGATGAAGCGGCGCTGGATCATCAGAAACATCACCGCGAGCGGGAGCACCGCGATGAGCGAGCCGGCCATCATCACGCCCTGCGGGATGATGCCGCCAGGCCCGGTCAGCAGCGTGAGCCCCGACGTGATCGTGCCCATCTCGGCCTCCGTCGTGAAGACGAGCGGCCAGAGCAGGTCGTTCCAGTTGTTCACGAAGGTGAAGATCCCGAGCGTGAGCAGTGCGGGCACGGCGTTCGGGAGCACGACGCTCCGGAAGATGCGGAACTCGCTCGCCCCGTCGATGCGCGCCGCGTTGTCGAGGTCGCGCGGCAGCGAGAGGAAGAACTGCCGGAGGAAGAAGATGCCGAACGCATCGGCGGCGCGTGGCGCGATCAGACCGGCGAAGGTGTTGATCAATCCGAGGTCCGCGACCAGCTGGTAGACGGGGATCAATGTCGCCTGGAACGGGATCATGAGGCTCGCGATGATCGCGATCAGCAGCACCTTGCTTCCGCGGAAGTCGATGCGGGCGAGGGCGTATGCCGCGAGCGAGTCGAAGACGAGCGCGAAGAGGGTCACGCCGCCGGCGAAGATCACGCTGTTGCCGATCAGCCGTGCGAACGGGAGCTCCTCGAAGATCCGCGCGAAGTTCTCGAGCGTCCAGGCCCCGGGCACGAGGGTCGGCGGATACGCGTTCACCTCGGCGACGGGCTTGAACGCCGTGAAGACGATGATGGCGATCGGAAGCAGGGCTGCGGCGGTCGCGAGCACCATGGCGACGGCGAGCATCACGGATGCCGCGTGCACGCGTCGCGGACGTGGGAGGCTGATCGTGGTCATTGCAGATCCTTCTCTCGTCGCCCGAAGAAGACGAACTGCAACAGGCTCAACAGCAGCGTGATCCCGAGCAGCACGTACGACAGGGCCGAGGCGAAGCCGAGTTCGAGCTCACGGAAGCCCGACTCGTAGATCTCCATGACGATCGTCTGGGTCGAGCCGAACGGGCCTCCGCCCGTCATGACGTAGATCTGATCGAACGCCTGCAGCGCCGCGATGAGCGCGACGATGAGCACGAACGCGAATGTGTTGCTCAGCATGGGGAGCGTGATGTGCCGGAAGCGCTGCCACGGGCTCGCTCCGTCGACGACGGCCGCCTCGCGCAGGCTCCCGGGGATCTCCTGCAGGCCGGCGAGGAAGATCACCATGTAGAAGCCGAAGTTCTTCCAGACCGCCACGAGCGCGACCGTCGGCATCGCGAGTGCCGGATCCTGGAGCACGTTCCCGAGCTGCAGCCCCGCCCCGCGGAGCCAGAAGTTGAGGAGGCCGATCTGGGGGTCGAGCAAGTAGGACCAGGCGAATGCGGCGACCGCGAGCGAGACGACGAAGGGCAGGAACAGCGCCGTGCGGAACGCCCCGCGGAGCGGCAGGCGCGGGTGGTTGAGTGCCAGCGCGAGCACGAGTGCCGTAACGACCGCCGTGGGCGTGAACAGGGCCGCGTAGAGCGCCGTGTTGCCGAGCGCCCGCAGCACGTCGGGATCGGCGAAGACGCGCACGTAGTTCTCGAGTCCCACCCAGCTCTCGCGCCCGAATCCGCTCGAGTCGGTGAACGAGAGGCGGAACGCCGAGAGCATCGGCCACGCCACGAACGCCCCGAGCAGGACGAGGGCCGGCCCGAGGAACAACAGCGCGAGCAGGCTGCGCCGGGCGCTGCGCGCGTGCGGGGTCCGCCCGCCGAGCGGGGCGGGCGGCCGGTATCGGGGTGCCGGCCGCTGAAGGGTGGTGGTCATGCTTCTCCGTTCCGTCCGGGTGGGGGCGAGCGCCCCCACCCGTGCCGCCGCGTGGTTCACTCGGCGAGTGCGGCCTCGATCTGCGCCTGCGCATCAGCGAGCAACGCGCCGGGCTCGCCGCCCGCCAGTGCCTTCTGCGTCGCGGTGTCGACGGCCTTCAGCACGTCGACGCTCGCCGTGACGCCGGGCAGCAGGGGGCGGCCGGTCTCCGCGATCTCCGTGAGCGAGGCGACGACCGGGTTCGACTCGACGGCGGAGGCCGGGATGTCGGCGCGCAGGGGCGGCCATCCCGAGCCGAGCGACCACTCCGTGGCGACGTCCTCGCTGAAGAAGTAGGAGAAGAACGCCTCCGCGCCCTCGATCTGCGCGTCGTCGGCCTGCGCGGTGATGCCCATGCCGACGCCGATGGCGCTCGCCGCCTGCGCCTCGGGGCCGGCCGGGATCGCGGCGATGCCGTAGTCGATGTCGTTGGCCTCCGAGATCGAGGCCATCCACGGACCGCCGACATGCATCGCGGCCTTGCCCGAGCTGAACAGCTCGTCGGCACCGATGCCGTCGAGTCCCGTCGGCGAGATCCTGTTCGTCGCGACTGCGGACGACCAGTACTCGAGCGCGGCGACGTTCTCGGGCGAGTCGATGACCGCCTCGCCGTCGGCGACGAGCTCGCCGCCCGCGCCGTAGAAGAGGCTCGGCCAGAGCCCGTTCGCCACGGTCGCGTGGTCGGGCAGCGCGAGTCCGTACTGCTCGGGGGTGCCGTCTCCGTTCTCGTCGACGGTGAGCTTCGTCGCGACGTCGACCCATTCGTCCCAAGTGGCGGGGAAGCCCGTGATGCCGGCGGCCTCGAAGAGCGCTCGGTTGTAGAACACGGCAAGGGGCACGAAGCCGGTCGGCACTCCGAACCGAGTGTCTTCGGCGGTCATCATGTCGGCCGCGGCGGGCACGATCTCGCCCACGTTCTCGTCGCTCTCGTACAGGTCACCGAGGTCGACGAAGGCGCCCTTGTCGGCGTAGACCGGCATTCGCTCCGCGGGCATCGCGACGATCTCGGGTCCCTCCTCTGCCGAGAGTGCGGGAAGCAGCGTGTCGTCGATGACGTCCCACGTCTTCACCTCGGTCTCGACGACCACCTCGTCCTGCGAGGCGTTGAAGTCCTCGACGATCTGTGCGAGCACGTCGCCGTCTGCCTCCGTGTAGCCGTGCCAGAAGGTGATCGTGGTGGAGCCGCCGGATGCCGACTCGGTCGGCGAGCACCCGGTCAGGGCAAGCGCCCCGGCCGACACCGCGGCGAGCAGGGCAGTTGCAGTCTTCCTCATCGAAGTTGCCTTTCTGTGGTGACGTCGTCGTCAGCCCGCTCGACGTCGCTGGGGTGGGCACCTCGCCGTTCCGGGCAAGGGTAAACGTTGTACGGTAAACGTTAGACCAGCATCTAAACTCACCGGCGCTCGACTTGTCAAGCGATTGATACAACGTTGTATGCTGAGCCGAGTCGAAATCGCGATCGGAGGTGCCGAATGAGCACGACGCTGCACGATGTCGCGCGCCACGCCGGCGTCTCGATCAAGACGGTCTCCAACGTGGTGAACGGGCTCGGCAGGGTCAGTGCGGCGACACGCGAGCGCGTACTCGCCTCGATCGCCCAGCTCGATTACCGACCGAACCTCTCGGCGCGCAGTCTCCGATCCGGTCGCACGGGCGTGATCGGGCTCGCGATCCCCGAGCTGTCGCTCGCGTACTTCGCCCAGCTCGCCGACGCGGTGATCGAGGAGGCCGAACGTCGCGACCTCGTCGTGCTCATCGAGCAGACCCGGGGCGGCGACCGAGACCGTGAGCTCGAGCTCCTCCGCGGCCCACGACGTCAGCTCACCGACGGCCTCATCTTCAGCCCGTTCGGCATGACCGAGGCCGACACGGGGTTGCTCGACATCCGTTCACCCCTCGTGCTGCTCGGCGAGCGGCTGCCCGAGGCGAACGTCGACCGCGTCACCATGCGTAACGTCGAGGCCGGCGCCGCGGCCACCGCGAGCCTCATCAGGCTCGGACGCGAGCGCGTCGCCGTCATCGGCGCTCACCTCGACGCCCGCATGGGCTCGGCCGTGCTCCGCTACGACGGCTACGTGCGGGCGCTCCGAGAGCACGGCCTCGAGCTCCGCGACGAGCTCGTCGTCGAGGTCGATCTGTGGCACCGCAGCAACGGTGCCAAGGCGATGCGCGAGCTCCTGGCGCGCGACGAGCCCTTCGACGCCCTGTTCGCGATGAACGACGAGCTCGCGCTCGGCGCGCTGCGCGTACTGCAGGAGGAGGGCATCGACGTGCCGTCGGATGTCGCGCTCATCGGCTTCGACAACGTCGACGAGGGAGGCTTCTCGCGACCGAGCCTGTCGACGGTGGATCCGGGCCGACCCGAGATCGCCGCGATGGCGATCGACCTGCTGCTCGAGCGCATCGGCGGCGCGAGCATCGACGACATCGCCCCTCGCGAGCTGCAGTCGTCCTTCCGCATCATCGACCGGGAGTCCACCCGGGGCGCGTGAGTCAGCCCTGCGTGCGCACCCGGCCCTGCGCGTCGACGGTGATGATGAGCGTGTCGACCTTGCGGTTGAGCGCACGGTAGATGACGTAGATCAGCCAGAGTCCGCCCGTGATGAGCACGAGGATCAGGTTCCAGAACCAGCCCATGCGGCGTGTCTTCGACAGCACCGCTTGATCGGCATTGACGGTCTGCACGGTCCAGCCTCGTTGGGCGTAGCGTGCCACCTCGGCATTGAGGAGCTGCGCGCGAGCATCGGCCGGCAGTGCACCGGAGGTCGAGTTCACATCAGTCACCTCCGCACCCTACCGCCGACGTCGGCCCGCGCCAATGCCCCCGGATGCGGATGCGAGGCGCGGTGCCCCGGTCCCGACACGTCGTGTCTTTCGGATGCCGCCATCCCGACACGTCGTGAATCCGACATGCCAGTTCCCCCTCATCACCTGAGGCGGAACTGGCATGTGGGATCTCGTGTCATCGACGGTAGGGGGCGAAGGTACGACCAGGCGGGCAGCGTCGACCCCGGAGGTGCCGCCGAGCGGGCGGCGCGGGCTCCGAAGGTACGACCAGGCGGGCAGCGTGGACCCCGGAGGTGCCGCCGAGCGGGTGGCGTCAGCCGCGGAGGCCGCCACCGGCCGCGTCACCTCTCGACGATCGCAACCCCGTGCGTCGGCAGCACGAGCCCCGACGCCGACGAGCCGCTTAGCACGTCGGTGCCCTCGAGCAGCACCTCCGCGTCATCGTCGCCATGGTTGATCACGAAGGTGAGCTCGCCCCGCCGCACGACCTCGACGTCTCCGCCGCGCGCGACCGGCGCAGGCAGCTCGACGCCGGCATCCGCGACCGCACGTTCCGCGAGCCGGCGCAGTGCCGCAGGCTCGGGCGTCGTCG
>JAPSJT010000020.1 GCA_031178045.1 Agromyces sp.
CACCGCCGAGGGGCGCTCGACCGTCTCGAACGTCGGGATCATCGCCCGCGGCTACGAGAACTTCATCACGAAGCTCGAGCTGCTCGGGGCGGACTTCGAACTCGAAGGATAATGGGGGAGTGCCCCATGACGACTCGTCCCCGAACCCCGCTGTGACGGCACGTTCGGAGACCCGCCGCCCCTCGTTCTTCTGGCTTCTCGCCGCACTGGTGCTGCCGACCCTGAACCTCGCCGTGCGCTTCCGGTTCCACCACCCCGAACGGATGCCGCAATCGGGTGCGTTCGTACTCGCTCCGAACCACTACAGCGAGATCGACCCCGTGGTGATCGGCGCCGCGTCGTGGAAGCTCGGCCGCGCCCCGCGATTCCTCGCCAAGGCCTCGCTCTTCAAGAACCCCGTGGTCGGCTGGTTCCTGCGCACATCGGGCCAGATCCCCGTCGAACGCGCGGGAAGCAGCAGTCACGCGGCACTCCGGGCGGCCGAGGAGCTCGTCGAGAAGGGGCGCATGGTCGTGGTGTATCCCGAGGGCTCGCTCACCCGCGACCCCGACCTCTGGCCCATGCGCGGCAAGACGGGCGCGGTGCGCATCGCGCTCGAACGGGACATCCCGATCATCCCGATCGCGCACTGGGGCACGCAGGCGCTCATGCCCCGTTACGGCAAGAAGGTGAGCCTCTTCCCCCGCAAGACGATCGATGTCGTCGTCGGTGAGCCGCTCGACCTGAGCGCCTTCCGAGGCAAGCCGCTCGACCAGGCGAACCTGCTCGCGGCGACCGCCCTCCTGATGGACGCGATCGCGGGTCTGCTCGCTGAGCTCCGCGGCGAACCGGCTCCTCCCGTTCGCTGGGATCCCTCGGCGCACGGCCAGAAGGAGACCGGTCGACTCGATGGCTAGGACACCCGCCAGGAAGGCGCCGGGCAAGCGCGTCGCCGTGCTCGGCGCGGGCAGCTGGGGCACGACGTTCGCGAAGATCCTCTCCGACGGCGGCGCCGACGTCGTGCTGTGGGCGCGCCGGCCCGAGCTCGCGCGCGAGATCCAGGAGGGCAAGCGCAACAGCGACTACCTCGCGGGCGTGAACCTGCCGCTCGCACTCCGCGCGACGAGCCGCCTCGACCTCGCCCTCGCCGGCGCCGAGCAGGTCTACGTCTCGGTGCCGAGCCAGTCGCTGCGCGAGAACCTCAAGATCATCGCCCCGCACCTGCACGCCGAGGCGATCGTCGTCTCGCTCATGAAGGGCGTCGAGAAGTCGACCGGCCTGCGCATGAGCGAGGTGATCGCCGACGTGCTGCCCATCGACGAGACGCAGATCGCCGTCATCTCGGGGCCGAACCTCGCCCTCGAGATCGCGAAGGAGCAGCCGACGGCGGCGGTCGTCTCATCGACGAGCCTCGAGACCGCCCAGTCCGTCGCATCCGTCGCCCGCAACCGTTACTTCCACTCCTTCGTGAACACCGACGTCATCGGCACCGAGTTCGGCGGGGTGCTGAAGAACCTCATCGCCGTCGCCATCGGCATCGTCGACGGCGCGGGGTACGGCGAGAACACGAAGGCCTCGATCATCACGCGCGGCCTGGTCGAGATGACCGACTTCGCGGTCGCCTACGGCGCCCACCCCGAGACGCTCTCGGGGCTCGCGGGCCTCGGCGATCTCATCGCGACGAGCCAGTCGCCGCTCTCGCGCAACAACACGGCGGGTCGCCTGCTCGGGCAGGGATACCACCTGAGCGACGTCGTGAACCAGATGCAGCAGACGACCGAGGGGCTCGCGTCGGTCGCCCCGATCCTCGAGCTCGCGCGGGCGAAGGGCGTCGAAATGCCCATCGTCGAGCAGGTGCGCCAGGTGCTGGCCGGCACGCTCGCGCCGAAGGACATCGCACCGCACCTCACGACCGACGACGAGCCGCAGGGCGAAAGGACGATGGATGGACAAGCTCAGGGTGGTTCTGCTGTTCGGAGGGCGCTCAAGCGAGCATTCGATCAGCTGCGCGACGGCGGGCGGAGTGCTGGGCGCGATCGACCGTAGTCGCTTCGAGGTGATCCCCGTCGGGATCACGCGCGACGGCGCGTACGTGCTCGAATCCGACGACCCGGCCCGCTTCGCGCTCGACCCCGCGCACCTGCCCGAGGTCGTCGACAACGGCAGCCGGGTGCGCTGGCCCGAGAGTGCGGCATCCCGCGAACTCACGGTGACGGATGCCTCGGGCGCGCGCTCGCTCGGCGACGTCGATGTCGTCTTCCCCATCCTGCATGGGCGCTTCGGCGAGGACGGCACCGTGCAGGGGCTGCTCGAGCTCGTCGGGCTCCCGTACGTCGGGAACGGCGTGCTCGCCTCGGCGATCGGCATGGACAAGCACTTCACGAAGACCGTGCTCGAGGGCGCGGGCATCCCGGTCGCGCCGTGGATCACCCTGACGCCGTCGTCGTGGGCCGCCGACCGGGAGCTGTGGGAGCGCCGCGCACGGGGGCTCGGCCTGCCGGTGTTCGTGAAGCCGGCCCGCGCCGGCTCGTCCGTCGGCGTCACGAAGGTCGCCGACTGGTCGGAGCTCGACGCCGCCCTCGACGTCGCCTTCGCGGAAGACGGTACGGCGCTCGTCGAGGCCGCGGTCCCCGGACGCGAGATCGAGTGCGCCGTGCTCGAGGATCGCCACGGCGGCGCCCCCCGGGTGAGCGTGGCGGGGGAGGTGATCGTCTCGGGCCGAGAGTTCTACGACTTCGAGGCGAAGTACCTCGACGCCGCCGGCGTCGAACTCGTCTGCCCGGCTGAGCTCGGCGACGGCGAGCTGTTCGAACTGCAGCGCCTCGCGAGGCGGGCCTTCGAGGCGATCGGCGGCGAGGGCCTCGCGCGCGTCGACGTCTTCCTTTCAGACGAAGGGTTCGTCGTCAACGAGATCAACACGATGCCCGGGTTCACGCCCATCTCGATGTTCCCGACGTGCTGGCTCAACTCGGGCCTCAGCTACCCCGAGCTCATCACCGAGCTCATCGAGGTCGGTCACGCGCGGGGTATCCGCTAAGCGCGCCGGCCGGGTCCCGCGGTGATCGGCCCAGGTCAGTTCGCCGGCACCGTCGCATCGTCGACGGAGACGCAGCCGTCTTCCGCGGGGATCGCCGAGACGGCCCCCGAGAGGTCGGAGATCGCGGTCGTGCCCGAGACGGCGTCGTTGTCGACGAGCACCTCGACGGCCGGCGTGCGCCCGTAGGTCGTGAAGCGGTAGTTCGGGGCATCCGACTCGTCGATCACCCAGTCGACGCCGTCGACGCTCACGCAGCGATCGGTGGTGGGACCGAGCGGTTCGACGCCGCAGCGCAGCAGCACGGCCGCGGGATTCCCCCAGGCGCCCGTGCCCTGCGCGTTCGTCTCCCGCTCGGCGAGCCCGGCGACCACGTCGGGCAGGCGGACGACGACGGCCGCGCAATCGGGGTCGCTCGCCGCCTCGCCCGCGTCGAACGCGACGGCCTGCGTGCAGCCGGCGAGCCCACCGGGGCCGAGCACGGCGAGCGCGGCGGCGAGTGCGATGCGTCGTCGCCCGCGGCGGGGCAGGGGAGCGCGTGGGTGGGGCATCCCGTTCAGGCTACCGTGAGTGGCATGGAACGAGCTTCGAGCCAGGATGCCCCGACGATCGCCGAGCTCGGCGAGACCGCGGTGCTCGCGCGCATCCTGCCGAGACTGCGCCCGGGCGCGGCGGCGCTGCTCGGTGCGGGCGACGACGCCGCCGTCGTGGCCGCGGCGGACGGGCGCTTCGTCGTCACGACGGACCTGCTCGTGCACGGCCCCGACTTCCGGCTCGCATGGTCGACCCCGTTCGAGCTCGGATGGAAGGCGGCAGCGACGAACCTCACGGATGTCGCGGCGATGGGCGCGAGGCCGACCGCCCTCGTCGTGGCCATCGCCGCGCCGCCGAGCATGGGCGTCGACGTGCTCGAGGGCATCGCCGACGGCCTCCGCGAGGGGCTCGCCGCCCTCGCTCCCGGCGCGGGCGTCGTCGGCGGCGACCTCTCCGCCTCGCCCGTGCTCACGATCGCGGTGACCGCGTTCGGCGACCTCGAGGGCCGCCCGCCCGTGCTGCGCTCCGGAGCTCGCGTGGGAGACCTCGTGGCGCACGCGGGCGCGCGCGGCGATGCGGCGCGGGGGCTCGCCCTGCTCTTCGCCGAGGGCACCGACGACTCGGGCGAGCCCGACCCGGTTCGAGCGCACGACGTGCGCGCACGGCATCCGCAGCTCGTCCGCGCCCAGCTCGCCCCCGAACCGCCCGTCGCGGCCGGTGTGGCCGCGGCGCTCGCCGGCGCGACCGCGATGCTCGACGTCTCCGACGGGCTCGCTCGCGATGCCCGCCGCATCGCGGAGGCGAGTGGTGTGGGCCTCGACTTCGACGCGGCGGCCCTCGGTACCGACGTGCGCGTGGCGCTCGCGGGCGCGGAGGACCACGGCCTGCTCGCGACCTTCCCGCCGGGATCGCCCGTGCCATGGCCGTTCGACGTCGTCGGGGCGGTCGTCGACGCTCCCGGGGAGATCCTCGTCGACGGCCGGCCCGCGGGCGCCGACGGGTGGGACCCCTACTCCGGCTGGGACGGCCGCTCGGGCTGAGCCGCCGCCCACCAGAGCGTCGTCTCGCCGTAGTCTCGGCGCCGCTCGGGGGTGATGCCGGCCGGCCACGTCGGCTCGGGCGAGCGGGAGCTTCGCTCGACCACGATCGTGGCGTCGGGCGCGAGGTGCGGGGCGAGGAGTTCGAGATCGCGCGTGAGGGCGTGCTCACCGAGCTCGTACGGAGGATCGATGAATACGAGGTCGACGTCGCCCGTCATCGCCTCGAGGTAGCTCGCGACCGAACGCACGGCCACTCGGATGCGGGGCTTCTGTCCGCGCGCCGCCCGGGTGACGGCCTCGGCGTTGCGACGGCACACGTCGGCAGCGGGTTTCGCCCGTTCGACGAGCACGACACCGGCCGCGCCGCGGCTCGCCGCTTCGAGGCCGAGTGCGCCCGATCCGGCGTAGAGGTCGACGACCTCGGCGCCCGCGATGGCGTCCCGGGCCTCGAGCGCGGAGAAGATCGCCTCGCGCACGCGGTCGCTCGTCGGACGCGTGCCCGAGCGCGGAACGGCGAGGGCGAGTGAGCCGGCGAATCCGGCGATGATGCGGGTCATGCTTCCGGCAGCATATCGACCGCGCTTCGGACGCTGCCATGATGGAGGGGTGGATGACTCGACCGACCAGGTGCCCGCCGAACCGTCCCGCCACCGGAGTGACGAGCAGCGGATGATCGACCGTCTCTGGGATTTCAGCGATCCGAGAGCGAGTGAGGAGCGGTTCCGCGAAGCGGCCGACGACGATGAGCACCCCGCGCACGTGCGTGCCGTCATGGCGACCCAGCTGGCTCGCGCACTCGGGATGCAGGCCCGTGCAAGCGAGGCGTTCGAGGTGCTCGACGCGCTCGAGACCGAGGCGGACTCGCCGAACCAGCCCAAGCGCGATGCGGCAGAGGTGCGCGCGCGCGTCTCGATCGAGCGCGGCCGCATCCTCGCGGCCGACGCGGAGCGCCGGGCCGAGTCGATCCCCGTGTTGACGCGGGCGGTGCGCGAGGCGGCGCTCGCCGGGTCGCCGTTCCTCGTGCTCGACGCCCTGCACATGCTCGCCCTGAACGACGCGGGGCACGAGGAGGAGTGGGCGACCGAGGGCTTCGATGTGCTCGCCGGTTCGCGTGACCCCCGGGTGCTGCGCTGGGGCGTCGCGCTGCACAACAACCTCGGCTGGACGAAGCACGACGCAGGTCAGGCCGAGGCGGCGCTCGCCGAGTTCGAGCAGGCCGTCGAGGCGGCGGATCGCTACGGAACGGCCGAGCAGCAGCACGTCGCGCGCTGGTCGGTGGCGCGGTGCCTCCGCACCCTCGGCCGCACCGACGAGGCGCTCGAGCTGCAGCGGGAGCTGGCGCGTGCGCGTCCCGACGACCCCTTCGTGCAGGAGGAGCTCGCTGCGCTTTCCGGCGAGTCGGGGGCGGCGCCTACGATCGAGGCATGACGGCCGAAGCGGATGCCGCCGGCGCCGGCCGGTTCACGCTCGACACGCGTCTGTCGGGCGCTCTCGGCGGGCGCACCGCGCAGGCCGTCGAGCGGGCGTTCGGGTACCGCACGGTCGGCGAGCTGCTCTCGCACTATCCGCGCCGCTATGCGCTCCGCGGCGAACTGACGGCGCTCGCGAGCCTCCCGCTCGATGAGAACGTCACGATCGTGGCGGAGGTGCTCGAGGTGCGGGTGCGCGAGATGCGCCAGCGCCGGGGGTCGATCCTCGAGGCGAAGATCTCCGACGGCACCGGCATCCTGACGCTCACGTTCTTCAACCAGAAGTGGCGTGAGAACGACCTCCGTCCGGGCCGGCGCGGCATCTTCGCCGGCAAGGTCGGCGACTACCGGGGAGCGCGGCAGCTCGCACACCCCGACTACGAGCTCTTCGACGACGAGGCGCCGCTCACCGTCGGCGATGCCGCGGCGAAGCGCTGGGCCGAGGCGCCGATCCCGATCTACCCGGCCACTGGCACGCTCGCGAGCTGGCAGCTCGCCAAGTCCATCGCACTCCTCCTCGACGGGCTCGACGACGTCGACGATCCCGTGCCCGACGACGTGCGGGAGTCGCGCTCGCTCCTCACCCAGCGCAGCGCGTTCGAGGCGATCCACCGTCCCGAGACCGAGGCCGACTGGAAGGCGGCGCGCCGTACGCTTCGATTCACCGAGGCGTTCGTGCTGCAGACCGCGCTGCTCCAGCGGCGCGCCGACCTGCGTACCCACTCGACGACCGCGCGGCATCCTGTCGCAGGCGGCCTCCTCGAACGATTCGACGCGTCGCTGCCGTTCTCGCTCACCGACGACCAGCTCGAGGTCGGCGCCGAGATCGCGCACGACCTCGGCGAGCCCGTGCCGATGAACCGGCTCGTGCAGGGCGAGGTCGGTTCGGGCAAGACGGTCGTCGCGCTGCGCGCCATGCTCGCCGTAGCCGACTCCGGCGGCCAGTCGGCGCTGCTCGCGCCCACCGAGGTGCTCGCCGCCCAGCACCTGCGCTCGATCGCGCGGATGCTCGGACCCGACCTCGGTGCGGCGCTCATGCCGACCCTCATCACCGGGCAACTGCCCGCCGCCGAGCGCCGGAAGGCGCTGCTGCGCGCCGCGGCCGGGCAATCCCGCATCGTCGTCGGCACCCACGCCCTGCTCGGCGAGACGGTGAGCTTCGCCGACCTGGGACTCGTCGTCGTCGACGAGCAGCACCGGTTCGGCGTCGAGCAGCGCGAAGCGCTGCGGTTGAAGGGGCAGCATCCGCCGCACGTGCTCGTGCTCACGGCCACGCCCATCCCGCGCACCGTCGCGATGACCGTGTTCGGCGATCTGGACGTCTCGACCATCCGGGAGCTCCCCGCGGGGCGTGCGGGCATCGAATCGTTCGTCGTCCCGCTCGCCGAGCGGCCGGGGTGGCGAGCGCGCGTGTGGGAACGCCTCGCCGAGGAGATCGAGCAGGGCCGGCAGGGCTTCGTGGTGTGCCCGGCGATCGAGCCGCGCGTGGCCGAAGACGCCGACCCGCCCGAGGCGGAGGGCGAGACCGAGGCATCCGAGCCCGGGGCCTCCGTCGCCTCGGTGCTCGCCGAGCTCACGGCGCACCCGCGCTTCGCGGACAAGCGCGTGGCGCCGCTGCACGGCCGCATGAGCGCCGACGAGAAAGATCAGGTCATGCGGGCGTTCGCGGCAGGCGAGCTCGACGTGCTCGTCGCGACGACCGTCATCGAGGTCGGCGTCGACGTGCCGAACGCGAGCGCGATGGTCGTCGTCGACGCCGATCGCTTCGGCGTCTCGCAGTTGCACCAGTTGCGCGGCCGGGTCGGGCGGGGGAGCGTACCCGGCCTGTGCCTGCTCGTCACGGCGGCCGAGCCGGGCTCCCTCGCCCTTCAGCGCGTCGAGGCCGTCGCGGCCACGCTCGACGGGTTCGAACTCGCGCGCGTCGACCTCGAGCTCCGGCAGGAGGGCGACGTGCTCGGCGCCACGCAATCCGGTGGGAGGTCGTCGTTGAAGCTCCTGCGCGTCGTGCGCGACGGCGATGTCATCGCCGATGCGCGCGAGCGGGCCGCCGAGGTGCTCGGCGCGGACCCCCGCCTCGAGCGGCACCGGGCGCTCGCGGCCGAAGTGCGGCGCCGCGTCGACCGCGAGGCGAGCGAATTCCTGAGCAAGGGCTGAGACTCTTTACAGTCCCTTTCGCCGGGGGGCTCTCGCACTACGCTTGACCGTATGCAGCGGATCGCCGTCGTTCCAGGATCGTTCGACCCCGTCACGCTCGGCCATCTCGACGTCATCGCCCGGGCGGCCGGGCTCTACGACGAGCTCCACGTCGTCGTCGTGCACAACCCCGACAAGTCGGCGCTCCTGCCGATCGCGCAACGCGTCTCGCTCATCGAGCGTTCGATCGCCGACGCAGGCATCGAGGGCCGCATCGTGGTCGCGTCCTGGAGCATGGGCCTGCTCGTCGACTACTGCTCCGACGTCGGCGCATCCGTGCTCGTGAAGGGCATCCGCTCGCAGCTCGACGTCGCGTACGAGACGCCGATGGCGATCGTGAACCGACACCTCGCTGGTGTCGAGACCGTCTTCCTCCTGCCCGACCCGGCGAACGCGCACGTGTCGAGCTCTCTCGTCCGGCAGGTCGCGGCGCTCGGTGGCGACGTCGGGCCCTACGTGCCGCCCGTGGTCGCCGACTACCTCCAGGCGGCGATGACGGTATGAGCGAGACGGCGACGGCGGTCGACGACGCAGGCGAGGTCCGAGCCGCTGCTCCGGCCATGGGGATCGACGAGGTCGGCTCGCGGGCCGCCGCCATCGTCGCGAACGTCGAGACGGTCATCGCGGGAAAGCGCGAGGCGGTCACTTCGGCGCTCACCGTGCTGCTCGCCGAAGGGCATCTGCTCATCGAAGACGTGCCGGGCGTCGGCAAGACCATGCTCGCCAAGGCGCTGGCCCGGTCCGTCGACAGCACCGTGAGCCGCATCCAGTTCACGCCCGACCTGCTCCCGAGCGATGTGACGGGCGTCTCGGTCTTCGACCAGGCGAGCCGCCGATTCGAGTTCAAGCGCGGGCCGGTCTTCGCGAACATCGTCATCGGCGACGAGATCAATCGCGCGAGCCCCAAGACGCAATCGGCGCTGCTGGAGTGCATGGAGGAGCGCCAGGTCACAGCCGACGGCACGACCTACGTGCTCGAGCCGCCGTTCACGGTCGTCGCCACGCAGAACCCGGTCGAGATGGAGGGCACCTATCCGCTGCCCGAGGCGCAGCGCGATCGGTTCATGGCGCGCATCTCCATGGGATACCCGTCGTCCGCCGACGAGCTCGCGATGCTCTCGACTCGAGAGACGTCGAGCCCGCTCGACCGGCTCGGGCCCGTCGTCACCCTGGCCGAGCTGCGCGACATGATCTCCGCGGTGCATCACGTCTTCACCTCGCAACCGGTCAAGGAGTACGCCGTCGAACTCGCCCGTGCGACTCGCGAAGATCGGCAGTTGCGGCTCGGCGCGAGCCCGAGGGCGACGCTCCAGCTCATTCGCGCCGCGAAGGCGCATGCCGCGATGCACGGCCGCGACTTCGTGCTCCCCGACGATGTCGACGCCCTCGCAGTGCCCGTGTTCGCCCACCGGCTCGTACCGACGAGCCGGGCGATCGGTGCGCACGACCGCGACAGCGGGCCGCTCATCGACGCCATCGTGCGCCGCATCGTGGGGGAGACGCCGGTCCCGGTCGGCAGCGCACGAAGGAACTGACATGCACCGCCCGCGCTCCGTTCGCGTCTCGGCCTGGCCGCGACTGACTCGGCGCGGGGGCATGCTCGTGATCGTGGGGTTCGTCCTCCTCGTGGTGTCGCTCTGGTTCGACCTCCGCGACATCCTCGTGCTCGCCTTCGTCGGCATCGCGATGCCGCTGGCCGCGGCGGTCTTCGTGACGGCTCGAGCGCCACGGCTCGCGGTCACCCGGGCGTTCGCGCCGGCCGTCGTGCCCGCCGGCGCATGGACCCGCGTGTCCGTCGTCGTGAAGAACCGCGGCCGTCGCACCTTCGACGGCGCGCACTGGCGCGACATGGTCCCGTCCGGTCTCACCGGGCCGCCCGAGGCGATCCTCCCGGCCGTCGGCCCATACGAGGGCGTGCTGCCCTCCGGCGACGACACGGTGCGCCTCGAGTACCGATTGCGGATGCCGCGTCGCGGCGTCGCGGCGATCGGACCGCTCCGTATCGCGATCGCCGACCCATTCGGGCTCGCGCGGATCGATCGCGACATCGGCTCGGCGCACGAGGTGATCGTCACGCCACGGGTGACGCCGCTCGATGCCGCCCTCGGCAGCGCCGCCTCGATCGACGGTGTCGTGCACGGGTTGCAGCGGCGGACGCATCCGAACTCCGACGAGCTCATCGCGCGCGAGTACCGGTACGGTGACCCCCTGCGCCGCGTGAACTGGCCGGCGACCGCTCGCCGTGGCGAGCTCATGGTGCGCGAGGAGGAGCAGCGCGGCGACCCCGAGGCCCGGATCCTGCTCGACACGACCCTCTCCGGTCGGCCGCACTCGTCCGCCCTTCGGCGCGAGCACGACGACGGACCGAACTTCGGGTTCGAGCTCGCGATCGAGCTCGCCGCGTCGATCGGCATGCACCTGCTCGACCGCGGCTTCCGGGTGCGCTGCACCCAAGTGGCCGATCCCGACCGAGGGGTCATTCCCGGCGCCGCGTTCGGCGGCGCCTATCGCATGCCGGGCGGCGAGCGCATGCTCCTCGAGGATCTCGCCAGGGTGGAGGAGCCCGGGCGCACGGCGACGCCGGTCGACGCCGAGACGACGGTCGCCGAGGCCCGGGTGCGCGCGCGCGAGGCGCGGGCCCCCGGCTTCGCCGCCCTCGTCGATCCCGGCGAGCAGGACGTGCGCAACCTCGTGGCGCTGCGTCCGAGCCTCGAGCCTGCGGTCGCCTTCGCGGTCGAGAGCGTCTCGCAACGCGCCGTCGACCTGCTCGAGCAGGCCGACTGGCGGGTGGTCAGGGTTCGCCGTCCCGCCGACATCGGCGAGGCGTGGGCGAGCATCGCCGCGAGCCGACCGTCGGCCGAGGCGGCCCGAACGCCGGGGCGGAGCGCCCCGATCGTCGCCGGGGAGGCGATGACGGATGCGCCCTGAACCGGCACCGCTCACCCGAGCACAGCGTCTCGCGCTCACCGGGGCGTCGTTCCTGCTCGTCGTCATCGCGACCATGGCCCTCGGGCCGCTCATCTCGGGCAGCGGCTGGTGGTGGCTCTGCGCCTTCGTGGCCGCGGGCACCCTGTTCGCCGGCGCCGGCCTCCGCGCGGTGCGCACCCCTCCGTCGCTCGTCCCGGTGCTCGAACTCGGCGTGCTGGTGCTGCTGCTCACGCTGTTCTTCGGCGGTGCGTCGAGCCTGCTGCTCGCGATCCCGACCCAGGGGACCTTCGAGACCTTCGGCGAGCTGCTCGCCGGCGCCCGGCGCACCATCGAGCAGCAGTCGGTGCCCGCGATCCCGGTGCCGGCACTCTCGTTCGTGCTCGCCCTCGGCATCGGCGTCCTCGCCGTGGTCACCGACATCCTCGTGCAGACCGTGCGGATGCCCGCCCTCGCGGCGGCCCCCGCGCTCGTGCCCATCCTCATCCCCGGCTTCATCATCGAGGCGGGCGCCGAGGTGCCGACCCTCGTGCTCACCGCGGCCGCGTACCTGCTGCTCCTGCGCGTCGATGTGCGCGTACGGCGTCGCGCGGCGCTCGCATCGGGCGAGGGCGGCGAAGAGGCGGCCACCGTCATCGCCCCCAAGCGCGTGCCGATCGTGTCGACGCTCGGCGCCTCGCTCGGGCTGGCCGCGGTGGGGCTGCTCACGGCGTCGGTGCTCGCCGCCTCGACCCCGAGCATCTCGACGAGCCTGCTGCTCGGCTCGCCGTCGCCCGGCAACCTCTTCGCGCGGGGCGTGAGCCCCTTCATCGACCTCGGCCGCGACCTGCGCCGACCAGAGCCCCGTCCCGCCTTCCACTACTTCGCGCGTGACGGCGACCGTCCCTACTTCACCCTGCTCACCCTTGACCGATTCGAGGGGGAGGTGTGGGGCGCCACCGAGCGCGTGGTCGACGGCGACAACACCGTCGACGCGCTGCCCCAGCCCGACGGCCTCTCGGCGACGGTCGAGACGTCGGAGCATCCGATCGACGTGACGATCGACGAGGTCCGCACGACGTGGCTGCCGGTGCCCTACCCGACGGCGCGCATCGAGGGCCTGCAGGGCTCCTGGTTCTGGGACGACGGTTCGCTCACCGTGCGCAGCGTGGACTCGAACACGGGCGGCCAGCGTTATCGGGCGACGCTGCTCGAGATCGACCCGACGCCGGGGCAGTTGCGATCGGCGGATCGCGATCTCCCGGCCGACATCGAGCCCTATCTCGCGTTGCCTGAGGAGATGCCGGCCATCATCACCGACACCGCCTCCACGATCACCGCTGCCGCCGGTTCACCGTATGACGCGGCGGTCGCGATCCAGGCGTACCTGCGCGGGGTCGACTTCGACTACTCGACCGAGGCGCCCGTCGAAGACGGCTACGACGGCGGCGGATTCGATGTCATCGCCAGGTTCCTCGAGACGAAGGCCGGCTACTGCGTGCACTTCGCCTCGACCATGGCGGTTCTCGCGCGCGAAGCCGGGATCCCCGCCCGCATCTCGATCGGCTATACGCAGGGCACCCCCACCGAAGATCGCGTCAACGGGGTGCAACGCGTCGAGGTCGACTCGCACGACCTGCACTCGTGGCCCGAGCTGTACTTCGAGGGCGTCGGATGGGTGCCCTTCGAGCCGACCCCGGGGCGCGGCTCCGTGCCCGACTATTCGCGGCCGGGCGCCGGCCAGGAGCAGGCGCCGAGCGTGCCGAGCGGAGGCGCGACGACCCCCGGTGCGAGCGGCCGACCCGAGCTCGACCCCGACCGCAACCTCGCGGGCGCCGACGGCGGGGCCATCGCGACCGCCGGGCAACTGTGGATGCGCACCGGCGTCGTCGCGCTCGTCATCGCCGCCCTGCTGCTCGCCCCGGCATTCCTGCGGTTCGCTCAGCGACGCACCCGGCTCCGGCGCATCAGACGGGGGGAACGACCGGCGGATGCCGCGTGGGACGAGCTCGTCTCGACGGCGCGCGACCTTCGCGCGGGCGGTGCCGACGCCGAGACCCCGCGCGCCTTCGCCGAACGCACCGCGCGCCGCGACGCCTTCGAGGACGCCGACCTCCAGATGGCGCTCGTCCGCCTCCGGGACGCCGTCGAACGTGACCGCTACGGTCCGCCGCACACGGAGCTCGATCGCGACAGCGCCCGGGAACGCGCGGCAGCGCTGGCGGCCGATCTCTCGGCGGTGCGGTCGGCGTTGCTCGCCGAGGCGGGCGCCGCGGACCGGATCAGGGCGACGCTCGTTCCCGCGTCGCTCATCGATCGCGCCCGAAAGGCGCTCGGCGAGCGGCGGCTCGCCGGGGCGTAGAATCGTCCACCGTGGCCATCCAGCATTCTCCGTTCCGCTTGAACGTACGCGATCTCGTGAACCGTCCGGGCGAGATGCGCGAGCACCGTCTCGCGGTCCCGGTCGGCGAGCCGATGGGCGAAGGCATCATCGCCGTGAAGGAGGGTTCGGAGCTCGATCTCGCGGTGCGTCTCGAGTCGGTGCACGAGGGCATCCTCGTCACGACCGAGGTCGACGCGGTCGCCGAAGGCGAGTGCGGACGATGCCTCATCGACATCGCCCAGCCCATCGAAGTCGAGTTCCAGGAGCTTTTCGCGTATCATTCTGGAGAAGCTTTCGAGTATGAGGTTCAAGACGACCACGTGGATCTTGAATCACTCATCCGAGATGCGGTAGTGCTGGCACTGCCGTTCCAGCCGGTGTGCCGGCCGGACTGCCCGGGTCTCGACCCTGAGACCGGGCTCCGACTGGCCGATCATCCGGAACTCGTCACCGCTGAGCACAGCGACCCGCGATGGGCCGCGCTCGCCGGGTTCCAGGCTTCCGAAGACCAAGGCACGGGTGACGCATCCGATGCCTCCCAGCAGAGAGATTGAGAGAGAGTCATGGCTGTTCCGAAGCGGAAGAAGTCACGCGCCAACACCCACGCGCGCCGTTCGCAGTGGAAGGCCGAGGTCCCCACGCTCGTCAAGACCGTCGAGAACGGCAAGGTCACCTACAGCCTCCCGCACCGCGCGAAGGTCGTCGAGGACTCCGCGGGCACCCCGCTCTTCCTCGAGTACAAGGGCCGCAAGGTCGCCGACGTCTAGTCGGCACCAGGCAACCGACCGGTCGTGACGCGAACGGAGCAGGCGGGAACGGCGCCCACCCCTCGGGGCGAGCACACGCTCGACGAACTGCAGCAGCGCCTGCAGGTCGAGATCGATCCCGCACTGCTCCGGCTCGCGCTCACGCACCGGTCGTTCGCGTATGAGAACGGCGGCATCCCGACCAACGAGCGCCTCGAGTTCCTCGGTGACTCGATCCTCGGTCAGGCGGTCACCGTCAAGCTCTTCCGCGACCACCCCGACCTCGACGAGGGCGAACTCGCCAAACGGCGCGCGAGCCTCGTCTCGAGCGTCGCGCTCGCCGAAGTCGGGCGCTCGATCGGCCTCGGCCCGTACATCCGGCTCGGGCGTGGCGAGACCATGACCGGTGGGGCCGACAAGCCCTCCATCCTCGCCGACACCGTCGAGGCGATCATCGGCGCGGTCTATCTCGACGCCGGCGGCGACGCGGCCACGGCGCTCGTGCTGCGCCTCATCGATCCGCTCCTGCGCGACCCGGCCCGCTTCGGCGCGGCCATGGACCCGAAGACGAGTCTGCAGGAGATCGCCGCGCGCCGCGGCGCGCCGCCGCCGCTCTACACGGTCACCGAGAGCGGGCCGGACCACAACAAGCACTTCATCGCAACCGTCTCGGTCGGCGATCTCGTGCAGGCCTCCGGTGAGGGCTCGAGCAAGAAGCAGGCTGAGATGGCCGCGGCGCTCGAAGCCTGGACCGAGCTCAACCCGCGCTGACCCGGCTCCCGGTCGCCGGTCGCCGGTCGCCGGAACGGCATACTGGTGGCAGGTGGCTCGAGGGGGTGACACGTGCGGCGAGGGACGAACGTTCATGCGCTCGGCGGCTTCAATCAGATCGTGATCCTCGACACGATCCGTCGCAATCGTGACGGGCTGAGCCGTGTGGAGATCGCAGAACTGACCGGGCTCAGTGCGCAGACCGTCTCCAACGTGTCCCGTCGACTGCTCGACGAGGGCATCATCCGGGAGGCCGGCCAGCGCATCCTCGGGGTCGGCAAGCCGCGTATCATCCTCGAGCTCGATCCTTCGGGCGGTTACGCGATCGGCGTCCATCTCGATCCCGCAGTGATCACCTACGTCGTGCTGGACCTCGACGGGCGGGTGGTGGCCCACTCCGCGACGCGGACGCCCTCCGGCGTGACGCCCGAGCAGGTGATCGCCGCCATGCACGATTCGATCGAGGCGTTGATCGATGCCGCGGGCGTGGAGCGCGGGCGAGTGCTCGGCCTGGGAATCGCCGCTCCCGGCCCGCTCGATCTCGAGCAGGGCGTCGTGCTGGATCCGCCGTTGCTCGAGGGGTGGCACGGCGTCGCCCTTCGGGATGCGCTCGCCGAGTCGACCGGACTCATGGTGCTGCTCGAGAAGGACGTGACCGCCGCCACGGTCGCTGAGCTCTGGACGAGTTCGGCGCAGGAGCGGGACGACTTCATGTTCTTCTACTACGGCACCGGCGTCGGCCTCGGTCTCGCCATCGCGCATGAGGCGGTTCGCGGCGCGACGAACAACGCCGGTGATGCCGGGCACATCATCGTCGACCCTGAAGGTCCGGTGTGCAGCTGTGGCCGGCGGGGATGCCTCGGCGATGCGATCATGCCGAGGGCGGTCGTCGACAGGGCGATCGCATCGGGCCTCATCACCGCTCCGGATGAGCGCCTGGGTGGCGACCGGGTCGACGCCCTGCTCGGTGAGCTCGCGGCTGATGCAGAATCGGGCGACCATGCGGCATCCGCTGTATTCGAGGCGATGGCGGATCGCATCGCCGTCGCGGTGGTCACGGTCGCCAACCTGCTCGACCTCGACACCGTGGTATTCGGCGGGCCGTACTGGAATCGCGTGTCCCCGCTCGTGCTCGGGCGCGTCTCTGAGCTCGTCAACTCTTCGAGCTCGCTCGTGACGACACACCCCATCGCTGTCGCGGTGTCTCGGATCGGCGACGACGTGGCCGCCGTGGGGGCCGCCTGCCTCGTCCTCGACGACGTGCTCTCGCCTCGGCCGTCGGCTCTGCTGATCTCGGGGTGACGTCGCGCCGCAGGGCGGGAGCGGTCTCAGCCGCCGGGGGAGCGACGAAGGACTGTTGACAAGAATTAGTCCATGCGTTTTAGTTATGACCGTTGGTCACCTCTCGGCGGCGGAGTCGGGCGGACGATGACTGGAATCAAGGGAGATTCATGAAGAGCAACCTCGCCACTGCACTGGCCGTCGCTGCGACGTCCGCACTCCTGCTCCCGGCTGCTGCGCCGGCCTTCGCCTCCGTTCCGCACCGAGCGGTCTCGTCGGATGCCGCGGAGCCGAACGGGCAGTCGCACGGCGTCGCCGACCGACCCGCGAACCTGCTGCGGGCGCACGCCTCATTCGCCGCGATGCAGGAGCACTTCGCGGTGCCTGACGGGAGTGGCCTCTACCGCGAGCAGATCCCGGCGGAATCCGGCGATCGCCCGTATTCGTTCGAGTGGCCGTTCTCGCAGGCGCACATCGCGATCGCCGACCTCGCGAACATCCCCGGCGTGCACGGTCGCGGGTACGACGAGGCCCTCGCGACGGCGTCGGCCGCACAGGAGCACTACTGGCACGCCGAGGGCGGCACCACGGGGCTGCCCGGCTACGCCTCCTACCCCGTCGGTCAGTACGGCGACGGCGGCGACTACTTCTACGACGACAACGAGTGGGTCGGCCTGCTCGACGTGCAGCGCTATCTCACCGACGGCGACGAGGTCGCGCTGGATCGTGCGCGCGAGATCTTCGCGCTCGTCGTCTCGGGCTGGGACACGGATCCGAGCCACCCGAACCCCGGCGGGGTGTTCTGGACGCAGGCGCCGTGGAGCCAGGACCGCAACACCGTCTCGAACATGCCGGGCGCGCAGCTGGGTCTGCGGCTCTTCCAGATCACGGGAGAGCCGTACTACCTCGAATGGTCGCTGCGCATGTACGAGTGGACGAACGAGAACCTCCAGCGCTCCGATGGTCTCTTCGCGGACCACGTCGACCTCGCCGGCACCATCGAGCCGACCGTATGGTCGTACAACCAGGGCGTACCGGTGGGCGTCAACGTGCTGCTCTACGAGGTGACCGGCGAGAAGCGGTACCTCGACGAGGCCCGACGCATCGCCGAGGCCGCCTACCGCTACTACATCGACGAGGGTCGGCTCGCCGACCAACCGGCCTTCTTCAATTCGATCTTCTTCAAGAACCTGCTCCTGCTGGAATCGGTGACGGGCGGCTCCACGTACCGGGCGGCCACGCAGGACTACGTCGACCGGGTGTGGGCTGAGAATCGCGACCCCGACACCGGGCTCTACGTCTTCGACGGCGCGCACACCCAGCTGCTCGAGCAGGCCGCGGTGACGCAGCTCTTCGCGGTGCTCAGCTGGGCACCGGGGGAGTGGCGGCACCTGTACTGACCCGTCGGATGCCGCCGGCATCCGCGCCATCACGAATGACGCGTCGACGCAGCGCAGCCGCCGCGCCCTCACGACTCGAGGAAATCACAAAGGAGATCCGATGAAGCACTCACTCACGACGACCATCGCGCTCGGCGCGGCCGGCCTGCTCGTCCTGTCCGGCTGCTCGGCCGGTGGCGGCGACTCGGCGGACACGATCAGGGTCGCGTATCAGAAGTTCGGCACATTCACCCAGCTCGATGATCACATGAAGCAGGTGAAGGAGGCCTTCGAGGCCGAGAACGAGGGACTCACGGTCGAACTCGTTCCGATCGAGGCCCAACAGAACGACTACTTCACGAAGCTCGCGCTCATGAACCAGTCGGCGTCGACGGCTCCCGACGTCATGTACGAGGACACCTTCATGGTCGAGTCCGACGCGGACGCGGGATACCTCGCACCGCTGGACGAGTACACCGAGACGTGGGAGGACTGGGACGCGTTCTACGACAACGCCAAGAGCGCCGGCCTCGGCGGAGACGGGAAGACCTACGGCATCCCGATGGGCACCGACACGCGCGCCCTCTGGTACAACACCGACGTCTTCGAACGAGCCGGGATCCCGGTGCCCTGGGAACCCAAGACGTGGGACGAGGTGCTCGAGACCGCGGCGACGATCAAGGCGGAACTGCCCGACGTCATTCCCCTGAATGTCTACTCCGGCAAGGCTCAGGGCGAGGCGGCCGCCATGCAGGGCTTCGAGATGCTGCTCTACGGCACGGGCGACACCCTCTACGACACCGAGCAGCGGAAGTGGGTGACGGGCTCGCAGGGCTTCGAGGACTCGCTGTCGTTCATCCAGGAGCTCTACCAGGGCGGGCTCGGCCCGACACCCGAACAGGCGCTCGACAAGAACGTGGGCAACCTCGTCTCGAGCGAGTGGTTCCCGCAGGGCAAGCTCGCCATCGGCCTCGACGGATCGTGGCTCAGCGGCACCTGGCTCGAGACCGGCACGATGCCGTGGCCCGAGTGGGACGACGTCATGGCGCAGGCACCGATGCCGACCCAGCACGGTGACGAACCGGGCGCGACGAGCATGTCCGGCGGGTGGACGCTCGCCATGGGCTCCAAGTCGCAGAACAAGGACGCTGCCTGGGACTTCATCGCCCTCGCCCTCGACAAGGACAACTCCCAGTCGTACGACATCGCCGCAAGCCAGATCGCCGTCCGCAGCGACGTCTCCGAGGACCCGGATTACCAGGCGGCGAACCCCACGTTCGGCTTCTTCTCCGAGCTCGTCTCCGTCACGAACTTCCGGCCCGCCACGAGTGACTACGGCAAGATCTCGAGCGAGATCACGATCGCCATGGAGGCCGTGATGACGGGACAGCAGTCTCCTGCCGAGGCGGCCGCAGCGTACGACGAGGCGGTCATCGGCATCGTCGGCGAAGAGAACACGACGAGCTCGAACTAGCCCATGACCGCCCTCGCACCCGTGCGACCGGGCGCCGACTCGGGCCGGGGAGATGCTCCCCGGCCCGAGCGGCCCAGGGTCCGCAGGCGCCGCTCACTCGTCCGCAGCCTGCCGCTGCTCCCGGCGGTCGTGCTGCTCGGGGTCTTCCTCCTCGGCCCCGTGATCAGCTCGTTCGTCGGATCCTTCACCGATGCCTCCCTCACCGGAGCGTCGGCGCAGGGGTCGTCATTCGTCGGGTTCAGGAACTACGTCGAGCTCTTCGCCGATCCCGACTTCCCGAAGTCCGTGCTGCTGACGCTCGTGTTCCTCGTCGCCTCGGCGATCGTCGGCCAGAACGTGCTCGGCCTCGGGCTGGCGCTCCTCATGCGTTCCTCGAGCATCGTCGCGCGGGGGGTCGTCGGAACCTTCGTGGTGACGGCCTGGGTCCTGCCCGAGATCGTCGCCTCGTTCGCGGCGTACGCCTTCTTCAACGACACCGGCACGCTCAACACGATGCTCGCCGCGGTCGGCGTGGAAGGGACGAACTGGCTGTACGCGACGCCCATGCTCGCCGTGATCCTCGCGAACATCTGGCGCGGGACGGCCTTCTCGATGCTGGTCTACTCCGCGGCGCTGCACGACGTGCCCACCGAGATCACCGAGTCCGCCGAGGTGGACGGTGCTCGCGGCTGGCAGCGGCTCGCGTTCATCACCGTCCCGATGATCCGCCGCAGCATCTCCACGAACCTCATGCTCACGACGCTGCAGACCCTCTCGGTCTTCACGCTCATCTTCGTCATGACCGGCGGCGGCCCGGGAACCGACAGCTCGACGCTGCCGGTTCTCGCCTACCAGGAGGCGTTCCAGTTCGGGAAGCTCGGATTCGGTACGGCGATCGCCACCATCCTGCTGCTCGTCGGGGCGCTCTTCTCCATCGTGTATCTCCGCGCGCTGAAGCCGGAGGTGGACTGACCGTGGGGATGACGTCTCCGAGCAGGCGCAGCCTGCGCGCCGTCTCGAACGGCGTGCTCCTGCTGGTCGGTGTCGCCTTCGCCCTGCCGCTCGTCTGGCTCGTGCTCGCGTCGGTCGACGAGCGCGCCACCCTCGCGATCAAGCTGCCCGACGCGGTGTCGCTGCAGAACTTCGTCGAGGTCATGACGCCCGAGAAGGCGTTCGTGCCGCTGATGAACAGCTTCATCCTGTCGGCGGGATGCGCGGTCATCACCGTCGTCGTGGCGGTGCTGGCGGCGTACCCGTTGTCGAGGTACCGGATGCGGGTGAACAAGCCGTTCCTGTACGGAGTGCTCTTCGGCACGTGCCTGCCGATCACCGCGATGATGGTGCCCGTCTACAGCCTGTTCGTCGCGTTCAACCTCATCGACTCGATGGCCGGAACGATCCTCTTCCTGGCGGCGACGAGCCTGCCCATGGCCATCTACATGACCAAGAGCTTCATGGACAGTGTGCCGGTGACGCTCGAGGAAGCCGCGTGGATGGATGGTGCATCGATGATGTCGACGCTGACGCGCATCGTCGTGCCGCTCATGCGACCGGGCCTCGCCGTGGTGTTCATCTTCGTGTTCATCGGCGCGTGGGGGAACTTCTTCGTTCCCTTCGTGCTGCTGCTCTCTCCCGAGAAGCTCCCGGCCGCCGTCAGCATCTTCGCCTTCTTCGGCCAGTACGGCTCCGTCGCGTACGGCCAGCTCGCGGCGTTCTCACTCGTCTATTCGGTCCCCGTCATCGCCCTCTACGTGCTCGTGTCGCGCGCACTGGGCGGATCGTCCGCGCTCGCGGGCGCGGTCAAGGGCTGACCCCGGATTTCCCACCATTAGGAGCACCGACATGCACCACAATTCCTCCCTCGTCCGCGCCCGGATCACCCGGTTCTTCGAGGAGCGCGTGAACCCGGCGACCTACCGGGCGAGCGCATCACTCGAGCTGACCGCGTGGGAGGTTCCCGACGAGCCCGTGTCCTTCGCGGAGGCGGTCGGCCACGAGTTCGAGCCGTTCTCGATCGGGTCGCCGTGGGGCAAGCCATGGGGGACCACCTGGTTCCACGTCACGGGTGTCGTCCCCACCGAATGGGCCGGACGCGAGGGGGAGGTCGAGCTCGTCGTCGACCTCGGATTCCTCTCCGGGCAGGCGGGCTTCCAGGCGGAGGGCCTCGTGTTCGACACGTCGGGACGCATCCTCAAGGCCCTCGAGCCCTTCAACAACCACGTGCCGCTCAGTGCAGGTCCCGGCGACCCCATCGACGTCTACATCGAAGCCGCCTCGAACCCGGATGTCGGCAGCGATTGGAGCTTCCGTCCGACGCCGGTGGGGGACAAGGCCACCGCAGGCACCGAGCCCATCTACCGGCTGCGGCGAGTCGATGTCGCGCTGCGGGACACGGAGGTGTGGGAGCTGCGGATGGACGTCTGGACCCTCACCGGCCTCATGAACGAGCTGAGTCCCGAGCTGCCGCGCACCGCTGAGATCCTCCGTGCCCTCGAGGCGGTCGTCGACGTCATGGATCCCGATGACATCAGCGGCACCGCGGGAGCCGGTCGAGCGATCCTCGCACCCGTCCTGGCGAAGCCCGCCTACGCGAGTGCTCACCGCGTGGTCGCGGTGGGACACGCGCACATCGACTCCGCATGGCTCTGGCCCATCCGCGAGACCATCCGGAAGTGCGCACGGACGTTCTCGAACGTCCTCGACCTGATGGATCGCGACCCGGGTTTCGTCTTCGCCGCCTCCTCGGCCCAGCAGTACGCGTGGATGAAGGAGCACTACCCCGAGCTGTTCGAGCGCATTCGCGAGCGGGTGCTCGAGGGACGATTCGTGCCGGTCGGCGGCATGTGGGTGGAGTCGGATACGAACATGCCGGGCGGAGAGGCGCTCGCGCGGCAACTCATCGCCGGCAAGAACTTCTTCATGCGCGAGTTCGGAATCGAACCCGTCGAAGTGTGGCTGCCCGACTCGTTCGGGTATTCTGCGGCATTCCCGCAGATCGCGGTGGCGTCGGGGGCACGGTACTTCCTCACCCAGAAGACGAGCTGGAACGAGACGAACACCATGCCGCACCACACGTTCTCATGGGAGGGCATCGACGGCTCGCGGATCTTCACCCACTTCCCGCCCGTCGACACGTACAACTCGGTGCTCTCGGGCGAGGAACTCGCGCGAGCGCAGCGGCAGTACGCGGAGAAGGGCGCCTCCAACGTGTCGCTCGTGCCGTTCGGCTTCGGAGACGGGGGCGGTGGACCGACCCGGGAGATGCTGGCCGCCGCACGCCGCACCGCCTCGCTCGAGGGGTCGCCGACCGTGACCGTCGCCGCTCCGTCGGCGTTCTTCGAGGAGGCCGAGCGCGACTATCCGAACCCCCCGGTGTGGTCGGGCGAGCTGTACCTCGAGTTCCACCGTGGAACGTACACCTCGCAGGCAGGGACCAAGCGGGGGAACCGCCGAAGCGAGCACCTGTTGAAGGAGGCCGAATTGTGGGCGACCACGGCGGCGATCCGCACCGGTGCGGAGTATCCGTACGCACGTCTCTCGGAGCTGTGGCACGAGGTGCTGCTCCTGCAGTTCCACGACATCCTGCCGGGCAGCTCGATCGCGTGGGTGCACCGCGCGGCGGAGGAGAGCTACGCGCGCATCGCGGAGCGCCTCGAGGAGATCATCGCCGACGCCATCGCGGCACTGGGCGGAAGCGGGCGTGCCGGTGACGCGGTCGTGTTCAACGCTTCACCGTTCGCGGTCTCGGGCGTGCCGGCGATGTCCGCAGGGCGGGCCCAGGCGGTCGGGACCGTGCGTGGCGAGCAGACGAGCGACGGAATCGTGCTGGAGAGCGCGAGGGTCCGCGTCACCGTGGACGCCGATGGCCTGATCTCCTCGCTCGTCGACCGGGCGAGCGGTCGAGACGCCATCCCGGCCGGGCATCGCGGGAACGTGTTGCAGTTGTTCCGCGATACCCCGACGCAGTGGGATGCGTGGGACATCGATGAGCACTATCAGCGATCGGGCACCGAGCTGCGCGAGGCGGAGTCCGTCGAACTCATCTCGGATGACCACGGCCGGCCGATCGTCCGCATCCGGAGGCGTTTCGGCGCCTCCACGGTCGCGCAGGACCTGAGGTTGGCCCCCGACGAGCCCGCGCTGGAGATCGAGACCACGGTCGACTGGCATGAGAAGCAGAAGCTGCTGAAACTCGCGTTCCCCGTCGACGTGCACGCCGACCGAGCCGCGTCCGAGGTGCAGTTCGGTCATGTGCAGCGCCCGACGCACGTGAACACCTCGTGGGATGCCGCACGGTTCGAGACCTGCGCTCACAGGTGGGTCCACGTCGCGGAGCCGGGATTCGGGGTCACGGTCGCCAACGACTCGACGTACGGCCACGACATCACCCGCGTCGCCGGACCGCGAGGCGGCACGGTGACGCAGGTTCGCCAGTCGCTGCTGCGCGCACCGCTGTTCCCCGATCCGCAGAGCGATCAGGGGCAGCATCGCCTGACCACCTCGATCGCGGTCGGCGCCGACGTGCTCGATGCTGCTCGGGAGGGATATCGGCTGAACCTGCCACCACGGGCGGTCGACGGCGCGAACGAGGTGGAACCGCTCGTCGCCAGCGACCGCCCGAGCATCATCGTCGAGACGGTGAAGCTCGCGGAGGATCACTCGGGCGACCTGGTCGTGCGGCTCTACGAGGCTCGCGGGGCTCGGGCGTCCGGGACGGTGACGATCGGTTGCGAGGTGTCGGGCGTGGAGGAGACCGACCTGCTCGAGCGTCCGATCGGGCGAGCCGATGCGCTCGTCGGCCGGCGCGGGAGCAGTGTCGATCTGATCCTTCGTCCGTTCCAGCTGGTCACCCTGCGAATCGCCAGAGGCGGGAGCGCGAGCCCGCAGTAGCATCGAGGGATGCCCGAACTCCCCGAAGTCGAGGTCGTGCGCGCGGGCCTCGCGCCCGCCGTCACCGGCGCGCTCGTCACGGCGGTCGAGGTGCTCGAGCCCCGCTCGCTGCGGCGGCACGACGCGACATCCGGCGCCTTCGAGGCGCTCCTCACCGGCGTGCGCATCGAGGCGGCGGTGCGTCGGGGCAAGTTCCTCTGGATGCCGCTCTCGACGGGCCGCGCACTCGTCGGTCACCTCGGCATGAGCGGGCAGTTGCTCCTGCGCACGCCCGATCATGCGGGCGACGACCGCCACGCCCGGCTGCGGCTCCAGCTCGAGCATCCGCAGCACGGCGAGCTGCGCGTCGACTTCGTCGACCAGCGCATCTTCGGGTCGATGGCGGTGGACCGGCTCCTGCCGACCGAGGACGGCGCGCCCGGCGGGTTCTCAGCCGAGGTGACAGGGGAGTGGGCAGCATCGATTCCCGCGCAGGTGGCGCACATCGCGCGCGACCCGCTCGACCCCGCGTTCTCGGACGCGCGCTTCGCGGAGGCGCTCGCCCGGCGTGGATCGGGCGTGAAGCGCGTGCTGCTCGACCAGGGCGTCGTCTCGGGCATCGGCAACATCTATGCGGACGAGGCGTTGTGGGCGGTGCGGTTGCACGGCGAGCAGCCGGCGTCGACGCTCACCCGGCGCCGCAGCCGAGAGCTCCTCAACGCGGTTCGAAAGGTCCTCGAGAAGGCGCTCGCCGAGGGCGGGACGAGTTTCGACGCCCAGTACGTGAACGTCAACGGCGCATCCGGCTACTTCTCGCACTCGCTGAACGCCTACGGGCGGGCCGGCAAGCCGTGCCCGCGTTGCGGCACGACGATGGTGCGCGAGCCGTTCATGAACCGTTCGTCGCACCGGTGCCCGCGATGTCAGCGGCTGCGGATGTCGCGAGCGGCGACGATCGCGTAGGGTCCGGCTTTCGCGTCGACGTGCGGGGTCGCCCCGTCAGATCGGGCGCTGCCAGGCCGCGCCGAGCCCGCGCAGCTCGAACCCCATTGCAAGGTTGATGGCGAGCATGTGCGCGTTCTCGTCCGCGTTCCAGGTGTAGATGTCGCTGCGTTCGGGAGCGGTGTCGGCGAGTCGCACGAGGTTCGCCAGCTTCACGAGCATTCCGAGGCCGTGGCCGCGGTGCGGCCCGACCACGAGGGTGTCCGCCTGATACGCGATGCGGCGCGCCTCGGGCAGCTCGAGCTCGGTGTAGGCGGCGACCGCGCCCTCAGCCGTGACTGCCGCGGCGACGAGCGATCGACGGCGCGCGGCCTCGCGCTGCGCCTCATCAGCGCGAACCCGGTCGGCGTTCCAGTGCTCCTCCTCGAGGGTCAGTCCGCCGGCGGGCACGTCGACCGTCATGCGGCCTCTCGCGCGCGCATATGCGTCGACGAGCTCGTCGGGTGCCCGGTTCTCCCAGCTCACGATCTCATAGCCTTCGGACGCCGCCCGATCGGCTCGCGCACGGAGTTCGCGGCGACCCGCGTCGATGGCGTCGTCGACGGAGAGCGCGCTCACCCGCTCGACCTGCATGAGGGCGTATCCACGTGCGACGGCGAAGCGCGCGGCCGGCAGTGCGAGCGGGAGACCGGCGGCCCCCTCGGGCGCGAAGAGCGCCTCGTCCTCGGTATCGAGACCCAAGCCGCCATGGTCGGACCAGAACGAGATCACGGGGTGCCCGATCTGCCTCGCCGTCGCCTCCGCGGCCTCGAGCAACCGGGATCCGACGCCGCGGCGGCGGTACGCCGGATCGACCCCGAGCGATGCCTCGGCGGTCGTCGCCTCATCGGCGCGCTCCCAGATCATGCTGAGGCTGCCGACGAGCCGGTCCCCCATCCATGCGCCGATCTCCACCCGGTCGCGGAACGCACGATCGTGATGGAGAGCCAGCAGCTCGGCGGCCGAGTACGAGAGGTCGTCGTTGCCCCACGTGGCGATGTCGACCACGCGCGCGTGCCGCTCGTACTCGTGCAACTCGGCGGCGTCCGGTGCGTCGAGCCGGTCGGGGAACCGGATCGGCCGGATGTCGAGCTCCAGCTCGGTGCTCATGTCGGTGTTCGCGTCCTCACCCTGCGCGACGGCAGCCGCCCAGACTATCGAGGCGGAACGTCGCCGACAAGGGCGGATCCGCCGATGGGCGGCGAGCGCGACGAGACAGCCGCTGATCCTGGGCTACGCTCGTCGGCAGCGCGCTCGCGAGTCGGAAGGGTGGGACGTGTACCTCAAGAGCCTGACGCTGAAGGGATTCAAGTCCTTCGCCCAGCCGACGACCTTCGCATTCGAACCCGGCGTGACGTGCATCGTCGGCCCGAACGGGTCGGGCAAGTCCAACGTCGTCGACGCGCTCGCCTGGGTCATGGGGGAGCAGGGCGCGAAGACCCTCCGCGGCGGCAAGATGGAGGACGTCATCTTCGCCGGCACCTCCACCCGCGGCCCGCTCGGGCGCGCCGAGGTGAGCCTCACGATCGACAACAGCGACGGTGCGCTGCCCATCGAGTACAGCGAGGTCA
>JAPSJT010000021.1 GCA_031178045.1 Agromyces sp.
TTCAACGGCACGTTCCACACCGTGCGCGAGAACGAGTTCGCGATCCAGACCTTCGAGTTCGAGGGGTATCCCGACGTCGTCGCGATCGAGTCGCTGACGTTCGAAGACCTCGGCGACGGCCGCACCCGGCTTCGCATCCACTCCACGTATCCGAGCGTCGAGGCCCGCGACGGCATGGTGCAGTCGAACATGGAGCTCGGCGTCCGCGAGGGCTACGAGCGGCTCGACGCGATCCTCGCGGGCGACGCCGCCTGATCCGCCGCCCGGAACGAAGGAGCACACATCATGGACTGGACCCTCGAGGTCGTCATCGTCCCAGTGGCCGACCTCGACCGATCGATCGCGTTCTACCGCGACCGGGTCGGCTTCGAACTCGACCACCACACCGTCAACGAGCACATGGATGTCGCCCAGCTCACGCCGCGAGGCTCGGGCTGCTCGATCGTGATCGGAACCCTGCCCTCGCAGCGCGACATGGCGCCCGGCTCGCTCAAAGGGGTCCAGCTCGTCGTCGCCGACGCCGCAGCAGCGCGTGCCGAACTCGTGTCGCGTGGCGTCGAGTGCAGCGAGATCGTCGTCATCGACGAGCGCGACGGGGGAACGTTCTTCGGGTTCAGCGACCCCGACGGCAACACGTGGGTCGTGCAGCAGATCCGCGCTCGGGCCGAGCGTCCCCTCATCCCCGTCGAGGCCCGGCAGCGCTTCGGCGCAGAGCAGGGAGCCTGAACGAGACCGCAGGGCCAGCGAACGGATGCCGCGAGACCGCCGAACGAGTCGGGCTCGCGGCATCCGCGTCTCGTCGCCGTGGTGAGGTCGCGCCAGTGGTGGCTCGGAGCACCACTCGCTAGACTCGAACGGACAGCCTCGCGCCCCGGTGGCAGTCTCTGATCCCGAGAAGAACCGGCGCGGTGACATGAAGCTTCTGACGAATCGATTCGGCTCCTACCTCACCGGCGACGAGCTCGCCGACGCGGTGATCGGGTACAGCCTCGCGCTCGCGCGCCGTCGAGAACTCGATGTCGTCGATATCCCGTTCATCACCGCTGACGGCCTCGAGAGCCGGGTGCAGTTCACGGTCGGCTGGAACACCGGCACCGCGGCCATCTCGAGCTCCGGCCCCCGCGCCGAGCTCATCGAAGCCGAGACGACGCGCGGAATGAACGAGCGAGCCGCTCACCTCGGGATCCAGCGGGCATATCCCTTCAGCACCGAAGAATTCGCCGGGCTGAGCCGTCAGCATCGTTCGACCGCCGAGTGGATCTGACGGGTTACGCCGCCCGCACCGACTGAGTCAGGAGAGATTGCGTCGGCGCCGTTCCCCGACGATCATGATCCAGGGGGTTCATGCATGGGCAGACAGGCGAAGGCGACCTGGATCGGTGAGCACGGCGGTGCCGCCGTCACGCTCCACCTCGAATCGTCGGGGCTGCAGATCTCGGGCGAACGTCGCGCCAGGGTGCCGCGCACCGCATGGTCGCAGGTCGAGGTCGCCGACGGCGTCGTCTCGTTCGTCGCCGACGGCGACACCTACCGGTTCCGCCTCGGCGCCGCGGCATCCGTCTGGGCGAACGCCCTGCTCACGACGCCGCCCTCGCTCGCCGAGAAGCTCGGCGTGGCGCACGGCGAAACCGTCGCCGTCCGCGGCGAACTGCCGCTCGCCGAGCTCGATTCGGCCCTCGCGGATGCCCCACGCGTCGCGCCGTGGGAGGCCGCGGTCGTCGTCGTGGTCGTGCGCACCGAGGCCGAGCTCGGGGCGCTGCCCGTGTGGTTCCGCGAGTGCGGCATCTCCGCGCACGTCTGGATCGTGCACGGCAAGGGTCGCCACAGCAGGGCGCCCGGCGACACCGCGGTTCGCGAGGTGCTCCGTGCGGCCGGCTGGCGCGACACGAAGGTGAGCGCCATCGGCGAGGACTGGTCGGCCACGCGGTACTCGCCGCTGAAGTCGGTCTGAGGCGGAGCGGCGGCATGAGCGAGCGGACTCCGGCGCCCGAGGTGCTGCGATACGCCGCGTTCGCCGACGACCCGGCAGGCGGCAATCCGGCCGGTGTCGTGCTCGACGCGGGCGCGCTCGATGATGACGGCATGCAGCGCATCGCCGCCGAGCTCGACTATTCCGAGACCGCGTTCGTGACCGCGATCGCCCCCGACGGCGTGCGCACGCTGCGCTACTTCTCGCCGATCTCCGAGGTGCCCTTCTGCGGACACGCGACGATCGCGACGGCCGTCGCGATCGCCGAACGCGAGGGGACCGGCCCCCTCCGCTTCGCGACGCCCGTCGGCGAGATCCGCATCGAGACGCGCGACGAGGGTGGCGGCATCCGGGCGTCGTTCACGAGTGCCGAGGCGGGTGCGAACGCGTTCCCCGAATTCGTACTCGAGGCCCTGCTCGAACTGCTCGGGCTCGACCGCACGCAGCTCGACGACCGCTATCCGCCCCGCCTCGCGTTCGCCGGCGCCGTGCACCCCGTCATCGTCATCGCCGAGCGATCCGCCTTCGACGGATTCCGGTTCGATCCGGGCGCCGCGCGCACCTTCATGTCGGCGCAGCAGTGGCCGCTGACGATCGCGGTGCTGCACCGACTGCCCGACACCGCCGACGACGTCATGCGCTTCGAGGCCCGCAACATCTTCCCCGTCGGGCGCATCACCGAGGACCCCGCAACGGGATCCGCGGCGGCGGCGTTCGGCGGCTACCTGCGTGCGATCGGCGCCGTCGATCCGCCCGAGCGCGTCATCATCGAGCAGGGCCGGCACGTCGGACGGCCGGGACGGCTCATCGTCGACATCCTCGAGACGGGAGAGGTCGTCGTGAGCGGCCCCGCGGTGCCGATCCGGCAGTAGGCTCGATCGGGTGCGCGGTGACGCGGTCGCCGCCAGCCCCGAAGGAGCCATCATGCAGACTCGCACCCTCGGCCGAACGGGCCGCACCGTCTCGGTGATCGGACTCGGCACCTGGCAGCTCGGCGCCGACTGGGGCGAGGTCGACGAGGCCGACGCGCTCGCGGTGCTCGATGCCGCCCACGAGGCGGGCGTGACGTTCTTCGACACGGCCGACGTCTACGGCGACGGGCGCAGTGAGTCGCTCATCGGAACGTGGCTCCGCGCCAATCCGGGCGCCGGCGTCACCGTCGCCACGAAGATGGGCCGGCGGATGCCGCAGGAGCACGCCAACTATTCGCTCGAGCACTTCCGCGGGTGGGCGGACCGCTCTCGCGCGAACCTCGGCGTCGACACGCTCGACCTCGTGCAGCTGCACTGCCCGCCCACCTCGGTGTACTCAGACGACCGCGTGTTCGACGCGCTCGACACGCTCGTCGACGAGGGAGCGATCGCCGCGTACGGCGTGAGCGTCGAGCAGGTCGAGGAGGCGCTCACCGCCATCGCGCGCCCGCACGTGGCGTCGGTGCAGATCATCCTCAACGCATTCCGTCTGAAGCCGCTCGACGAGGTGCTGCCCGCCGCGAGCGAGGCCGGCGTCGGCATCATCGCTCGCGTCCCGCTCGCGAGCGGGCTGCTCTCGGGGCGCTACACGCTCGAGACCTCGTTCGCCGAGAACGACCACCGCAACTTCAACCGCAACGGCGAGTCCTTCGACGTCGGCGAGACGTTCTCGGGGGTCGACTACGCGACGGGCGTGCAGGCGGCGAAGGAGTTCGCGGCGCTCGCGAAGGAGGCCGCCCCCGAGGCGACGCCCGCGCAGGTCGCGCTCGCGTGGGTCGCGACGCGATCGGGCGTGAGCACGGTCATTCCCGGGGCCCGCAACCCCGAGCAGGCGCGAGCGAACGCGGTCGGCGGGTCGCTCGAGCTCCCGGTCGGGTTCGACGACGCGGTGCGCGAGCTGTACGACCGCGAGATCCGCGCGCAGGTGCACGCCCGCTGGTAGCGGGCGCCCCGGGGAGCAGGGCCGAGCCGGGCAGGGCAGCACGAGCGGGGCCGTCGGCCGGCCGCTCAGCCGCCGAAGCGCCACCCGGTGATCCACTCGGGATCCTCGCCATGCTCGTAGGCGTAGTCGCGCGCGGCCGCCCGGGCGGCGTGCCACTCGTCGGCGATCTCGGCGACGCCCGTGCGCTCGGCGAGGCCGGGCACCCGGTGCACGACGTCGAGGGCGAGCCGGTAGCGGTCGAGGTCGTTGAGGTGCAGCATGTCGAACGGCGTCGTCGTCGTGCCGCGCTCGACGAAGCCCCGCACGTGCAGGTGCTCGTGGTTCGCGCGTCGGTAGGCGAGCTGGTGGATGAGCGGCGGGTAGCCGTGGAACGCGAAGATGACGGGCGCCGTCGTGCCGAAGATCGCGTCGTAGCGCTGGTCGTTGAGCCCGTGCGGGTGATGCGAGGGATCCTGCAGGCGCATGAGGTCGATGACGTTGACGACCCGCACGGCGAGCTGCGGCATCCGATCGCGCAGGAGTCGCGCCGCGGCGATCGCCTCGGTCGTCGGCACGTCGCCCGCGCACGCGAGCACGACGTCGGGCTCGGATGCCGCGGGGTCGTCGGCGTCGAACGCCGGCTCGTTGCCCGCCCACGACCACACGCCGAGCCCCTCGGCGAGGTGCGTCTCGGCCTCGTCGATCGAGAGCCACTGCGGTTGCGGCTGCTTGCCCGCGACGATCACGTTCACCCGGTTCTGGGTGTCGAACACGTGCCGCATCGTGACGAGCAGCGTGTTCGCGTCGGGCGGCAGGTAGACGCGAACGATCTCGGCCTGCTTGTTCACGACCACGTTGAGGAAGCCCGGGTCCTGGTGCGAGAAGCCGTTGTGGTCCTGACGCCACACGTGCGACGAGAGCAGGTAGTTGAGCGAGGCGAGGTCGCCTCGCCAGGGAACCTGCCTTGCCGACTCGAGCCACTTCGCGTGCTGGTTGAACATCGAGTCGACGAGGTGGATGAAGGCCTCGTAGCTCGTGATGAGTCCGTGGCGGCCCGTGAGCAGGTACCCCTCGAGCATGCCCTGCATGAGGTGCTCGCTGAGCGCCTCGATGACCTGCCCGTCGCGAGCGAGGTGTTCGTCGAGCGGATGCAGCTGCGCCGACCACGCCCGTTCGGTGACGTCGAAGACCGCGCCGAGGCGGTTCGAGAGCACCTCGTCGGGCCCGAAGAGCCGTACGTCGTCGGGGTGGCCGCGGAGGAGCGACGCGAGCCATCGGCCTGCGACGGTCGTCGCCGCGTCCGCCGCCTCCACCTCACCGCGCTCGCCGGGGGCGACCGCGACGGCGAACGGGCCCACCGCCGGGAGATCGAGCGGCCCCACGAGTCCGCCGTTCGCGAGCGGGGTCGCGCTCATCCGCAGCTCGCCGTGCGGGCGCAGCGCGTCGAGCTCGTCGACCGGCCGGCCGTCGTCGTCGAAGAGCTCCTCAGGTCGGTACGAGCGCAGCCACGCCTCGAGCATCGCGAGGTGCTCGGGGTTCTCGCGCACGCCCTCGAGCGGCACCTGATGGGCGTGGAACGTTCCCTCGATCTGCACGCCGTCGACGACGGCGGGCCCGGTCCACCCCTTCGGCGTGCGCAGCACGATCGCCGGCCAGCGCGGCGGCAGCTCGTCGAAGGCGCCGGCTGCGCCATCCGACCGGATCGCCTCGAGTCGCTCGAACGCGACATCGATCGCATCGGCCATCCGCTCGTGCACCGCCATCGGATCCTCGCCGTCGAACCCGCCGGTGACCAGGAGCGGCTCGTAGCCGTTCCCCCGTAGGAACTCGACGAGCTCGGCCTCGGGGATGCGGGCGAGCAGGGTGGGGTTCGCGATCTTGAAGCCGTTCAGGTGCAGGATCGGCAGCACCGCACCGTCGGTCTCGGGGTTCAGGAACGCGTGCGCGCGCCAGCTCGCGGCGAGCGGCCCCGTCTCGGCCTCGCCGTCGCCGATGACGCAGGCCACGACGAGTCCCGGGTGGTCGAGCGCCGCGCCGAACGCGTGCATGAGCGAGTACCCGAGCTCGCCGCCCTCGTTGATCGACCCCGGTGTCTCGGGCGCCGCGTGCGACGGGATGCCGCCGGGGAACGAGAACTGGCGGAAGAGCACCTCCATGCCGGTGCGGTCGGCCGGAACGGCGGGGAACAGCTCGGAGTAGGTGCCGTCGAGCCAGGCGTTCGCGACCATCGCCGGTCCGCCGTGCCCGGGTCCGCACACGTAGAGCGCGCGGGTGCCGAGCTCGACGATCGCCCGATTGAGGTGTGCGTAGACGAAGCTCAGCCCCGGGGAGGTACCCCAGTGCCCGAGCAGCCGGGGCTTCACGTCGCCGGGCTCGAGCGGCCGATCGAGCAGCGGATTCCGCATCAGGTAGATCTGCCCGACGCTCAGGTAGTTGGCGGCTCGCCACCACTTGTCCACGATCTCGAGCGGCACGGATGCCGCGTCGCTGCTCGACATGGCACCGAGCCTAGGGGCGTCGCGCCCGCGCGGCCACCGCGCGGTAGCGTCGGAGGCGATGATCCAGATCCTCACCGGCTTCGCCGTCATCGCGCTGGCCGTGCTCGTGGGCTGGATCGCCGGGCGCACGGGCGTGCTCGGTCCGGGTGCTCGGCCCGTGCTCGCCCGGCTGAACTTCAACGTGCTGGCCCCCTTCCTGCTCTTCTCGGTGCTCTCGACCGCCGACGTGGCGTCGCTCTTCTCGACCCTGCTCCCGGTGTCGGCGATCGCGGCGGTGCTCGTGATGCTCGCCTTCGGTCTCGTGTCGCTCCTCGTCTGGCGGCGCGGGCTCGCACGCACGGTCATCGGATCGCTCGCCTCCGGCTACGTCAACGGCAACAACTTCGGCATCCCGATCGCCGTGTACATGCTCGGCGACGCCGCCTACTCGGCGCCGATCGTGCTGCTGCAGCTCCTGCTGTTCGCGCCGATCGCGCTCGCCGTGCTCGGCGCACGGGTCGAGGGCCGCACCTCGACGATCGCGATCGTGCGCTCGACGTTCACGAATCCCATCATCATCGGCTCGCTCGCGGGGGTGCTCGTCGCCGTCTCGGGGCTCGAGCTGCCGCCGATCGTGCTCGAGCCGATCGAGCTCATCGGCCATGCCGCCGTGCCGCTCATGCTCATCGCCTACGGGCTGTCGCTGCACGGCCAGCGGCTGCTCGAGCCCGGCACCGGGCGTCGTGACGTGCTCGTCGCGACCGTGCTGAAGCTCGTGGCGATGCCGCTCGTCGCCTGGGTCTTCGGCCGGTTCGTCTTCGGACTCGACGGCATCGAGCTCTACGCCGTCACGGTGCTCGCGGCGCTGCCGACCGCGCAGAACGTCTTCAACTTCGCGCAGCGCTACGACACCGCCGAGATCGTCGCCCGCGACACGGTCTTCCTCACGACGGTCGGGTCGGTGCCGGTGCTCTTCGCGGTGTCGCTGCTGCTCGGCTGAGCGGGCGCGGCAGGATGGAGGCGAGCGAAGGAGACCACCACATGCCGTTCCGCACCGACGACGGTCGGCCGCTCGACGAGCTCGTGCTGGCCGAACGTCCGGCCGACGGCGTGCGGTTCGAGCTGCGCGAGGGGTTCCTCTACGAGGACCCCGCGACCTCGCGGGTCTACGACGTGCCGGCCGGTCGGCCGACCGACCTCGCCACCGTGCCGATGTGGCTCTGGAGCTTCATCGCGAGCTACGGTCGGCAGTCGGCGCCAGCGGTGCTGCACGACCACCGCTCGGCACTCGCGGCGAGCCTCGGCGACCCGGCCGCCGCACTCGCGCAGCGGCGCGAGGACGATCGCGTGTTCCGCACGGCGCTGGGCGAGCAGGGCGTTCCCGTGCTGCGGCGGTGGGTCATGTGGGCGTGGGTCGCGGCCGATCGCGAGCGGGAGTTCGGCGGCCTCGCCGGGGTGCTGCTCATCGTGCAGGTCGTGCTCGGCGCGGTGCTCGTCGTCGGGGCATCCGTCATCGCCTTCCGGCAGCCGTGGTCGCTCGCGGCCGTGCCGGTCGTCGTCGCCGCCGCGGCGCCGTGGGCGCTCCGCGGGCCCGGGCTCGCCGCACTCGTGCTGGTGCTCACGGCATCGATCGCGGTGCTCGGGCCGTTCCTCGTGCTGCACCTCCTGGCGCTCGCGCCGTTCCGGCTCGTCGAGGCGGTCGTCGAGCTCGCGACCGGCGGCGACCCGGCGAGCGTCCTGCGCCCGACGGTGCGGCCCGACGATCAGCGAGCGGACTGACCGCCTCCCGTGCCGGTGGCGACGGGAGCCGAGCCGTCATCGGGCAGCGGCCATCCGTGGAAGTTCTTCGCCCACCACGTCGCCCATGGGCCTTCGGGCGCGAGCAGCCGCCGCCGCCGCTCGAGCTCGCTGCAGTAGGCCTCGCTGCGCATCGCCGGCCCGAGCCGTGAGGTCTCGGGGGCGAGCAGCACGGGCTGCCGCTCGTCGAGGCTCGTGCGCTCGGGCACGACGAACGGCGCAGGGGAGAAGCGGGGCTCGGCGATGACGAAAGCGGCGATCACGACGAGCGCGACGGCGCTCACGACGAGCGTCGTGCCGTCGAGCGGCGGGTCGTTCCAGGCGAAGATCGCGAACCACACCACGACGGCGGCACCGACGACGTAGAGCGCGCGGGGGAGAGCGGTGAGCACGAGCCACGTGCGCACGTCGAGCGGGCAGCGATCCCACACGAGCGAACGCTCCGTCTGCCCCTGCATGAGCTGGTTGAGCCACACGAGCAGGGCGAGCAGCAGGGCGGATGCCACGATCCAGCCGAGGGTCGAGAGCCCGTCGCCGTCGCCGTCGAGCAGGAACCCGACGGCTCGGCGCGCCGCCTCGACCGGCTCGGAGTCGGACGGGACGACCGTGAGGAAGCCGAACCATCCGATCACCGTGCCGATGACCGTCGCCACTCCGGTCACGACCGACGCGAAGAGGGCGGATGCCGCCGGCAGCCCGGGCAGGATCGCGGCGATGACGATCGCCGCGATCATGCTGAGCCCGAGCGACTTCTTGTCGATCACGGTGAGGCGATTGCGGATGTAGGCGACCGGTGCCGGCTCGGGCGGGAAGTCGGGGCCGAGCAGGTGCCGCACGGTCGGCTCGACGACCTGCACGGTGTTCGCGAAGTACATGCCGTGGTCGAGGAACGGCTGGCTCGTGTTGTGCACGGCGTGCTCCTCGGGCCCGCGCGCCACGGTCTGGGCCGACGGGAAGTACGCCGCCCGCCAGCGCTTGCGTGCCTCGGCACGCGTGTCGGCGATGGGACCCGCTGAGAACGGGTCCCAGATCGCCCAGTGGTTGTCCCAGGCCACGCGTTCGCCGGGCTTCGCCCCCTCGTTCCGGGCGATCCAGTTCGCGACCGGCGTGTACGTGTCCTTGCGCCCCCGCCACTGCTCGCGGCCGAGGAGCACGACCGCCGCGCCGACCGTCGTGAGCCGGCGCACGTTGAAGTCGCGCGGCTCGAGTTCCTCGAAGAGGGTGAACGTCGACACCGCCGCGCCCTGCGAGTGCGCGAAGAGATGCACGTCGCCGTCGCCGACGAGTTCCTTGGCGCGGGTGAGCGCGTCGCGCACGACGAGGCGCATCGCCGACGCGCGTACGGGCCGTTCCTTCCAGGTGGCGACGTCGCCGATGGACTCCACGAGCGAGTCGATGACGCCCTGGGCGATGTCCTTGATCCACGGGATGAGCAGAAGCGGGCTCAGCAGCGGCAGCAGCGGGGTGAGCACGACGCCGAGCAGCACGAGGAACGCCCAGACCACGGCGTACGAGACGAAGCCCACGACGAGCCGCACGAGGTCGACGAGCAGGTAGAGCACGCGGGCCGGCACGAGCAGCCGATCACGGGGGACCGTGAGGTGGTGCTGCAGCCGGAGGACCGCGAGCACCACCATCGTGCTCCAGAACAGCGCGAGCGTTCGGATGATCGCCCGCCACATGAAGGGCACCGCCCAGCGGAATACCTGCGCCCGCGTCATCGGCACGAAGGACTCCGACCAGCGTGCCTCGAGGATGGCGATCCGCCGCTCGACGGTCTCGGGCGGCGCACCGGGGGTCGTCGGGTCGGGCCGCTTCGGGAACCTCGCCGTCGCCGTCACGATGGGCACGTCCCCGGCGAGGTCGGAGTCGTGGATCGTGACGCCGTGCTCGTCGGTCGCACCGATGATCTTGTCGCGCACGAGCCAGTCCATGCGCTCGAGCAACGGCTCGGCCCACTCGAGCAGGATCTGGCTGCGGTGCGCGTTGCCCATGCCGTGCACGACGACGAGGGCGATGTCGAAGTTGCCCGCAACCGGTTCGGTCGCCGATTCCTGACCCTTCTCAGGGGCGATCAGCATGACTTCCTCCAGCGTCGAGGCATTCCAACCGGCGACGCGGGTGGCCGCCTGAGCGAACGCTAGTCCTCGGCGCTCGAACGCTTCAAGCGTTCACCCCCGAACGCGGGGGCGGCGCCGGAGCGCCCCGTAACCGCGCATGAGCTGGGGCACGACGAGGTACACGGCGAGCGGGACGACGATGAGCGTGAGCACGAAGGCCCGCAGCACCGGATGCCACGACTCCGAGATCGGTGCCAGGGCGAGCATGCCGATCGCGACGAGGGGGAAGATCGCGATCCAGGTGATGACGGCGCGCACGTGCACGGACGGCGGCGTGGGCATGATCTGCGGCACGGCGGTGTTGGCCGTGGTGGCGGGCGTGTTCTGAACAGGGACGGTGGTGGCCATGCGGGATCCTTTCATTCCAACTAACTGGTTGTAATTAAACCACGGTCGAATCGAATCCGCAACCAATCAGTTGGAATCGGGTAGACTCGAGGCATGGCCTGGGACACCGAGCGCACGAAGCGGCTCCTGCTCGACGCCGCCACCGAGGAGTTCAGCGCACACGGCCTCGCCGGCGCACGGGTCGACCGCATCGCCGCGAGCGCCGGCGTCAACAAGGAGCGCATCTACCAGTACTTCGGCAAGAAGGACGACCTCTTCGCCGCCGTGCTCGCCTCGCGGCTGCGCCGATCGATGGACGAGGTGCCGATGGAGGGCGTCGGGCCCGAAGCCGTCGGCGACTACGCCGGCCGTCTGTTCGACCACCACCTCGCCGACCGCATCATCCCTCGGCTCGTGTTCTGGGAGGGTCTCGAGCGCGGCCCCGCCACGATCGCCGACGCCGCGCGCGCGGAGTACCACGCCGAGAAGGTCGCGCGCTTCCAGGAGCTGCTCCCGGGCATCGACCGGGCGTCGGCCGGCGAACTGCTGCTCACGATCGTGAGTCTCGTGAATGCGTGGCCCGTGCTCGGCCACCTCGACGCGTTCCTCCTTGGCGGCGGCCCCGAACGACCGGCCGGCCGCCGCGCCGCGCTCGTCGCGGCCGCGACGGAACTCGCACGGGCTGCGCTCGCCGCCGCCGGGAGCGCACCAGAGCCGCCGGCCGTCACCGCCTCGGCTCCGGCTTCCGAGGGTGCGGCATCCGACATTCAGGGATAACCCTGATTCGCGCGGCGTCCCGTCGCTCGTAGCGTGGGAAGCGGTTGTCGTGCCGCGGACCGCAGGGGGAACTGTCACCGCGACCGACGACTGGCAAGCCGGTCAGGCACCCGGGACTCTCGTCGGGTGCCGGCCGGCTTCCCCTGTGCCGACCACGAGCGGAGCACCATGGACCAGCGGATGTCACGACCGACGCGCTTCGCCCTGACGCCGGGCGCGCACTCCGCCGCATCGCAGGCCCCGCGGGCCGAGCGCGACGTCAGCTGGTCGGACTTCCGCTCGGCGGTGCGCTTCGACCCGAAGAACCAGGTGCTCGTCGCCGTGCCGGCGATCAGCGCCAAGCGCGCGGAGCACCCGTGGCTCGGCGACCCCGTCGCCCTCTACGCCCGCGTGGGCGAGAGCGGCGTGTACCGGCGCGAGTACGAGCAGGGATCCGTGTACTGGTCGCGGGCGACCGGCGCGCACGAGGTGCACGGCGGGATCGCCGCCAGGTGGCGCGAGGACGGCGGCGTCTCGTCACGGCTCGGCCTGCCGACGACCGACGTGCTGCCCCTCGCCGACGGTCGGGAGGGCGGGTACACGCACTTCGAGGGCGGCTCCGTCTACTGGACCCCTCGGCACGGCGCGGCCGTCGTGCGCGGCATGGTGCGCGACATCTGGGCGTTGCTCGGCTGGGAGCGATCGACGCTCGGCGCCCCCGTCGCCGATGTCGTGCTCGACTCGACGACGGGCGTGTGGAGCGGATGCTTCGAGCACGGCTCGATCACCTGGTCGCCCGCCGGCGGCCACGAGATCACGGTCGACGCCGAGGCGGCACCCGTCGGCTGACCTCCGCGGGCGTGACAGACTCGGACGGATGACCGAGCCGCTCCTCGCCCGCGTTCCGCGCCCGTACGACGCCGACTCGATGTACGACGCATTCGTCGAATGGGCCGACGACCGCGGATTCGCGCTCTACCCCGCGCAGGACGAGGCGATCATCGAGATCGTCTCGGGCGCGAACGTCATCCTCTCGACACCGACGGGCACGGGCAAGTCGCTCGTCGCGGTCGCCGCGCACGCGGCATCCGTCGCCCAGGGCGGCCGCAGCTACTACACGGCGCCCATCAAGGCCCTCGTGAGCGAGAAGTTCTTCCAGCTCGCCGAGATCTTCGGCGCAGAGAACGTCGGCATGGTCACGGGGGACAGCTCGGTCAACGCGGATGCCCCGATCATCTGCTGCACCGCCGAGATCCTCGCGAACCTCGCCCTCCGGCAGGGCGCGGATCTCGCGGTCGACCAGGTCGTGATGGACGAGTTCCACTATTACGGCGACCCCGATCGCGGCTGGGCCTGGCAGGTGCCGCTCATCACCCTGTCGCGCGCCCAGTTCATCCTCATGTCGGCGACCCTCGGCGACGTCACCGGCATCGCCGACGACCTCACGCGACGCACGGGTCGCGACACGGCGCGCGTCACGGGCGTCGACCGGCCCGTGCCGCTGCACTTCTCGTACGCGAAGACGCCGGTGCAGGAGACCGTCGAGGAGCTCCTCGAGACCCGGCAGGCGCCCGTCTACATCGTGCACTTCTCGCAGGCGGCGGCGATGGAGCGCGCCCAGGCGCTGTCGTCCATCCGCGTCGTCTCGCGCGAGCAGCGCGACGAGATCGCCGAGGCGATCGGCGGATTCCGCTTCACGACGAGCTTCGGCAAGACGCTCTCGAGGCTCGTGCGAGCCGGCATCGGGGTGCACCACGCCGGAATGCTGCCGCGGTACCGTCGGCTCGTCGAGACGCTCGCGCAGCGCGGGCTGCTGCGGGTCATCTGCGGCACCGACACCCTCGGCGTCGGCATCAACGTGCCGATCCGCTCGGTGCTCATCACGGCGCTCTCGAAGTTCGACGGCCAGAAGATGCGCCAGCTCTCGGCCCGCGAGTTCCACCAGATCGCCGGCCGCGCCGGTCGAGCCGGCTACGACACGGCCGGCACCGTCGTGGTGCTCGCGCCCGAGCACGAGATCGAGAACGAGGCCGCCGTGCGCAAGGCCGGCGACGACCCGAAGAAGCTCAAGAAGATCGTGCGCAAGAAGGCGCCGGCCGGCCAGGTCACGTGGGGGGAGGGCTCCTACGAGCGACTCGTGGCCGCCGAGCCCGAGCCGCTCACGCCCCACCTGCAGCTCACCGCCGCGATGCTCATCAACGTCATCGGCCGAGGCGGCGACGTGCTCGGCGGCATCCGCTCGCTCGTCTTCGACAACCACGAGACGCGTGCCCGGCAGTTCGAACTCGCTCGCCGCGCGCTCGGCATCTTCCGCACGCTCCGCGACGCCGGCGTCGTCGAGATCCTTCCCGTCGATTCGGGCCGGCCCGTCATCCGCCTCACCGTCGAGCTGCAGCCGAACTTCGCCCTCAACCAGCCGCTCTCGCCGTTCGCGCTCGCGGCGATCGAGCTGCTCGACCCCGACGAGGCGCCCGGCGCCCCCGGCGTCGGCACCGGGCATTACGCGCTCGACGTCGTCTCGATCATCGAGTCGACCCTCGACGACCCGCGCCCGATCCTCTCGCAGCAGCAGTTCAAGGCGCGCGGGGAGGCCGTCGGCGCGATGAAGCAGGAGGGCATCGAGTACGAGCAGCGGATGGAGCTGCTCGAGGAGGTCACGTGGCCGAAGCCGCTCGACGAACTGCTCGCCGAGGCCTTCGAGACCTTCGCGTCGAGCCAGCCGTGGGTGCGCGACTTCGAGCTCTCGCCGAAGTCGGTCGTGCGCGACATGTTCGAGCGATCGATGTCGTTCGGGGAGTACGTGTCGTTCTACCAGCTCGCCCGCAGTGAGGGGCTCGTGCTTCGCTACCTCTCCGATGCGTTCCGGGCGATCCGCCAGACCGTGCCGAGCGAGGCGAAGGACGAGGAACTCCTCGACATCATCGAGTGGCTCGGTGAGCTCGTGCGGCAGGTCGATTCGAGCCTCGTCGACGAATGGAACGCGCTCGTCGATCCGAGCGCGCACCTGCCCGAGGACGATGCGCCCGTCGTGCCCCCTGCGCCGCCGTCGGTGCTCACCAACCGCCGGGCCTTCACGGTGCTCGTGCGCAACGAGCTGTTCCGGCGCGTGCAGCTCGCGGCCCTCGACCACGACGACGAGCTCGCCCTGCTCGACCCCGACGCCGACTGGCCCGATGCGCTCAACCGCTACTACGCCGAGCACGACGAGATCCTCACCGGGCCCGCCGCGCGCTCGCCCCGACTCGTCACGATCGACGAGGCGGATGCCGCCGCCGGCGTGTGGCGGGTCGAGCAGACGATCGACGACCCCGCGGGCGACCACGACTGGCGGATCCGCGCGGAGGTCGACCTCGAGGCATCCGCCGAGGAGGGGGCGGCGATCGTGCGCGTGACCGAGGTCGTGCGCCTCTAGCCGGTCAGCTCGATGGCGACCCGGTGGGCTCTTTCGTCGCTGCGATCGACCGGTCGGAGTCGTCGCTACGCGAGCGCGAGCATCCCCGCCGCGGCGAGGGCGAGCACGAGGCCGACCCATTGCACCGGAGCGATGCGCTCCTTGAGCACGAGCGCCGCGAGCAGGATCGTGCCCGCCGGGTACATCGCGCCGAGCACCGCCGCGATCGAGAGGTCGCCGGCGCGGATGCCGAGCAGCAGCAGCGAGTTCGCGGCGGCGTTGACGACGCCGCACGCGACGGCGAGCTGCAGGTCGCGCGTCGTGCGGGTCTCGCGCTCGGGCGCGCGAGCCGCGCCGAGGTCGGACGGCTGCGGCATCCGTGCCCGCCGGCGACCGCGGAGCAGTGCCAGCAGGGCGACGGCGACGAACATGATGAGGGCGGTGACGCCGCTGTTCACGAGAAGCGGCACGAGCCCGCTCGCCTCGGAGGTGCGATCGATGATGATGAAGAACGCGCCGATCGCCGCGCCGGAGCCGATGCCCATGAGGATGCCCCGCAGGCTCGGCCGCACCGCGCCCCGCTCGGGGACGAAGCCGACCAGCACGACCGCGACGAGGGCGACGCCGAGCGCCCAGTAGCTGAGTTCGCCGAGCCGCTCGCCGCCGACGAACCCCCACACCATCGGAACGATGGCCGAGACGAGCGCCGTGAGCGGCGAGAGGATGCTCATCGGCCCGATGGCGAGGCAGGCGTAGAGCAGGGCGATCGCGACCGCCCCCGCGACTCCGGCCGCGGCACCCCAGAGCACGTCGGCAGGACGCCAGTCGCCACCGAGGAGCGCGGCGGCGAGGGCGAGCGCCACCGTGCCGGCGAGCGCGGACACGGCGGTGGCGAGCACCGCACCGAGGCGCTTCGCGGCGAGGCCGCCGAGGAAGTCCGCGGCCCCGAACACGAGCGCGCCGGTGAGGGAGAAGACGGCGGTCAGCATGGTCGTCCCAGCGTAGCCGCGCGCTCGAACTGCTCGTCGGCGCAGCATGCTGCAGCACGGCTGCTCTTCTGAGCGGCATTCGTGAACGGAATGCAACGACCACGCAACCAAAGGCTCGAAAGCACTTCCCACCGGCCGGTCTCGAACATAGGCTGCGAGAGTCCCCCTGGTCAGTGCGGGGGCGTGCATGGCCGAGGACCCCGTTCCGACGTCTCCTCGGCGCCACTTCCAGAGGAGTCAGGGAATGCAGCAATCGCCCACCGGTGCCCGACCCGAGCGCACCGCGTCAGCATCACGTTCGCGCAGGCGGTTCGCGGCGAGCGCGCTCGCCGCCGTCACCGCCGTCGGCCTCATGCTCGGCGGCGCAGCCGGGGCGCAGGCCGCTCCCTCACCGAAGGGCAAGGAGGCACGCACGGTCGACATCAACCTCGTGACCGTGAACGACTTCCACGGCCGTATCGAGCAGGCCGGCACCGCGGGCGGCATCGCCCGCCTGGCCAGTGCCGTCGACTCGTTCCGCGCTGAGAACCCGAACACGGTGTTCGCCGCCGCCGGCGACATGATCGGCGCATCGACCTTCACCTCGTTCATCCAGCAGGACGTACCGACGATCGAGGCCCTCAATGCAGCGGGACTCGACGTCAGCTCGGTCGGCAACCACGAGTTCGACCAGGGCTTCGACGATCTCACCGACCGCGTCATGCCGCTCGCCGACTGGGAGTACCTCGGCGCGAACGTCTACCACAAGGACACCACCGACCCCGCGCTGCCCGAGTACTGGACCGCGAAGTTCCAGGGCGTCACGATCGGCTTCGTCGGAGCGGTGACCGATGAGCTCCCCTCGCTCGTGAGCCCCACCGGCATCGAGGAGATCACGGTCGGCAGCCCGGTGGAGGCCGCGAACCGCGTCGCCGACCAGCTGAGCGACGGCAAGAAGAACAACGGCGAGGCCGACATCGTCATCATGCTCGTGCACGAGGGCGCCGCCGACACGACCGTCGCCTCGGCGACCGACCCGAACACCCGATTCGGGCAGATCGTGCTGAACGCGAACGACAACATCGATGCGATCGTCTCGGGTCACACCCACCTCGCCTACAACCACGTCATCGACGGGCGACCGGTCATCTCGAGCGGGCAGTACGGCGAGCGCTTCAGCAACATGGAGATCTCCTACGACCGTGCGACCGACACGATCACCAAGATGGAGAACACCCTCTACACGATGGCCACCGCCTTCGATGCGAGCAACAACGTGACCGCCTGGCTGTTCGAGCCGGATCCCGAGGTCGTCCCGATCGTCACCGAGGCCACCGAGGTCGCCAATGAGCTCGGCAACGTGGTCATCGGAACGGCGGACGCGGCATTCAACCGAGCGCAGCGGCCGGGCACGGTGAACGGCCAGCCCGCGCTCGTCGAGAACCGCGGAGGGGAATCGACGCTCGGCAACTTCGTCGCCGACGTGCAGCTCTGGGCGCTGAACGAAGACGGCACGCGCAGCGTCGACATCACGTTCATGAACCCCGGTGGCCTCCGAGCCGACATCAACGCCGGCGACACGACGTACCGCGAGGCGGCGAATGTGCAGTCCTTCGCCAACACGCTCGTGACGCTCGACCTCACCGGTGCGCAGATCAAGCAGATCCTCGAGGAGCAGTGGCAGCCCGCCGGGGCATCGCGGCCGTTCCTCAGGCTCGGGGTCAACGAGGCGCTCACGTACACGTACGACCCGACCGCCCCGCAGGGATCGCACATCACCGAGATCCTGCTCGACGGTGTTCCGCTTGACCTCACGGCGACGTACTCGGTGGGAGCCAACTCGTTCCTCGCCTCGGGTGGCGACAACTTCGTCACCTTCCGCGAGGGCGTGAACAAGGCCGACAGCGGCAAGATCGACCTCGAAGCCATGGTCGACTACTTCCAGACGTTCGGCAGCGCGACCCCCGACTACGGGCAGCGTGCGGTCGGCGTCGACATCGTGAGCATCGTCGGCGACCAGGCGACGGTCAACCTCTCGTCGCTCGACTTCAGCACGACCGAGCCGAAGGCGGGCACGGTGACGGTCTCGCTCGACGGCGTCGAGCTCGCCACCGCCACGGTCGACCCCGCCTTCCCGAATCCGGCGACGTTCGACGAGATCGGCCGGGCGACGGTGACGTTCACGATCCCCGCCGGCGCCACCGCCGACTCGCGATTCGTGATCACGACCCCGACCGGCACGACGAGCTCGTTCACGCTTCCGCTGTGAGCTAGTTCGCCACGACGAGGAACGGCCCCGGACGCTCGTGTCCGGGGCCGTTCCTCGTCGTCGCCCGGCGATTAGGCTGGTCGGGTGGGTTCCAGGGGCGCGCGGGCAGTTCACGGAGCGGCGATCGCCGGCTTCGCGACGTTCACTGCGGCGCTCGCGCACACGATCGGTGGCGGCACGCCTCCCGGACCGCTCGCGCTCGCGCTCGGGCTCGCGTTCTCGGCCCCGCTCGCGATGCTGCTCACCGGCGCTCGCGCCGCTCGCGTCCGCACTGGTGTCTCGACGCTCGTCGCGCAGGCGTCGCTGCACCTCTGCTACGCCGTCGTCGGGGGCGCGGGCCCGACCTGGCCCGCATCAACGGCGGCATCGCCGGCCGACCTCGCCGGGCATGCCGGTCACCTCGCCCCCGGTTCGTCGATGCCGCTCGGTGCGGTGTCCACGGCGCCGGGGCTCGTCGACCACGGCCACGAGTTCATGCCGTTCACGCACGCCGTGGCGGCGGTGCTCACCTTCGTCGCCCTCGTCGCGGGCGAACGAGTGCTGCTGGCCGTCGCTCGAACGGTGCGCCTGTTCGTGCGACGCCTCACCTCGGTACCCGCCGCGGTCGTCGTCGCGTCCCCCCGTTCCGCCCCGACTGGCGAGCGTCCGACGCTCATCGTCCGCCTGCTGCACGCCGCCCTCTCGTCTCGAGGTCCTCCACTCGTCGCCGTCGTGTCCTGACACGACCCCGTCGATGACCTTCTTCCCTGCTGGGGAATCCGAACGACCCCGAAAGACGAATCACTTCAATGCACAACACGAACGCACGCCTCCGCACGACCCGTCCTCGCGCCGCCCGCCGACGCCGCTCCCGTACGCCGGCCGTCGCGGCCGCCGGCCTCCTCGGCGGCGCGCTGCTCGCGCTCGGGGCACCGCTCGCCGCGAGCGCCCACGTCACGGTGGATCCCAGCGACACCGCCGCGGGTGGTTACACCGTGCTGACGTTCGCCTTCGCCCACGGCTGCGAGGGCTCGCCGACCACCGCCCTCACCTTCGACATCCCCGAGTCGATCGAGAGCGTCTCGCCGACGCTGAATCCCAACTGGACGATCGAGAAGATCGCCGATGGCGACCGCACCGCCCAGGTGGTCTACACGGCCATCGAGCCGGTCGCCGACGGCTACCGCGACACCGTTCAGCTCTCGCTCCAGCTTCCCGAGGATGCGGCGGGCGAGACGCTCGCCTTCCCCGTGCTGCAGTCGTGCGTCGAGGGCGAGACGAACTGGAACGAGCTCGCCGAGGAGGGCGCCGCCGAGCCCGAGACCCCGGCACCGACGGTCGTCGTCACCGAGGCGACCGGCCCGGGCCACGGCCACGGCGCTCACGATGCGACCGACGAGCAGTCCGGTCACGCCGAGTCCACCGCAGCGTCGGATGCCACCGCGTCGGATGCCGCCGCGTCGGATTCCGACGTCGTGGCGCGCATCCTCGGCATCGGAGGGCTCGTGGTCGGCGTCATCGGCGTCGTCCTCGCGCTCGCCGCGCGCCGCCCCGAGTCGGGCGCGTGATGCGCGCCGCCCGCGCCCGCGGCGCGCTCGTCGTCGTCGCGGCATCCGCTGCGCTCGCGTTGCTGCCCGCGGCGCCGGCATCGGCGCACAACTACGTCGTCGCAACGACGCCAGCGGAGGGCTCGACGGTCACCGAGCAGCCAGGCGACGTCTCGCTGACGACCAATGACGCGCTGCTCGACTTCGGCGAGAGCACGGTGCTGCAGGTGGTCGGCCCCGACGGGCGTCACTACGAGACGGCCTGCGCGGCCGTCGACGGAGCCACGGCCCAGGTCGGGGCAGAGCTCGGTCCGGCGGGCGCGTACACCGTGGTGTGGCAGGTCGTCTCGACCGACGGGCACCCGATCTCGGGCGAGTTCGGCTTCGACTGGCAGCCCGCCGCGGGCCAGCCCGTCGGTGCCGGAGCCGACACGCCGCCGTGCGGCGACTCGAGCGGCGATGACGGTGCGGCGCCGATCGAGCCGCCGGACGAGTCCGCGCCGACGCCATCCGTGGTGCCGTTGGGCGACGTGCTCTGGATCGGCGGCGGCGCCCTCGCACTGCTCGCCGCAGCGCTCGTCACCTGGCTCCTCATACGGCGCCGTTCGGGCGACTGAGCGCACTGACCGGAGCGGCCTGCGTCTGTGGAGGGCGCAGGCCGCTGTCGGCTACGCCGGGTAGGGTCGTCGCGTGACGTGGAACGCTGACGGACGGGGCGCCGAGCCGGCTGCCTGGGCCGATGATGCGCCGTGGGACCCCGACTCGCTCGTCCCGCCCGACGACGAATGGGCGCCGCCGGTCGACGGCGAGTGGACGCCACCGTCGCGCTCCGCGGCAGGTTCGTTCGGCGGGCCCGACTTCGTGGGCGATCCGATCGAGATGGGCCGCCCCGAGGCATCCGTCCCTCGCACGGCCCGGGCGGCACCGCCTCGATTCGCGACCGCGGCCGAGGCGCTGCACACCGTGTTCGGCTACGACGCGTTCCGCGGCGAGCAGGGCGCCATCATCGAGCAGGTGCGAAGCGGCGGCGACGCCGTCGTGCTCATGCCCACGGGCGGCGGCAAGAGCCTCTGCTACCAGATCCCCGCGCTGCTCCGCGAGGGCACCGGCGTCGTCGTCTCGCCGCTCATCGCACTCATGCACGACCAGGTCGACGCGCTCGTGCGCAACGGCGTGCGGGCGGCATACCTCAACTCGAGCCAGCAACCGGCCGAACGCGCGCAGGTGGAGCGCGCGTACCTCGCCGGTGAACTCGACCTGCTCTACATCGCGCCCGAGCGGCTCAACTCCGAGTCCTCGAAACGCTTCCTCGAAGGCGGGAGAGTCGCGCTCTTCGCGATCGACGAGGCGCACTGCGTGGCGCAGTGGGGGCACGATTTCCGGCCCGACTACCTCGCCCTCTCCGAGCTCGCCGAGCGCTGGCCCGACGTGCCGCGCATCGCGCTCACGGCGACCGCGACCGAGGCGACGCACCGCGAGATCACGACGCGGCTCTCGCTCGACGGTGCGAAGCACTTCGTCTCGAGCTTCGACCGGCCGAACATCCAGTACCGCATCGCCCCGAAGCTCGAGGTGCGCCGGCAGCTCCTCGACTTCGTGCGCAGCGAGGGGGTGGATGCGACGGGAACCCCGGTCTCGGGCATCGTGTACGCACTCTCCCGAGCGAGCACCGAGAAGATCGCCGCCTTCCTCGCCGCCAACGGCGTCAACGCGTTGCCGTACCACGCGGGCCTCGACGCGACCGTGCGCCGACGCACCCAGGAGCGATTCCTGCGCGAAGACGGCGTCGTGGTCGTCGCGACGATCGCGTTCGGCATGGGCATCGACAAGCCCGACGTGCGCTTCGTGGCCCACGTCGACCTGCCGAAGTCCGTCGAGGGCTACTACCAGGAGACCGGCCGGGCCGGTCGAGACGGCGCCCCGGCGACCGCGTGGCTCGCCTACGGCCTTCAAGACGTCGTGCAGCAGCGGCGCATGATCGACGAGAGCCCCGGCGACCTCGCACACCGCCGCCGCCTCGCGCAGCACCTCGATGCGATGCTCGCCCTCTGCGAGACGGTGCAGTGCCGCCGCCAGAACCTGCTCGGCTACTTCGGCGAGGCGAGCGAGCCGTGCGGCAATTGCGACACCTGCCTCGAGCCGCCCGCAGCCTGGGACGGCACGGTTCCCGCCCAGAAGCTCATGTCGACGATCGTGCGACTGCAGCGCGAGCGACGGCAGAAGTTCGGCGCGGGCCATCTCATCGACATCCTCCGCGGCAAGGAGACACCGCGCGTGCGACAGTACGGCCACGACTCGCTCGCGACATGGAGCATCGGCGGCGATCTCAGCGAGCAGCAGTGGCGCGGCGTCGTGCGTCAGCTGCTCGCGCAGGGACTGCTCGCCACGCACGGCGAGTACGGCACCCTCACACTGACGGATGCCGCGGCCGAGGTGCTGTCGGGTGCCCGCACGGTCATGCTCCGCACCGAGGTCGAGCGCGCGCCGCGCTCGCGCGGGCCGAAGGCCGCTCCCGTCGCGGCCGACCTCGAGCCGGCGCAGGCCGAGCTCTTCGAGGCGCTCCGCGCCTGGCGGGCCGGTGAGGCCAGAGAGCAGGGTGTGCCCGCGTACATCGTGTTCGGCGACGCCACCCTCCGTGCCGTCGCGGTCGCCCGTCCGGCGTCGCTCGCCGAGCTCGACGGCATCACGGGCATCGGTGCGAAGAAGCGAGAGGCGTACGGCGAGGCGTTGCTCGCGGTCGTCGCCGCGGCCTGACGCTAGGATCGCCGCAAGCGGGCCGGCCCGCGACATCCGTGCACCACCGTGGTAGGGAGCGTCATGTCAGACCAGTTCGGACCGAAACGCCCGCTCGGCGTCACGATCGTCGCCGCCCTCGCGATCATCTCGGGGATCTTCGACGTGCTCGGAGGGCTGCTCCTCCTGCCGATGCAGAACGACGACGCCGTCGCGAACGTGTTCGGCGGCCCGCCGATGGTCGTCGCGCTCGCGGTGATCTCGACGCTCGTCGGCATCCTCACCCTCGTGATCGCCTTCGGCCTCCTCCGCGGAAACCCGGTCGCGCGTATCGGGGCGACCGTGCTGCAGGTGCTCTCCCTCGCCATGTCGCTCTGGGTCGGCATCGCCCAGCCGTCGGCACTCGCGACGGAGATCCCGAGCGCCCTGCTCGCGCTCGCGGTCATCGCACTGCTCTGGTCGGCCGACGCGACCCGATTCTTCCGCGGACTCGCACCCGACGAGCCGACGAGTTGAGCGTTCGGCTTCCCCGCGGTGCGGCGGTCTGAGCGCTACCATCGCAGCAGACGCGCCGTGGACGGCGGTGCCGGCCCTGGGGGAGTGGTCATGTCGTATTCGGTGTCTCGGCCGGGCGGGGTCACCCTCGTCGCGGTACTCACGTGGATCTCGGGAGCGCTCGACGTGCTCGCGGGCACGCTCCTCCTGTTCCAGACGAGCATCGCCTCGGTCGTCGAACGGTTCGGCGGGGAGAGTCAACTCATCACCACGGCGATCCTCTCGATCCTCGTCGGGGTGGTCGTCATCGTCGTGGCGCTCGGGCTCATGCGCGGGAGCGCCGGATCTCGGGTCGTCATCACGATCTTCCAGGCGCTTTCGATCATGAGCTCGGTGTTCCTCGCGATCGCCTACCCGCCCGGCGCGATCGGCGAGTACTTCAGCATCGCGATCGCGGTGATCATCATCGCGCTGCTCTGGACGCGGCGAGCGAGCGACTTCTTCCGCCGCTGACGGGCGCGCTCCCGCGCCTGACGAGCACGACGAGCAGCGGACGTGCCGGCATCCGCGAGCTGCCCGTCTTGTCGACTCTGCAATGCCCGCTTCCGCCGTGTTTGTAGGGTGACGACAGGTCTGATCTGCGGTGCGAGCGGCCCCTTTGTAGGCCCCGGACGCCTCGTTTCCGGCTCTCGTCGGCCGGTCATACCGTGGAATCGAGTCACTCCGCCGCACACGAAGGACGAGAACCGACGATGGTTGACACGGCATCCCGCAGCACGAAGACCCCCGCCGATGAGCGTCGCACGCCGACGGTGCCGGCGAAGCCCGCCCGTGACGAGGTCGCGGCGCCGATCCCCGCGCCGGCCGCCGACGCGACGCCCGTGGAGTCCGCGCCGCGCATCGATGTCGCCGCCCTCGGTCGCCAGCTGCTCGGCACGTGGGCGGACATCCGCATCGCCGCTCGTGAGCGCGCCGCGCAGCCGGAGCTGCAGCGCATCGAGGGCCAGACGATGGCCGAGCATCGCGAGCGCGTGCTCGAACAGTTGCAGCGCCTCGCCGACGACGGCGCCGTGCACCGGGCGTTCCCCACGGCACTGGGCGGCGACGACGACCATGGCGGCAACATCGCCGGGTTCGAGGAGCTCGTGCTCGCCGACCCGAGCCTGCAGATCAAGGCGGGCGTGCAGTGGGGCCTGTTCGGTGCGGCGGTGCTGCACCTCGGTACGCAGTACCACCACGAGAAGTTCCTCCCCGACATCATGTCGCTCAAGGTCCCGGGTGCGTTCGCGATGACCGAGACCGGTCACGGCTCGGATGTCGCGGCCATCGGCACGACGGCGACCTACGACGAGGCGAAGCAGCAGTTCGTCATCAACACGCCGTTCCGCGGGGCCTGGAAGGACTACCTCGGCAACGCTGCGCTGCACGGCACCGCCGCGGTCGTGTTCGCCCAGCTCATCACGAAGGGCGTGAACCACGGAGTGCACGCCTTCTACGTGCCGATCCGCAACGCCAAGGGCGGGTTCCTGAAGGGCATCGGCGGAGAGGACGACGGCCTGAAGGGCGGGCTCAACGGCATCGACAACGGCCGCCTGCACTTCACGAACGTCCGCGTGCCGCGTGAGAACCTGCTGAACCGCTACGGCTCGGTGGCCGAAGACGGCACCTACTCGAGTCCCATCGCGAGCCCGGGCCGGCGCTTCTTCACGATGCTCGGCACCCTCGTGCAGGGGCGCGTCTCGCTCGACGGCGCCGCGACGTCGGCCGCCGCCATGGCGCTCACGATCGCGATCACCTACGGCAATCAGCGCCGGCAGTTCAACGCCGCGAGCGACACCGATGAAGAGGTGATCCTCGACTACCAGCGCCACCAGCGACGGCTCCTTCCGAGGCTCGCGACGACGTACGCGCAGATCTTCGCGCACGACGAGTTCCTCGTGAAGTTCGACGCGGTGTTCTCGGGCAAGGCCGACACCGACGACGACCGCCAGGACCTCGAGACGATCGCGGCCGCCCTGAAGCCGTTGTCGACGTGGCACGCGCTCGACACCCTGCAGGAGGCGCGCGAGGCGACCGGTGGCGCGGGATTCCTCGCCGAGAACCGGCTCGTGGGCCTGCGTCACGATCTCGACATCTACGCGACGTTCGAAGGCGACAACAACGTGCTGCTCCAGCTCGTCGCGAAGCGCCTGCTCACCGATTACTCGAAGCAGTTCGCGAAGGCCGATGCGGGGGCCATGGCCCGCTACGTCGTGGCCCAGACCGCGGAGCGCGCGTACCACGGCACGGGGCTGCGGCGGCTCGCGCAGACGATCGCCGACTTCGGCTCGACGGCCCGCTCGGTCTCGGAGCTTCGCGACGAGGAGACCCAGCGCGAGCTGCTCACCGACCGAGTCGAGACGATGATCGCCGAGATCGCGGGCCGTCTCCGCGACGCGCGCAAGCTTCCGAAGGCGGATGCCGCGGCGGCGTTCAACCGCAACCAGAACGAGCTCATCGAAGCGGCGCGCGCGCACGCCGAGCTGCTGCAGTGGGAGGCGTTCACGCGGGGCCTCGCGAAGACGACGGATCCCGGAACGAAGCAGGTGCTCACGTGGCTGCGCGACCTGTTCGGACTCGGGCTCCTCGAGAAGCACCTCGCGTGGTACCTCATCCACGGGCGGCTCTCGCCGCAGCGCGCCCAGGCCGTGACGGCCTACATCGACCGGCTGCTCGAGCGGCTGCGGCCGCACGCGCAGGACCTCGTCGACGCGTTCGGGTACCGGCCCGAGCACCTGCGCGCGAAGATCGCCTCGGGTGCCGAGCAGGAGCGACAGGACGAGGCTCGCGCGTACTACGCCGCCCACCGTGCTGCCGGCACGCTCCCCGAGCCCGAGAAGTCGAAGCGGTAGCATCCGCTCGCGGAAGGCCGGGTCCCACGTCGGGACCCGGCCTTCCTGCTCGTCAGCGCCGCAGTCGGCGGTACGCGATCGCGGCGAGCGGGAGGAACACCGCCGTGATCGCGAGCGGCCAGACGGATGCCGCGAGCACGGCGTGTTCGGTGAGCCACCCGCCGGTGACCCCCGTCGGGTTGCCGAAGAGCTCGCGCGACGCGGTCGCCGTGGCGGAAACGGGATTCCATTCGGCGATCGTTCCGAGCCAGCCCGGCATCGTCTCGGACGAGACGAACACGGTCGAGAGGAACCCGATGGGCCAGACGAGCACCTGCACCGCGGTCGTCGCGCCGGCGCCTCGGAAGCTCAGCCCGAGGAAGATGCCGAGCCACAGCAACGCGAAGCGGAGCCACAGCAGCAGCCCGACGCCGAGCGCGATCTCGAGCGGGCCCGTGGTCGGTCGCCAGCCGATGAGCGCGCCGCCGACCATCAGCACGGCGAGGCTCAGCGCCGAATTGGCCAGGTCGGCGATCGCACGGCCCAGGGCGACCGAGGCACTCGAGATCGGCAGCGAACGGAACCGGTCGGTGATGCCGCGCTTGGCGTCTTCGGCCATGGCCGTCATCGTGGCGTCGAGGCCGAACAGCATGGTGAGGGCGAACATGCCCGGGAGGAGGAACGCGATGTAGGCGCCGCCGCCCGGCACCTCGATGGCGCCGCCGAACAGGAACCCGAACATCAGCAGGAGCATGACGTTGAACGCGAGCCCGAAGATGAGGCCCCAGGGCTCGCGCACCCAGTGCAGCAGATCGCGACCGGCGATGAGCCGGCCCTCGCGGAA
>JAPSJT010000142.1 GCA_031178045.1 Agromyces sp.
ATGATCGTGTGGCGAACGGTCAAGGCGGTTGTCCGAGCGGATGGGGCGTACTGATGCCCGAATCCGATCGGCCGCTCGCACCTCCCCTCCGCATCGCCATGATCGGCACCCGCGGCGTGCCGGCCGCGTACGGCGGGTTCGAGACCGCCGTCGAGGAGATCGGCTCGCGGCTCGCCGCACGAGGTCACGACGTGACGGTGTACTGCCGCGGCGCAGCCGAGGGCGGCGTGCGCGAGTACGCCGGCATGCGGCTCGTGCACCTGCCCGCCGTCAAGCTGAAGGCCGCCGAGACGCTCAGTCACACGGCGTTCTCCGTGGCTCACGCTGTGACGCGACGCGGCGCGCCCGACGCGGCGTTCGTGTTCAATGCCGCGAACGCGCCCTTCGTGCCGCTCCTGCGAGCCCGCAGCATCCCGACGGCCGTGCACGTCGACGGGCTCGAGTGGCAGCGCGCGAAGTGGAGCGGCGCCGGTCGCGCCTACTACCGCTGGGCGGAGCAGTGCGCCGTACGCAACGCCGACGCGCTCATCGCCGACGCACCGGGCATCGCCGCCTACTACGAGTCCGAGTTCGACGCGCCGACCCGCCTGATCTCCTACGGAGCACCGGTCCAGTCGGACCCGCCCTCGGACCGGCTCGACGAGCTCGGGCTCGCGTGGAAGGCCTTCCATCTCGTCGTTGCGAGGTTCGAACCCGAGAACCATGTCGACGTCGCGGTCGCGGGATACCTCCGCTCGAATGCGGCCCTGCCGCTCGTCGTGGTGGGCTCGGCGCCGTATGCCGCCGACTACACCGCGCGGGTGCGCGCGCTCGCCGCCACCGATCCGCGCGTTCGACTGCTCGGCAGCATCTTCGATCAGGACCTGCTCGACCAGCTCTACGCGGGCGCCCTGAGCTACGTGCACGGACACTCGGTGGGCGGCACGAATCCGTCGCTGCTCAGGGCGATGGGCGCCGGCACCGCGGTGATCGCGTGGGACGTCGGCTTCAACCGCGAGGTCGCCGGCGCCCGGGGGCGCTTCTTCACCGACGATCGATCGCTCGCCGCCCACATCGAGGCGGCCGAGGCGCACCCCGAGGAAGCCGAGCGCGACGGCGCCGCCCTTCGCGAGCGCGTGCGCGACACGTACCGCTGGAGCGACGTGGCGCTGCTCTACGAGGAGCTCGCCGAGGAGCTGGCCGAGGGCGTGAGCTTCCGCGTGCGCTCGCGGCACCGCCGGATCGATCCTCCGCCCGCCACGTGGCGGCGACGGATCGTGCTGTTCCACTCCCACGCGCACTGGAGCCCGAAATGACCCCTCGCATCGGGTACGCGGGCGGCGCCTTCGATCTCTTCCACATCGGCCACCTCAACCTCCTCAGGCACGCCAAGGACCACTGCGACGTGCTCATCGCCGGCGTCGTCACCGACGAGCTGCTCGAACTGACGAAGGGAACGGCGCCGATCATCCCCTTCGCCGAACGCCTCGAGATCGTGCGGCACATCTCGTTCGTCGATCGCGTGCACGCCGAGTCGGCGCCCGACAAGCTCGACACCTGGCGTGAGGTCGGGTTCGACGTCTACTTCAAGGGCGACGACTGGCGAGGCACGGAACGCGGGCGTCGGCTCGAGGCCCGGTTCGCCGAGGTCGGCGTCGAGGTCGTGTACTTCCCGTACACGATGCACACCTCCAGCACGATCCTGCGCCGCGCGCTGCAGTCGCTCGGTCGCGGCGGGGCGAACCCCGAGCGAGCGGCGGACGCCGAATGACCCCCGGCGGACCGCCCGCATCGATGACGAGGGAACGGTACGCCGACGTCGTCGCCCGGCTCGCCGCCTCGCAGAAGTCCCGCGCGCGGGGCGCGCCGGCCTACTCGATCTTCATCAATCGCCCACTCGGCCGTCTGCTCGCGGCGGCAGCGCATCTCGCCGGACTCACCCCGAATGCCGTCACCGGCATCAGCGCGCTCTGCACCTTCTCCGCGATCGCCCTGGTCGCCTCCGTCCCGCCCTCACCGCTGCTCGGTGTGGCGATCGGCGTGCTCCTCATCCTCGGGTACGCGCTCGACTCGGCCGACGGACAACTCGCCCGCCTGCGCGGCGGCGGCTCGCCGAGCGGCGAGTGGCTCGATCACGTCGTCGATGCGGCGAAGACGTCGAGCCTGCACCTCGCGGTGGCCGTCTCGTGGTACCGCTTCGTCGAGCTGCCCGACGAGGCGTTCCTCCTGGTCCCACTCGGCTTCGCGATCGTCGCGGCCGTGTTCTTCTTCGCGATGATCCTCAACGACTTCCTGCGGGCCCGCCACGCCGGCTCGTCGCGCCCCCGAGCGCAGGGCGGCGGCATCCGTTCGCTGCTCGCCCTGCCGACCGACTACGGGGTGCTCTGCATCGCGTTCCTCGTCTCGGGCCTGCCGGCCGTCTTCGTGCTCGTCTACAGCCTGCTCTTCGTCACGACCGCGGTGTACACGCTGCTCGCGCTCGTCAAGTGGTACCGAGAGATGCGTCGGATCACGACGTGAGCACGCGAGCCGACGAGCGGGGGGACGGGCGGATGTCGGGCCTCCACGTGCTCGTGGCGCATCCGGGAGCGGAACTGTACGGGTCGGATCGGGTGCTGCTCGAATCGGTCGCCGCCATGGTCGACGCCGGCGCCAGGGTCGACGTCACGGTGCCGGCATCCGGCCCGCTCATCGGCGAGCTCGAGCACGTCGGCGCCTCCGTCGTGGTCGAGCCTGCCCTGGTGCTGCGGAAGCGCCTGCTCCGCCCGCGGAACTGGCCCTCGGCCATCGGCGAGACGGTGCGGGCTGTCGGCGCGTCGCGCCGGCTCCTGCGTCGCCCGCCCGACCTCGTCTACGCGAACACCATCACGCTTCCGCTCTGGCCCCTGGTGGCGCGCCTGCGGCGCATCCCCGTACTCACGCACGTGCACGAGGCCGAGGCCGACGCGCCGCGCCTCATGCTCATGGCGCTGTACGCACCGCAGCGCGCCGCGAGCGCCGTCATCGCCAACAGCGAGTTCAGTCGCTCGGTGCTGGCGCGGGCCTCACCCGGGCTCGCGCGCCGCGCGCGAGTCGTCTACAACGGGGTCGCGGGCCCGCCGGCGGGCGCTCAGGCGCCCGACACGCTCCCCGGCCGGCCCCTGAGGCTCGCGTACCTCGGTCGCCTGTCGCCGCGGAAGGGCCCCGACCTCGTGCTCGAGGCCGCGGCACGGCTCCTCGACGACGGGCTCGACGTCGAGGTCGACCTGCTCGGCGACGTCTTCGGCGGGTACGAATGGTACGCACGAGACCTCCGCGAAGCGGCCGCGCGGCTCGGCATCGGCGCGCGGACGCGGTTCCTCGGCTTCCGCGAAGAGGTCTGGTCGACCCTCGCCGACGCGGACATCGTGGTGATCCCCTCGCGCACGAGCGAGCCCTTCGGCAACACCGCCGTGGAGGCCGCGCTCGCCGTGCGCCCCCTCGTCGTGAGCGATTCGAGCGGGCTCGCGGAGGCGACGACCGGCCTGCCCGGCGTGCACCGGGTGCGACCCGACGATCCGGTCGCGATCGCGAGCGCGGTGCACGAGATCGTCGCGCACTGGCCGGCTCACCTCGAGCAGGCGCGAGCGGCCGCCCGACTCGCGGCGCAGCGTTTCGCGCCGGCGCGCTACCGCGAGGAGATCGTGGACCTCGTCGCAGGACTCGCGCGCTCGGCATCCGCTCCGCATCGATCGACCCCGGCACTGCGATGAGCCACCCGGAGTCTTCGCTGTCGGCCGTCACGGTGGTGTTCGAGGCCGACATCCCGCTGCTCGAGCTGCAGGCGAGGTCGATGGCCCGGCACGTACCCGACGGGGTGTTCGACGAAGTGCTCGTGCTCGACAACACCCGCGCCGGACTGTCGCCGCGCGCTCGCCGGCGGATCCGCGCGGAGCTCGGCGCTCACGCCGATCGTCTCGCCTTCGTGTCGCGGGCCGCCTTCCACCTCGAACCCACGGCGTCGGGCTGGCGCTCGCAGCAGAGCCTCAAACTCCTCGCGGCGCGAGTGCTCACCGCCGACCACTACGTCGTGCTCGATGCGAAGAACCACTTCATCCGGGCGACCACCGCAGTCGACTTCCTCGACCCCGAGACCCGACTCCCCCACGGCGGCATCCACTCGTTCGAGCGTCATCCGCTTCGCGCCCACCTCGAGCACGTCGCGTCGCGGCTCGGCCTCGACCCGGAGCGGGCGGTCGAACGATTCACGGCCACGGTGCCGCCGGTGGTGCTCGACCGGCGCGTGGTGACCGAGATCGTCGCGGACATCGGCGGCGACGACCCCGCCCGATTCGTGCGCGAGTTCGAACGTGCGGGCTTCACGGAGTTCTTCCTCTACTCCGCGTGGCAGATCTCGCGAGGGGCGAAGCCCGACGACCTCGTGACGGGCCGATCGCTCGTGAGTCCGACCGTGTGGGCCGGCGCGACGACGCCGGGTGAGGTCCGGAGCGTGCTCGAGCAGGCGGACCGTTCGCACACGACCACCTTGGCCGTGCATCGCCGCGCCCTCGCGCGGCTCGCCCCCGAGAGCGTGCGGGACCTGGCGAATTTCTGGGTCGACCACGGCCTCTTCCCGTCGATGGCCGACGCGAGGCGCTTCATCCAGCGGTTCCGGATCGTCTATGTCCGGTCCATGAGCGCGAGGCGCGCACTGGGACTGGTGTCACGATGAGCGAGCCGTCACCCCTCGCCCCGACGTCGCTCCCGCTGCAGCAGGCGCAGCATCGACCGCAGCTCGCCGAGGTCGCGACGGACCACCGGAAGCAGCGCCGCGAGCGCGTACGCGCCGAGCGTGGCGGCGAGCGCGGCCGGCACCTGCACCCAGAGCCCCCACGGCTCGGCGACGACGGTGGCGGCGAACGCGAGCACGGCGCCCCAGCCGGCGAGCAGCGACATCCGCACGATGCCCCACGCGAGCACGCGCGCCGGCACGCCCGGGAGGACGCGCGAGATCCAGTAGAGCGAGATCGGCCACGACAGGGCGGGCGCCACGGCGTAGCCGACCGCGACCCCGAGGATGCCCCACTGGGAGCCGATCAGGACGCAGGCGATCTTGATCGCGACGCTCACGAGGTTGTAGCGGAAGAGCGGCCCGGTGACGCCCTTCGAGACGTACGCCCAGTAGCTCGCGGAGTTGAGCGTCTGGAACACCGCCGCGGCGGCGAGCAGGCTCAGCACCGGGGCGGCCTCGGCCCAACGCGGCCCGAGCAGCAGGAGGGTCAGCGGCCCGGCCGCGCCGATCGCGAACGAGAGCGCCACGACGATCGTGTAGCCGAGTCCGACCTGCCCGACGCGGACGAAGCTCCAGAATCTGTCGCCCTCGCCCTGGAGTCGCGAGAGGATCGGCACGGCGACACTCGTGATCGGCGCGCGCAATTGGTTCGCGGTGTGCATGACGAGCTGGAAGGCGCGGTTGTAGATACCGAGGGGCGCGGCCCCGAAGCGGGTCCCGATGACGACCGTGTCCACGTTGCCGCCGACGTACGAGACGAGCTGCATCGCCACGAGGTTCCAGCCGAAGCGGATGAATCCGCCGATGGGGGCGTTCCGTCGGGGCAGGCCCGGCCACCAGCCGCCGACGGCGACCACGAGCACGAGCGTCGCGAACGACGAGGCGAGCAGTTGCGCGACGAGCGCCCACGGCCCCGCGCCCGCGAGCGCGACGCCGATCCCGACGCCGAGGCCGAACACAGCAGCGACGACGTCGGTCACCGCGAGCGCACCGAATCGCAGGGCGCGGTTGAGTCCGGCGCGATGCTGCGTGGCGAGGCCGTTCAGGAGGAACACCACCGCCGCGAGCTGCGCGAGCGGGGCGAGTTCCTCGCGACCGTAGAGCGCCGCGATGCCCCACGAGGAGAGGAAGACGAGCACGGCCAGCGCCGCACCGATCGCGGAGTTGATCCAGAAGAGGTTGCTGCGTTGCGCTCGGGTCAGCACCGCAGCCTGTACGGCGGCCTGCGAGAGACCGAAGTCGCGGAACACCTCGGCGATGCCCGCAATCGACATGACCATGGCGAAGAGTCCGTGGTCGGACGGCGAGAGCAGCCGTGCCATGACGACCACCGAGGCGAGCTGGATGAGGATGCGGAGCGCCTGGCCCGCGCTCGTGACCGCCGCGCCGCGAACCGCGCGACGTCCGAGTCCATCGCTCCCGGCGGATCGCACGATCATCGCCCCATCGAGTCTATCGGCGGCGATCCCCGCCTCGCGGGGGCCGGGCGACCCCCCGAAGCGGGGACGATTCCGCACGGGAGGTGGGTACCGTGACCGATCGGGACGCCGTCCGGGACGCCGACCGGGGCTCGGGGCAGGACTCCGACCGCGAGCGGCGCCGACTCGATGCGGCGATCGGGCGGGTCGTGCAGCGGAACGCCTGCATCGGCTGCGGCCTCTGCACCGCACTGGATCCGTCCCTCGAGCTGCGGCTCGACGCCGACGGCTTCCTCCGGCCCCACCGCTCGGGCG
>JAPSJT010000143.1 GCA_031178045.1 Agromyces sp.
CGGCGAGCGAGGCCGTCGCGACGACCGGCGGCGGCATCCGTGTCGCCGTCGAGCTCGTCGTGGAGCTCGTCGCCGTCGGCGAGCGCCGCGGCGATCGCGGCCACCGCGGCGTCGCCCGCACCGGTGGCGTTGCCGTGCAGCGGCCGGGGCAGACGGGCGTGCACGGGCGCACCGCGGCGGGCGGCCACGATGAGCCCGTCGGCGCCGAGCGAGACGACGACGAGCCGGGCACCGAGGTCGAGAAGCGCTCGGGCGCCCGTGAGCGGGTCGGCATGGCCCGTCGCGGCTGCGAGCTCATCGCGATTGGGTTTGAGCGCGTACGCGCCGGCACGTGCTGCGGCGAGGATGCCGGGCCCGCTCGTGTCGACGACGACCCGGGTGCCGGCCGCGACGAGGCGCGCGACGAGTTCGCCGAGCGCCGCGGACTCGAACCCCGGAGGCAGGCTGCCGCAGATCGCGACGACGCGCGCCGTGGTTCCGAGCCGTTCGGCGGTGTCGGCGAGAGACGTCGCCTCGTGGGGCGAGAGCGGTTCGCCGAGCTCGTTGAGGATCGTCGTCTCTCCCGAGGCGTGGTCGACGATGGCGACGCTGCGGCGGGTGGCACCGGCGATCGCGAGCAGGTGATGGGGCACCCCGGATGCCTCGAGCTCTCCGCGGAACTCGTCGCCGCTCGCGCCGCCCACGGTCGCGAGTGCGAGCACGTCGTGGCCCGCGGCGTGCAGCACGCGCGCCGCGTTGAGCCCCTTGCCGCCGGCTCGAGCCGAGCCCGCGGGCATGCGGTGCGTCGCACCGGGCGTGAGCGACTCGACGTGCCACGTGAGATCGAGCGCCGGGTTCGGCGTCACCGTGAGGATCACCGCTCCGCTCCCGGCTGGGATGCATCGTGGTTCGCGAGGTCGCGGGCCGCGAGCGCGGTGCCGAGGAGCCCGGCGTCGTCGCCGAGCTGGGCTTGGAGCAGCACCGGTCGGCGGTGGAAGCTGAGCAGGCCGTCGAGGCGCTGGCGGAGCGGCTCGAAGAGCGCGGGTCCGGCTTGCGCCAGGCCGCCGCCGATGACGACCGCCTCGGGAGCGACGGTCGCGACGAGTCGCGCGAGCGCCTCCGCGAGGGCGCGCACGGCGTCGTCCCAGACGCGCGCGGCGTCGGCGTCGCCCGCCTCGGCCGCGGCGAGCACCTCGCGCGCACCGGCCACGGCGATGCCGGAGGCCGCCGTATAGCGCCGCGCGACCGCGCCCGCCGAGGCGATGGTCTCGAGGCATCCGCGTGCGCCGCAGGGGCACCGCTCGCCCCCGGGGTCGCCCAACGCATGGCCGAGTTCGCCCGCATACCCGCCGCCCGCGTACGGATGCCCGCCGAGCACGAGCGCTCCGGCGATGCCCGTGCCGATCGCGAGCACGACGACGTCGCCGTATCCCCGCGCGGCGCCCAGCCGGTGCTCGGCGTCGCCCGCGGCCCGGACGTCGTGGCCGAACGCGACGGGGAGGCCGAGCGCGCGTTCGGCGAGGTCTCGGATCGGTGCGTCGCGCCAGCCCAGGTTCGAGGCGAAGATGCCGACGCCCGCGCGTTCGTCGACGAGCCCGGGCACGCTCACTCCGGCGGCGACCGGACGCACGTCGCGATGCCGTGCGCGATGAGCGGCGGCGAGCTCGGCGAGGGCGGACACGACCGCCGCGGCTGGGTCGCCGTCGCCGAGGGGAGTGGGCGTGCGTCGGAGCCCCAGCACGCGTCCGTGCCGGTCGACGAGCGCCGACTTCATGTCGGTGCCGCCGACGTCGAACGCGAGCACCGCTTCGCCCGGGCCGAGCGGCGCCGTCGACGATGCGGGCCCGCCGGGCCGGGTCGTGGCGGGGGCGGTCGACGCAGCCGCCGGACTCGGGTCGGGCACGGGGGGCACGTGACTCACCCGCCGAGGATGACGGAGCGCGTGAGGTTGCGAGGGGAGTCGGGGTCGAGGCCCTTCGCACGGGCGCGGGCCAGCGCGACGCGCTGGGCGCGGACGAGTTCGGCCATGGGGTCGAGGTGGCCGGCCTCGAAACGCGCGCCGGTCGCGGCGACCTGCTCGGCGAGCCCGTCGGGCGCTTCGCCGAACTGCCACGTCACTCGGCCCGGCGCTGCGATGGCGATCGGGCCGTGGCGGTACTCCATCGACGGGTACGACTCGGTCCACGACTGCGAGGCCTCGCGCATCTTGAGTGCGGCCTCGTGGGCGAGACCGACGGACCACCCGCGGCCGAGGAAGGAGTACTGCTCGGCGTCGGTGAGCTCGGGGTCGAGTGTCTCGGCGATCGCACGCTCGGCATCGGCGATGGCCGAGTCGAGCGAGTCACCGAGCGAGGCGCGGAAGAGCGCGAGCGCCGTCGTCGCGAAGCGGGTCTGCACGACCGAGCGCTCGTCGGCGAACGGCATCGTGACGGCGTCGTCGACGAGGCCGACGAGCGGCGAGCTCGCATCGCCGATCACGCCGATGGTGCGCACCCGGCCCCGCACCCGATCGACGAGCTCGAGCACCTCGGTCGTCGTGCCCGAGCGGGTGAGGGCGACGATCGCGTCGTAGCCGCGGTCGACGAACGCCTCGGATGCCGCGAACGCGTCGGTCTCGCCGTGCCCGCCGGCTTCTCGGAGCCACGCGTAGGACTGCGCGATGAACCACGACGTGCCGCAGCCGACGACCGCGACGCGTGCGCCTCGGCCCGGAAGCAGGGCCTGCTCCGCGCGGAGCTCGGCCGCGCGGGCCCACGTCTCGGGCTGCGAGGCGAGTTCGGCCGCCATGTGCGCGGCGGGCGTGGACGGGGTGGTCGACGGCTCGGTCAAGGAGACTCCAGGTGGCTGACAGGGGTGGCCGCGAGCACGCGACCGGGCATGACAGCACCATGATTGCAGATGACCGCAAAGTCTGTCTATCGATCAAGATCGCGATCGTATGCGTCGAACTCGACCCAAGGCGCGGGTTTGTGAAGATTCTGAACAAAATCTCATAACGAATCTGCTGCGGATCTTGACCGGGACGAGGCATCCGACATAGATTGCGTGCGTCGAGTGAACGAACATGATTGTTTGTTCGCGGAAACGTTCAGGAAACAGCACTCTGGCACGGTCATGGAGTGCTCACCCGAACACACGCACCGTCGCGCGAGGCAACCGACGCGCGGGTGCACCAACCACAGAGTGAGGAAGCATCCATGAAGAAGTCCCTGCGCCTCGGCGCGGCGGTCGCACTCGCAGCCACCGCGTCGCTGACCCTCGCCTCGTGCGGCTTCGGCGGCGGCAACGGCGGCGGCGACGACGCGGCCGGCAAGACCACCCTCGACCTGCTCGTGCCGAGCTACTCCGACAACACCCAGGGTCTCTGGGAGGACGTCATCTCCGGATTCGAAGAGGAGAACCCCGACATCACCGTGAACCTCGAGGTGCAGTCGTGGGACAACCTCGAGTCGGTCATCGCGACCAAGATCCAGGGCGGTGAGGCCCCCGACATCTACAACGGCGGCCCCTTCGCCGGCTTCGCGGCCGACGGCCTGCTCTACCCGGCCGAGGAGGTCGTGTCGGCCGACACCTACAGCGACTTCCAGGAATCGTTCCTCGCCAACGCCGAGGTCGAAGGCACCGCGTACGCCCTGCCGTTCATCGCGTCGGCCCGTGCGCTGTTCGTGAACAACGCGCTGCTCGAGCAGGCCGGCGTCACGGCGCCGCCCACCAACTGGGACGAGCTGCTCGACGCGGCGACCAAGGTCTCGGCGCTCGGCGGTGGCATCGCCGGATACGGCATGCCGCTCGGCTCCGAGGAAGCGCAGGCCGAGGCGGCGGTGTGGCTCTGGGGCGGCGGCGGTACCTTCGGCGACGAGTCCGAGATCACGATCGACGACCCGTCGAACCTGCCCGGTGCCGAGCAGATCAAGAAGATGATCGATGCCGGCGCGACGCAGGCCGACCCCGGTTCCACCGACCGCTCCCCGCTCATGGACATCTTCGTCCAGGGCCAGATCGGCATGCAGGTCGGCCTCCCGCCGACCGTCGGACAGATCGAGGAGAACAACCCCGAGCTCGACTACTCGATCGTGCCGATCCCGACGCAGGACGGCGGCCCCTTCACGCTCGGCGTGATGGACCAGCTCATGGCGTTCCAGAACGACGGCGACAAGCAGGAGGCGATCACCGCCTTCCTCGACTACTTCTACTCGGCTGATGTCTACGTGCCGTGGGTGCAGGCCGAAGGGTTCCTCCCGGTGACGAAGTCAGGCGCTGAGCAGCTGTCCGGCGAGGAGGCGCTCGCGCCGTTCCTCGAGGTGCTGCCCGACGCGCAGTTCTACCCGAGCACCAACCCGAAGTGGTCGGCGGCGGACGGCGCATTCAAGGCGCTCTTCGGCCAGCTCCAGACGAAGCCGGCCCAGGACGTGCTGACCGAGATCCAGGCCCAGGTCGACGCGGGCTGATCCCGCCCGTTCGCGCAACCCCGGAGGGATCGGTGACCACCGAACCATGAGCACCACATCCGATGCGTCACCGGTCGAGGCGGGGGCGGCTCCGAGCCGCCCCCGCCCCTCGGGGCGCGAGCCGTCATCCGGTCGCCCGCGTCAGGGATGGCGTGACACCGTCGCCGCACTGCCGTGGATCGGCCCCGCGCTTCTCCTCATCTTCGGCGTCGTGCTGTTCCCGGCCATCGTCATGTTCATCAACTCGACGCGCGACATCTCGATCTCGGGCATCGACAAGGGCTCGGTCGGGCTCGACAACTACGTCGAGGTCTTCTCGTTCCCCTACTTCTGGCCGATCTTCGTGCGCACGATCGTGTGGGTCGTCGTGGTCGTGGGGGCGACCGTCGTCATCTCGCTCGGACTCGCCCAGATCCTGAACAAGGCGTTCCCGGGGCGCCGCATCGTGCGCCTCGCGGTCATCATTCCGTGGGCCGCATCCGTCGTCATGACCACGATGGTGGTCTACTACGGTCTCGAGCCGTACTTCGGCATCATCAACACCTTCCTCGTCGATGTCGGACTCGTCGACACGCCCGAGGGCTACGGCTGGACCCGCAATCCCGACACCGCGTTCGCGTGGTCGATCGTCGTCGCGGTCTTCGTCTCGCTGCCCTTCACGACGTACACGATCCTCGCGGGGCTGCAGACCGTGCCCGGCGAAGTGCTCGAGGCGGCGAAGATGGACGGCGCGGGCCCCGCTCGCACCTACTTCGGCGTCGTGCTGCCCCAGCTCCGCAGCGCGCTCGCGGTCGCGGTGCTCATCAACATCATCAACGTCTTCAACTCGCTGCCGATCCTGAAGGTGATGACGGGGTCGATCCCCGGCTACGACGCCGACACGATCATGACGCTGATCTTCAAGTACATCCAGAACCAGCACAAGGTCGACGTCGCCAGCGCACTCTCGGTCGTCGCCTTCATCATCGTGATCGTGATCGTCGCGGTGTACGTGCGGGTGGTCAAGCCCATGAAGGAGGTCTGACCCATGGCCATCACCGTCGCCGCCCCCGGCCTCGAGCCGATCGCGGCGCCCGAGGCATCCGCCCGCAAGCGCCGTTACACCGAGGATCAGGTGCCGATCGGCCGACTGCTGCTGCGCATGCTCGCGGGCCTCGTCGTGCTCATCGTCTTCATCCTCCCGTACACGATCATGTTCTTCGGATCGGTGAAGACGAAGGCGCAGATCCGCTCGGTCGACCCCACGTATCTGCCCACCGAGTGGCACTGGGAGAACTACCTCAACATGTGGTCGACGCCCGAGACGCCGCTCGTGCAGAACCTCATCTCCACGATCGTGATCTCGGTCTTCGCGACGCTGCTCGTGCTGCTCGTCGCGATGCCCGCCGCCTACTACACGGCGCGGTTCCTCTTCCCCGGCCGCATGGTGTTCCTCTTCCTCGTCATCGTCACGCAGATGCTGCAGCCGGCCGTGCTCACCTCGGGTCTGTTCCGCCAGTTCGTGGCGCTCGACCTCATCGACACGTGGGCGGCGATGATCTTCATCAACGCGGCGTTCAACCTCTCGTTCGCCGTGTGGATCATGCACTCCTTCTTCGCCGGCGTGCCGAAGGAGGTCGATGAGGCGGCGCAGATCGACGGCGCCGGGCGGCTCACGGTGCTCTTCAAGATCAACCTGCCGCTCGTCTGGCCCGGTATCGTCACCGCGATCGTCTTCACCTTCGTCGCGTGCTGGAACGAGTTCGCGGCCTCGCTCGTGATCCTCTCGACGGCGGGCAACCAGCCGCTCTCGGTGGCGCTCACGAAGTTCGTCGGGCAGTACGAGACGTCGTGGCACTACGTGTTCGGCGTGTCGATCGTCGCGATCGTCCCCGTGGTGGTGCTCTTCATGCTCATCGAGAAGCGCCTCGTCGGCGGCCTCACCGCCGGCAGCGTCAAGTAGCGGCCTGCCGCGGCGTTCGCTCCGTTGGGAGGAGAACGCCGCGGCG
>JAPSJT010000022.1 GCA_031178045.1 Agromyces sp.
CTGCGCTGCCGACGGCCTCGAGGATCGCCGCGACGCCCGCGTCGTCGATCGCGCCGTCCGACCCGACGTAGCGCATGAGCCGGAGCACGGACTTGTGCGAGGCGGTGGGAATCGGCCGGGCGCCGGGATGCGCATCGACCACGAGCAGGTGCACGGTGTTGGAACCGACGTCGAGTACCCCGAGGCGCATGGTGCGAGCGTACCGGTGACGGATGCGTCGGCGGCGACGTTCCGGCATACTGGTGCGACTGGGACGCTCGTCCCACTTCGGTCGGCGACGGTGTCGAGAGGAGCCGCGTGTCCCGCATCCCCGCACCCGAGCGCCGCCGCGCGCTCGTCGAGGCCGCCCTGCGCGTGGTCTCGCAGCGCGGCATCGCACAGGCTACGACCCGGGCGATCGTCGCCGAGGCGGGCATGTCGCTCGCGAGCTTCCACTATGCGTTCGAGTCGCGCGACGAACTCATCGACGAGCTCATCACGACGGTCGTGGCCCGCGAGCAGGAGGCGGTGCTGCCCGAGTTCGTGCCGGGCGGGGGTCTCGCCGGCATCCTCGAGGCGGGCCTCGTCCGCTACATCGAGCACCTGAAGGCCGACCCCGAGCACGAGCAGGCGATGCTCGAGCTCACCCAGTACGCCCTTCGGTCGCCCGAGCGGCATCCGCTGGCGGTGCAGCAGTACGAGCGCTACGCCGAGCTCGCCGAGCGCTCCCTCGAGCGGGCGGCCGAGCTCGCGGGAGCGACGTGGCGAGTTCCCGTCGCCCAGGTCGCCCGCGTGCTCGTGGCATTCACCGACGGGCTCACCTTCACGTGGCTCGTCGACCGCGACGACGCCGCGGCCCGGGCGGTCGCGCACGCGGCCGCCGACGCCCTCTCGAGAATGGCCGACGCCCCGTGACGGGGCTCGATCTGTCGCTCGCACGCGAGCGGCCGACGGATGCCGCGTGGCGCGACCCCGCTCGGTACTGGCCCACCCTCACCGCGGCGACGCGAGGACTCGACGCCCCCGTCGGTGCGCTGCACCTCGGCGCGCTGCGCCACAACGCCCGCGACATGGTGCGTCGCGCGGGGGGCACCACCATCCGGATCGCGTCGAAGTCGGTGCGGGTGCGGAGCGTCATCGAGGCGCTGCTCGCCCAGCCCGGCTACCGCGGAGTGCTCGCCTACACGCTCTCCGAGGCGCTGTGGCTTGCCGACACCGTCGCCGACCTCGTGGTCGGCTACCCCACGGCCGAGCGCGGGAGCATCCGCCGGCTGGCGACCGACGCCGACGCCGCGAGCCGGATCACCCTCATGGTCGACTCGCCATCGCAGCTGGATCTCGTCGACTCGGTGCTGCCGCCCGGCAGGCGCGAGACGATCCGGGTCTGCCTCGAGCTCGACGCGTCGTGGGATGCGCCGGTGCTCGGCCACCTGGGCGTTCGCCGCTCTCCGGTGCACCACCCGGCCGACGCGGGAGCGCTCGCCGCGTACATCGCGCGCCGCCCGGGCTTCCGGCTCGTCGGCATGATGTCGTACGAGGCGCAGATCGCCGGCATCGCCAGCCGGCCGGTGGGTCGGCCGGCCCACGGCGTGCTGAACCGGTGGATGCAGTCGCGATCGATGCCCGAACTCGTCGAACGACGAGCGCTCGCGGTCGCGGCGGTGCGCGAGCACGCCGAGCTGGAGTTCGTGAACGGCGGCGGCACGGGCTCGCTCGAGCTCACGGCGGCGGATGCCTCGATCACCGAGATCGCCGCCGGATCGGGTCTCTTCGGAGGGCACCTCTTCGACGGCTACGCGCAGTTCACGCCGGCACCGGCGGCGGCGTTCGCGCTCGACGTCGTGCGCTCGCCGAGCCCGAGGCACGCCACCGTCCTCGGCGGCGGCTGGATCGGGTCCGGCCCTCCCGGGCCCGATCGAGTGCCGAGGATCGTCTGGCCCGAGGGGCTCGCGATGCTTCCCCGCGAGTCGGCGGGCGAGGTGCAGACCCCTGTCACCGGTCGGGCGGCCGCGCGGCTGCGGGTCGGCGACCGGGTCTGGTTCCGGCACACCAAGTCGGGTGAGCTCTCGGAGCACGTGAACGAGTTCGCCCTCGTCGACGGCGACGAACACGTCGGCTCGGTGCCGACGTACCGCGGTGAGGGGCGGGCGTTCCTGTGACGGCGAGCGGGGCGGTGTGGCGCAACTGGGCGCGCACCGAGGCCGTGCGGCCGTTCCGCGTCGAACGGCCGGCCACGGCGGGCGCGGTCCAGCGCGCCGTCGTCGCGGCCGCGGCATCCGGACTCACCGTGAAGGCCGTCGGCGCGGGCCACAGCTTCACCGGCATCGCCGTCGCGCCGGGCGTGCAACTCGACCTCGCCGACCTCAGGGGAGTCCTCGACGCGGATGTCGCGGCCGGGCGCGTGCGGCTCGCCGCCGGCACCCGGCTGCACGAGCTGCCGCGACTCCTCGCACCGTTCGGACTGGCGATGCCGAACATGGGCGATATCGACCGGCAGACGATCGCCGGCGCGACCTCGACCGGTACGCACGGCACCGGGCTCCGCTTCGGCGGGCTCGCGACGCAGATCGTCGCCGCGACCCTCGTGACGGGCTCGGGCGAGCTGCTCTCGGTGAGCGAGTCCGAGCGCCCCGAGCTGCTCCCGGCGGTGCGCGTCGGTCTGGGTGCCCTCGGCGTGCTCGTCGACGTCACGCTGCAGCTCGTGCCCCGGTTCGTGCTGCACGCGGTCGAGCGGCCCGAGCCGATCGATGCGGTGCTCGACGAATGGGACGACCGCGTGCGTGCGGCCGATCACTTCGAGTTCTACTGGTTCCCCCATACGGATGCCGCGCTCACCAAGACCAACACCCGCTTGCCCGCAGACGCCCCGCGCAGGCCCCTCGGCCCGATCTCGCGCTGGATCGACGACGAGCTGCTCGCGAACGGCGCGTTCCGCCTGATCTGCGGCGTCGGGAAGGTGGCGCCCTCGACGACCCCGTTCTTCGCGCGGCAGGTCGACCGGTTCACGGGGAATCGCGAGTTCACCGACTTCTCACCGTCGGTGTTCACGACGAACCGTGCCGTGCGCTTCCGTGAGATGGAGTACGCCCTGCCGCTCGACGCGGTGCCCGATGCCGTCCGAGCGGTGCGGGCGCTGATCGCGCGGCCCGGATGGCGCGTCAGCTTCCCGATCGAGGTGCGGGCGGCGGCATCCGACGAGAACTGGCTCTCGACGGCATACGGACGGGACACCGGCTACGTCGCCGTGCACCGATACTTCCGCGAGGACCATGGCGAGTACTTCGGCGCCGTCGAGGAGATCATGCGCGCGTACGGTGGTCGCCCGCACTGGGGCAAGCTGCACACGCAGACGGCTGAGACGCTGCGCGACGCGTACCCGCGATTCGACGACTTCCTGCGCGTCCGCGACGAGCTCGATCCCGAGCGGCGATTCGCGAACCCCTACCTCGAGCGCGTGCTCGGAGCGTGAGGGCGTCGCAAGTCAGGGAGTGCGCCGGCGCAGCGTGACGGATCCGACGACGATCGCGCCGACGATCCACGCCCCGATCACGAGGAGCTTCGCGACGATCCATCCCGTGCTCTCCGTATCGCCGGCGACGGCCTGCAGCGCGTCGATCGCGAAGCTGAGGGGCAGCCACTCGCTGATCGCCTCGAGCACCTCGGGAAGCTGGTCTCGGGGCACGAAGATGCCGCCGAGCAGCACCTGCGGGAACACGAGCACCGGCAGGAACTGCACGACCTGGAACTCCGTGCGCGCGAAGGCGCTCGCGAGGAGGCCGAGCGCGGTGCCGAGGAGCGCGTCGGCGACGGCGACCGCGAAGAGGAGCCACAGCGAACCCTCGATCTCGAGCCCGCACACCCACACCGCGAAGGACACGGCGATGGCGGTCTGGAACACCGCCAGCAGGCCGAAGGCGAGCGCGTAACCGAGGATGAAGTCGCCCTTGCCCATCGGCATCGAGAGCAGGCGTTCGAGGGTGCCGCTTCGGCGCTCTCGCAGGGTCGCGATGCTCGTGACGAGGAACATCACGATGAACGGGAACAGCGCGATCATCGCCGGACCGATGTCGTGGAAGACCTCGGTGTCGGTGAACATCCACGCGATGAGCCCGATGAGCAGGCTCGGCACGACGAGGAGGAGCCCCACCGTGCGTGGATCGTGGCGGACCTGGGTGAGCACGCGGCCCGAGGTCGCGAGCGTGCGCGTGACGGTCATCGCGATCCCTCCGCGTCGCGCATCGCGGCATCCGGCACCGTATCCCGCGCCGCCGCATCGCGCGGCGGCAGGTCGGGCCGACCCTGCTCGATGAGCCGCAGGAACGCCGTCTCGACATCATCGGTGCCCGTGAAGGCGAGCACGCCGTCGACCGTGTCGTCGGCGAGCAGCGCGCCGTCGCGCATGAGGAGCAGGCGGTCGCAGCGCTTCGCCTCGTCCATCACGTGGCTCGAGACGAGCAGCGTCGCTCCCTCGTCGGCGAGGCTGCGGAAGAGCTGCCAGAGCTCCACGCGCAGCACCGGGTCGAGGCCCACGGTCGGCTCGTCGAGCACGAGCACCTCGGGGGTGCCGAGGAGCGCCGCTGCGAGCGACACGCGCCCGCGCTGACCGCCGGAGAGCGAGCCGGCGAGACGTCCCGCGTACGGGCCGAGCGCGGTGCGCTCGATGACCCGATCGACGTCGGATGCCGGTGCGCCGAGCACGCGACGGAAGTAGGCGAGGTTCTGCCGCACCGTGAGGTCGTCGTACACGCTCGCCTGCTGGGTGACGTACGCCACCCTGCGGCGGAGGGATCTCGAGCCCGCCGGCAGGCCGAGCACCTCGATGGAACCCGATTGCACCACCTGCACGCCGACGAGGGAGCGCATGAGCGTCGTCTTCCCGCTTCCGCTCGGGCCGAGCAGGCCGACGATGCGTCCGCGCGGCACGGCGAGCGAGAGGCCGTCGAGCACTCGGGTGCGCCCGCGACGCACGTGCAACTCGTGCACGACGATGGCGGCGCCGTCGGCGACAGCCGCGTTATTCATCATGCGATGAATAGTGCTCTCGCCGGGTCGTCATGTCAAGCACCGGCCCGGTGCCGACGAGGTGCCACTGCAACGCGGGGGCGACGCGCGCCACGAGCTCGTCTTCATCGAGCGACGCGAGGGGTTCCATCGCGAGGACATAGCGCACCATGATCACGCCGACGACCTGGGATGCGGCGAGTTCGGCGCGCACCTCGGCATCGGGGGCGTCGCCGAGGCGGGTCGCGAGCCGATGCATGATCTCCCGCCGCAGGAACTCCCGCAGCATCCGGGCGACCGGCCCGTGTCCGATCGCCGAGCGCATCGCCGCGGTCGCGGCCGGGCGGGCTGCCGGCGAGTCCCATGCGGCGAGCACCGCACGCAGCAGGCGCGCGCCGAGCTCGTCGAGCGGCCCCTCGAGCGCACCGCTCACGATGCGGTCGGGCCGGAGCGGCACGGCGACGGCTTCGGCGACGAGCGCGGCCTTGTCGTCGAAGTAGTGGTGGACGAGCGCAGGGTCCACGCCCGCGCGCCGGGCGATCGATCGCATCGAGGCGGCCTCGTACCCGCGCTCGCCGAACTCGGCGGTCGCCGCCTCGAGGATGCGCGCTCGCGTGTCGGCGGGATTCGCCCCCCGCGGCCGGCCGCGCCGCCGGGGTTCGGGTCGCTCCTGCACAAGCCTGAGCCTACGCCTCGCGCCCGCTGCCGCTTCCCTCCGAGTCTCATGGGAAGCACCGTGGTCGCGGTCGGCCGATCGGTAGGATTGTCGGCGCACCCGTTCATCGACCCGATCATCTGTCCGAGCGCTAGGAGTCCGTGCCATGGAATGGCTCATCCCCGTCATCATCGTCGTTGCGCTCGTGGTGATCATCGGCATCTACCTGTGGGCGACCTACAACTCGCTCGTCACGCTCAACGTGCGGGTCGACGAGGCGTGGAGCGACATCACGGTGCAGCTGAAGCGGCGTGCCGACCTCATTCCCAACCTCATCGAGGCGGTCAAGGGCTACGCGGCGCACGAGAAGGCCGTCTTCGAGAACGTCACGCGCGCCCGAGCCGAGACGCTGCAGGCGCAGGGGCCGGCCGAGGCATCCGCCGCCGAGAACCACATGCAGCAGGCGCTGAAGTCGATCTTCGCGGTGGCCGAGGCGTACCCGCAGCTCCAGGCCAGCCAGAACTTCCTCCAGCTCCAGTCCGAGCTCGTCGACACCGAAGACAAGATCCAGGCCTCGCGTCGTTTCTACAACGGCGGCGTCCGCGAACTGAACACGAAGATCAAGGTCTTCCCGAACACGCTCTTCGTGCGGGGCCTCGGCTTCAACGAGCGCGACTTCTTCGAGGTCACCGAGCCGGCGGCGATCGCCGAGCCGCCGCGCGTGCAGTTCTAAGGGCCGGCGTTGTACCGAGCGATCGCGAAGAACAAGCGCAACACCGTCTTCATCATCCTCTTCTTCCTCGCCATCATCGGTGGCCTGGGATGGCTCGCGGCCGCGATCTACAACGACGTCACGATCGTCATCGTGACGCTCGTCATCGCGACCGCGTACGCCCTCTTCCAGTACTTCACCGCCGATCGACAGGCGCTCTCGATGTCGGGGGCGATCGAGCTGCATTCGAAGGCCGACCACCCGCGGCTCTGGCGCACGGTCGAGAACCTCTCCATCACGACCGGAACACCCATGCCGCGGGTGTTCGTCATCTCCGACCCCGCGCCGAACGCGTTCGCCACCGGGCGCGATCCCGAGCATGCGGTCGTCGCCGCGACCACCGGGCTGCTCGAGATCATGGACGATGCCGAGCTCGAGGGCGTCATGGCCCATGAACTCGGCCACGTGCGCAACTACGACATCCGCCTCTCGATGGTCGTCTTCGGGCTCGTGGTGGCCGTCGGCTTCATCTCCGACATGCTCGTGCGCCTGGCCTTCTTCGGCCGCAACAACAACGGCAACCCCGTCGTGCTCGTCTTCGGCCTCGTCGCCATGCTCATCGCGCCGCTCGTCGCGAGCCTCGTGCAGCTCGCCGTCTCACGACAGCGCGAGTACCTTGCGGATGCCACTGGCGCCATGACCACGCGCCACCCCGATGCCCTTGCGCGCGCCCTCGAGAAGCTCGAGGTGTACGGGCGACCGATGCAGCGGCAGAACTCCTCGATGGCGCACCTCTGGATCGCCGATCCCCTGAAGCCCGGCGTCATCGACCGGCTGTTCGCGACACATCCGCCGATCGCCGACCGCGTCAAGCGGCTCGAGCAGATGGGCGGGGCGTTCTAGCCGCTGCGGGCATCACGACGCGGCGCGGAGCTCGGCGCGGAGCGCCGGCGCGAGGTCACCCCGCTCCACGACCTCGATCTCGTGCAGTCCCTGCCACCGTGCCGCGCGATGAAGCACCGGCACGAGGCGCTCGGCCGTGTCGGCCGGTGCCGTCGGCTCGATCCATGCCGACTGCACCTTGAGCACCCGGGCCTTGCGATCGCTCTTGAGGTCGACGCGACCGACGACATCGTCGTCGAGGAGCACGGGCAGCGAGTAGTAGCCGAACCTGCGCTGCGCCTCGGGAGTGTAGATCTCGATGCGGTAATGGAAGTCGAAGAGCCGCTCGGTGCGCGGCCGGAACCACACCACTGGATCGAACGGTGACAGCACCGCGGCCGCCTCGATACGGCGCGGTCGCCGAGCGTCTCGGTGCACCCAAGTCGGGGTCGGCCGACTGCCGGTCGTCCAGCCGGGAACCTCCACCGGAACGAGCACCCCAGCGTCTTCGAGGTCGCGGATGACGGGCTTCGCGAGACTGCGCTTCATGCGCCAGTAGTCGGCGAGGTCGGCTTCGGTGGCGATGCCGAGCGCGGATGCCGCTCGCTCGACGAGCTCGCGCACCGCATCGGCCTCGGCGGGTGCGCTCACCAGGAGCTCGGGCGGGAGTGCCTGCTCGGGGAGCGCATAGACCCGCTCGAAACGGCGCCGCTCGACGCAGACGACCTCGCCGATGCGGAACATCCACTCGAGCGTGCGCTTGACGTCGGACCACCCCCACCACGGTCCGCGTCGCTCGTTCGCGTCGTGCTCGATGGCGCTCGCGGGCATCGGTCCGTTCGCCTCGAGCTCACCACGCAGCCATTCGGCGAGCGGTCGGTTGTCGGCGACCCAGCCGCCCCACGCGTTGCCGCTACGCCGGTACTCCTCGCGCCGGAATTCGAAGTGCCCCCAGAGCTCGCGTGGGATGAAGGACGCCTCGTGCGCCCAGTATTCGAGCATGCGTCCACGGCGCCCGCCCATCGTGAGCCGGTCGAGTTGCGCCTTGTCGTAGGCGCCCAGACGGCTGAACGCGGGGAGGTAGTGGCTGCGTTCGAAGACGTTGACGGAGTCGATCTGGAGGAGGCTCAGCCGCTCGAGCAGGCCGTTCAGCTGACGAACGCCCGCGCGATCGGGGAGCGGCCGGCCGAAACCCTGGGCGGCGAGCGCGATGCGACGAGCGAGGGCGGGACTGACGGTGTCGACCATGGTGATTGAGAGGATATCCGCCGCCTCCGACAAGGGCGCGCTTCATGCCGCTCGCCGCATACCCCGGTCCTAGACTGGAGCGATGACGGAGTCGACCGGCCGGGCCCGGGGGAAGTCCATCCGCAAGCGCGAGAGCGGAACGCAGGGTGCCGACGCGTCGGAGCGCGACGCGAGCGACTCCATTCCCTACGGCATGCGCATCGCCGCGGCGTGGTCGTGGCGACTGCTGCTCGTCGGCGGCGTGCTCGCGGTCGTCGTGTTCCTGATCATCCAGCTCCGGCTCATCGTCATCCCGATCCTCGTCGCCGTGCTGCTCGGTGCGCTGCTGGTACCGTTCGCGGCGTTCCTGCAACGCAATCGATGGCCGAAGTGGCTCGCCGTGACCGTCGCGATGCTCTCGGCGCTCGTCGTCGTCGGCGGCCTGCTCACCGTCGGCATCACGTTCATCGCGCGCGATCGGAACGAGCTCGCGGCGCAGAGCCTGCAGGCGTGGGACGAGTTCCGCGGCTGGCTGCTCGAGGGCCCCTTCCACATCACCGAGCAGCAGTTGAACGACTGGGTGAACCAGATCGTCACCTCGGTTCAGGAGGACAGCAGCGTCCTCGTCAGCGGCGCCCTCTCGCTCGGCTCATCGGTCGGACACTTCCTCGCCGGACTCCTGCTCGCGCTCTTCGCGACGCTGTTCATCCTCATCGACGGCCGGGGCATCTGGCGTTGGGTGGTCGGCGTCTTCCCGCGCCGGGCCCGCGCGGCGGTGAACGGAGCCGGTGAGGCCGGCTGGGCGACCCTGCAGAACTTCGTGAAGGTGCAGATCCTCGTCGCGACGATCGACGCCATCGGCATCGGGCTCGGCGCCTTCTTCCTCGGCATCCCGCTCGCCGTGCCGATCGCGATCCTCGTCTTCCTCGGTTCGTTCATCCCCATCGTGGGTGCGGTGGTCACGGGAGCCCTCGCCGTCTTCGTCGCGCTCATCTACAACGGCCCGGTCATCGCGCTCATCATGCTCGGCATCGTGCTGCTCGTGCAGCAGGTCGAGGGCCACGTGCTGCAGCCGCTCATCATGGGGACGGCCGTGAAGGTGCATCCGCTCGGCGTCGTCGTGGCGGTCGCCACCGGCTCCCTGCTCGCCGGCATCCCGGGCGCCCTGTTCGCCGTTCCGGTCGCGGCCGTGCTCAATGTCATGATCGCCTACATCGCGACCGGAGCCTGGAAGGGCGGCTCGAGTCCGCCGGCCACCGAGACCCGATCACCGCTCTGGCGCACCGTGCCGCAGCGACCCGGCTACCAACGAGGAGAATGAGCGTGATCACCACCATCCCGGGGCCGGGCCTCGCCGAGTTCGAACGAGCACGCGAGGTCGTCGCCCGCGTCGCGCGGGAGACCCCGATGGAGACCTCGAAGTTCCTCGCCGACCGGATCGGGCAGCCCGTCTACCTCAAGTGCGAGAACCTCCAGCGCACCGGATCGTACAAGCTCCGCGGCGCATACCATCGCATCGCCGCGCTCGGCGCAGACGAACGCGCCCGAGGGGTCGTCGCCGCCTCGGCCGGCAACCACGCTCAGGGCGTGGCGTACGCCGCTCGCGAGCTCGGCATCAGGGCGACGATCTTCATGCCCGTCGGGGTCGCATTGCCGAAGCTCGATGCCACGCGCTCGTACGGCGCCGATGTCGTGCTCGCCGGCGACTCCATCGGCGAGACGATCGAGGCCGCTGCCGCATTCGCCGCCGAGACGGGCGCGGTCAGCATCCCCCCGTTCGATCACCCCGATGTGATCGCCGGCCAGGGCACGCTCGGCCTCGAGATCCTCGAAGAGGCGCCCGACGCCACGACGATCGTGGTGCCGATCGGCGGCGGCGGTCTGGCCGCGGGCATCGCGAGTGCAGCCAAGCAGCGCGCCGCCCGCGAGGGCCGCGAACTGCGCATCGTCGGCGTGCAGGCCGAGAACGCCGCGCCCTACGTCGTCTCCCTCGCCGCCGGCGAGCCGCGGCACGTTCCCGTCGTGCCGACCATCGCCGACGGGATCGCGGTGTATCGACCCGGCGAACTCAACTTCCAGATCATCCGCGAGACGGTCGACGAGGTCGTCACGGTCTCGGAGGACGACATCGCCCGCGCCCTGCTCGTGCTGCTCGAGCGGGCGAAGCTCGTCGTCGAACCAGCCGGCGCCGTCGCCGTCGCCGCCCTCATGACGGGGGCCGTCCGAGCCACGGGCCCGGTCGTCGCGGTGCTCTCGGGCGGGAACATCGATCCGCTGCTCATGCAGCGGGTCGTCGCGCACGGGCTCGCGGCATCCGACCGCTACCTCACGCTCAGCGTCGGGCTGCCCGATCGACCCGGCCAGCTCGCGAGGGTCGCCGAACTCCTCGCCGAGGCGAACGCGAACGTCATCGAGGTGCTGCACACGCGGCACGGCTCGGGGCTGCAGATCTCGGAGGTCGAACTGCAGCTTTCGGTCGAGACGCGCGGTCCCGAGCATCGCGCCTCGGTCGTCGAGGTGCTTCGCCGGGCGGGATACGACCCGAGGGTCGTCGCCGACTGACCGCCCGACGGGCGTCTGAATGACGAACGGCCCCTCGCGCTCGCGAGGGGCCGTTCGATCGATGTGGTCGACCGGCTACTGGCCGGCCCAGGTCTCGACCCCGGTGACCTCGACCGCGATCTCGCGGCCGTTGGGGGCGGTGTAGCTCGTCGACTCGCCGACCTTCAGGCCGAGGATGGCCGCGCCGAGCGGCGACTGCTCGCTGAACACGTCGAGCTCGGAATCGCCGGCGATCTCGCGGCTGCCGATGAGGAAGCGCTCCTCGTCGCCCGCGATGACGGCGGTGATGACGGTGCCGGGCTCGACGACCCCCGACGACTCGGGCGCCTCGCCGACCTGGGCGGTACGCAGCAGCTCCTTCAGCTGGCGGATGCGCGCCTCCTGCTTGCCCTGCTCGTCTTTCGCGGCGTGGTACCCGCCGTTCTCCTTGAGGTCACCCTCCTCACGCGCGGCCTCGATGCGCTTGGCGATCTCCTCGCGACCGTGCGTCGAGAGCTCCTCGAGCTCGGCGGCGAGGCGGTCGAAGGCCTCCTGCGTGAGCCAGGTGACGGTGGCGTCCTGCGCCATGGTGCACTCCTGAACTAGACGTGTCTGAAATAGACGTGTCGCCCCGACGTCTGCCGGGGCGAATGACCCATATTAGGTGAGCCAGCAGCGCGAAATCAAACCCGTGTTCGCCTCGCGCGCAACGCGTACACGCTCCGTGAACTCGCGCAGGTGCCGGTCGGAGGCGGGGATCTCCAGCACCCGCCAGCCCACGACCGTGAAGTCCTCGTCGAGCGCCTGCACGATGCATGCGGACTCGTTGCCGGGCGGCACCGAGAGGGTCCAGCTCACCTCGACGGCGCGCTCCTCGTTGATGAGGCGGTGCCCCGTGTCGGTCGCCTCGACCGTGGGCTGCTGCCCGTCGAGGCCGGCCCACACGACCCACGCGACGAGGACCACAGCGACGACGACAGCGCCGGCGATGAGCAGGAGCCGGTCCCGCGTGCGACGGGCACGTGTGCGTCCGTAGCGCGCGGCGAGCGCGTCGTCGGCGTCGTGCTCGGGCACGCGGCTCCCTCCATGCTCGATCGTCTAGGCTGGAATCCAGCCTAACCCGCCCCGTCGGGCCGAGATCCGCGCCGAAAGTGAGTCCGATGCTCGTCGTGTCCGTCCACTCCGACCGTCGAGTGCGTTCGTGATCGCCGCGTCGGTGCCGCTCCTCGTGCTCGCCGATGAGGAGGAGTTCGATCCGAACACCGTGACGCCCGGAGTCTGGGGCTTCGTGCTCACCTTCGTGGTCATGATCGTCGTGCTGCTCCTCGTGCTCGACATGGTGCGGCGCATCCGGCGGGTCAACTACCGGGCCGAGGTGCGCGAGCAGCTCGAGCAGGAGCGCCTCGACGAGGAGCTCCAGCACCTCACCGAGGCCGACGGCCAGTCGACGGATGCGGCAGGCGACACGGATGCCGCGGGGCAGACGGATGCCGGAGGCCAGGCGCCCGACGACGACGAGCGCCCGCGCGGGGCATCCGACCGCTGAGCTCGCGCCTTCGCTGAGACGAGGCCGACCGTCAGGCCACGTGGTACGCCGGCGCGATCGCGATGATGAGCGTGGCCGTCCAGTGGCACATGAACGCGAGCACCGTGCACGCGTGGAAGATCTCGTGGAAGCCGAAATGGCCGGGCCACGGGTTCGGCTTCTTCATCGCGTACACGATCGCTCCCGCCGTGTAGAGCAGCCCGCCCGCGATCACGAGCGCCATCATCCAGATGCTCACGGCGAGCAGGTCGCCCAGGTACATGACGGCCGCCCAGCCGAGCAGGAGGTAGAGCAGCACGTAGAGCCAGCGCGGCGCGTTGATCCAGAACATCCGGAAGCCGATGCCGACGAAGGCGCCGCCCCAGACGACTCCGAGCAGGAGCCAGCCCTTGTCGGGAGGGAGCGCGAGGATCGCGAGCGGCGTGTAGGTGCCGGCGATGAGCAGGAAGATGTTCGCGTGATCGATGCGCTTCAGGAGGACCTTCGTACGCGGCGTCCAGTCGAAGCGATGGTAGAGCGCGGAACTGCCGAACAGGAGCATCGAGGTGAGCACGAAGACGGCCGAGGCCCACTTCGCGGGCGCGCCTTCCGCGAGCGCGATGAGCACGAAGCCGGCGATGATCGTGATCGGGAAGGTGGCCGCATGGATCCACCCGCGCCAGGTCGGCTTGGCCTCGGCGCCCGGATGCGCGAGCGAGTCGTCGAGCAGCGGGATGTTGGGCAGGTCGGAACCGTGGGCGGCACGCGAGACGGCGGCATCCGTCGGGTCATCGGGTGCCACCGGGCGGGAGAGCTCCTCGCCGAGATCCGGTGCGTCGCGATGGCGCTTCTCGTTCATGGAGCCAGCGTAGGCGGTGCGCGGTCACCTTCGGCTGTGAGTGCGCCGGGCGGGGGAGGGGTAGCGTAGTCGCGTGCAGAAGAGCGATGAGCCCCTCGGTCGCGGCATCCTCTACCGCCTCTATCAGAACCGGCTCCGGCGCGGGCTCGATCCGTCGTCGTTGCCGCGCCATGTCGCCATGATCATCGACGGGAACCGCCGATGGGCCAGGCAACTCGGCTACGAGAGCGCCGCCCACGGTCACCGTGCCGGCGCGGCCAAGATGCGTGAGTTCCTCGAGTGGTGCGACGACCTCGGCATCGGCGTCGTCACCCTGTACCTGCTCTCGAGCGACAACCTCGGGAATCGGCCGCCCGCCGAGCTCGACGACCTCATCGAGATCATCGCCGAGCTCGCCGAGGAGCTCTCGCACTACCGCGACTGGCGCGTGCAGCATGTCGGGTCGGATGTGGGGCTCCCCGAGCCGCTCGTCGCCGCCCTCGATGCGGCGGAGCATCGCACCGCCGGCAAGAAGGGACTCCACGTGAACCTCGCGGTCGGCTACGGCGGGCGCAAGGAGATCACCGACGCCATGCGTTCGATCGTTGCGGCACACCACGCCGAGGGCCGAAGCCTCGAGGACCTCGCCGAGCGACTCACGCCCGACCTCATCGGCGAGCATCTCTACACCGGCGGCCAGCCCGACCCCGACCTCGTCATCCGCACCTCGGGCGAACAACGGCTCAGCGACTTCATGCTCTGGCAGGCCGCGCACAGCGAGTTCTACTTCGTCGAGGCCCTCGGGCCCGACCTCCGCAAGGTCGACTTCCTGCGTGCGCTCCGCGACTACGCGAAGCGGCACCGGCGTTTCGGCGGATGACGCGTCGCGGCCGTTCGCCGCATGACCGCGCTCGCGCGCCCCTCGGGGTCTGCCATGATATGGCTCTGAGAGAGAGGCGAACGTGACGATCGACGCATACCTCGCGGGGTTCACCGAGGAACCCGGCTACCTGGACTACGGGCGCTTCGGTCCCTTGGCGACGTCGGCGGCCGAGGAGACCGCCGCGCTCACCCAGGTGCTCGCGCGAGCCAGGCACGGCAGCGCCGACGTCTTCCCCGAGCAGGACGCTCGCGTGCGCGCTGCCGCGTCCGCCGTCACCGGCTTCCCGGCCGATTCGATCGTGTTCCAGCCGAACACCTCGCAGGGCATCATGCATGCGATGTTCGGGCTGACGGGTGGCGTGCTGCTCTCAGCCGACGAGTTCCCGAGCCTGCCGATCGCCGCCGTGCGCGCCCAGGAGGCACTGCACACGGTGCAGCCCGTCTGGCTCGAGACCGACCACGGCAAGGTGACGCCGGGTCAGATCCGCGACCAGCTCGAGCAGAACGTCGCCGCCGTCGCGGTGAGCCTCGTCGACTCGCGCACCGGATACCTCTGCGACATCGAGGGCATCCGTCAGGTGATCGGCGACCGGCTGCTGATCGTCGACGCCATCCAGGGTTTCGGCACGGTCGACGCCCCCTGGGAGGCCGCCGACGTGGTGCTGAGCGGCGGGCAGAAGTGGTGCCGCGCGGGCTGGGGCACCGGGATCATGGCCCTCTCCGACCGCGCGCTCGAGCAACTCACCCCCGTGTTCTCGGGCTTCACGGGCACCGAGGAGCCCGAGCCGTGGGGCGAGGTGCCGCCGCCCGCGCCCGACGCACGCGCCTATCGGGTCTCGAATCCCGACCCGATCGCGCAGGCCCGGCTCGCCGCGGTGCTCGAGGACATCGCCGAGGCGGGGGTGCCGGCGATCAACACGGCGATCGCCGAGCGCGTGAGCGAGGTCATCGAGCTCGCCGACGAGTTCGCCATCGCCGTCACCTCCTCGCGCGATGAGCGCGAGCGCGCCGGCATCGTGGTGCTCGAGCCGCCGGCCGGTCAGGTGACGTTCCTGACGGCGTCGCTGCACAACCACGGAGTGACGGCGACGACACGGCAGGGTCGCGTGCGCCTCAGCGTGCATGCCGCGACGAGCGCTGAGACGCTCGACATGCTGCGCGCCGCGTTCGTGTCGTACGGCACGGCCGCCTCGTACTGAGTGCCGCCCGCGGCATCCGATTCGGTGAATTGCCGGTGACGCACCGCGTGTCGGTTCCGCGATTCCCGCGCAGCGGTCGTAGCGTCACAGGCATCGGGCAAGGTGCCTGATCGAGTCGGCTCGTGAACCGCTCGCAGGAGGATTCGCCGGCCGGCGCGAGAGCCGAGCGGAACGCTCGGGGCGGGAGCGGTTGTGGCCTCACTCGAAACCTCCAAGTCCGTCGGTCGGTCATCGGGTCGCAAGATGCGGCCGGATGCCTCGGCGCCCACGGGCGCCGCACAGGCCGAGCGGACGTACGTGCTCGACACCTCGGTGCTGCTCTCGGATCCAAGGGCGCTGTTCCGATTCGCCGAGCACGCGGTGGTGCTGCCGGTCGTCGTCATCACGGAACTCGAGGCGAAACGCAACGACCCCGAGATCGGGTACTTCGCCCGGCAGTCGTTGCGAATCCTCGACGAACTCCGGATCGAGCACGAGCGGCTCGACTTCCCGATCCCCGTCGGCGAGGGCGGCTCGCTGCGCGTCGAGCTCAACCACTCGAGCCCCTCGGTGCTGCCGAGCGGGCTGCAGCTGGGTGACAACGACTCCCGCATCCTCGCGTGCGCGGCGAACCTCGCGAACGACGGCGTCGCCGTCACGGTGGTCTCGAAGGACCTGCCGCTCCGCGTGAAGGCGGCTTCGATCGGCCTCGACGCGCAGGAGTACCGCGCCGAGCTCGCCCTCGACTCCGGCTGGACGGGCATGGCCGAGCTCTCGCTCGGTTCGAACGACATGGCGAAGCTCTACGAGCACGAGTCGATGCAGTCGGCGGATGTCGCCGACATGCCCGTGAACACGGGGCTCGTGATCCACTCCGAGCGCGGATCGGCGCTCGGCCGGGTCGTCGGCGACCGCGAGGTGAAGCTCGTGCGAGGCGACCGGGACGTCTTCGGCGTGCACGGCCGATCGGCGGAGCAGCGGCTCGCGATCGACCTGCTCCTCGACCCCGAGATCGGGATCCTCTCGCTCGGCGGTCGCGCCGGCACCGGCAAGTCGGCGCTCGCGCTCTGCGCCGGCCTCGAGATGGTGCTCGAACGCCAGCAGCACAAGAAGATCATGGTGTTCCGGCCGCTCTACGCGGTGGGCGGCCAGGAGCTCGGGTACCTGCCCGGCGACCAGGGCGAGAAGATGAACCCGTGGGGTCAGGCGGTGTTCGACACCCTCGGGTCGGTCGTCTCCGACAACGTGCTCGAAGAGGTGATCGACCGCGGCATCCTCGAGGTGCTGCCGCTCACGCACATCCGCGGCCGCTCACTGCACGACGCATTCGTGATCGTCGACGAGGCGCAGTCCCTCGAGCGGAACGTGCTGCTCACGGTGCTCTCGCGGATCGGCCAGAACTCGAGGGTCGTGCTCACGCACGACGTCGCCCAGCGCGACAACCTCCGCGTCGGCCGCCACGACGGCGTCGCGAGCGTGATCGAGACGCTGAAGGGGCATCCGCTCTTCGCCCACATCACGCTCACCCGCTCGGAGCGCTCGGCCATCGCGGCCCTCGTCTCGGAGATGCTCGACGGCGCGGAGCTCGCCTAGCCGGGGAGGCCGCGTCCCTTCGGGAGGAGGACGGCGCGGGCGGAGGAGTGATTCCCGGATGGGACCCTCCGCTCGGGCCGAACTCCTCCCTGGGAACCGGGCTACAGGTCGCGCGACGGGCCGTCGCGCACGGATCAGGCCTGAGGCGGGCGCGTCATCGAGAGCAGGTCGAGCGCCGCGTCGAGCTGCTGCTCGGTGAGCTCGCCGCGCTCGAGGTAGCCGAGGTCGATGACGGCCTCGCGCACCGTGATGCCCTTCGCGACGGAGTGCTTCGCGATCTTCGCCGCCGCCTCGTAGCCGATGAGCTTGTTGAGGGGCGTCACGATCGAGGGCGACATGCCGGCGAGCGCGGCGGTGCGCTCGACATCGGCCTCGAGACCGTCGATCGTCTTGTCGGCGAGCAGCCGCGAGGCGCTCGTGAGCAGCCGGATCGACTCGAGCAACGCCGTGCCCATCACGGGGATCTGCACGTTGAGTTCGAACGAACCCGACGCGCCGCTCCACGCGATGGTCGCGTCGTTGCCGACGATGCGTGCGCAGACCATGAGCACGGCCTCGGGGATGACGGGATTGACCTTGCCCGGCATGATCGACGAACCCGGCTGCAGGTCGGGGATGCGCAGCTCGCCGAGGCCGGTGTTCGGGCCCGAGCCCATCCAGCGGAGGTCGTTGCAGATCTTCGTGAGGCTCACGGCGATGCCGCGGAGGGCGCCGGATGCCTCGACGAGGCCGTCGCGGTTCGCCTGCGCCTCGAAGTGGTCGGCGGCCTCGGTGATCGGCAGCTCGGTCTCGAGCTGGAGGAGCTCGATGACGAGCTGCGGGAAGCCGGCGGGGGTGTTGATACCCGTGCCCACGGCGGTGCCGCCGAGCGGGACCTCGGCGACCCGGGGGAGCGTCGAGCGGACGCGCTCGATGCCGAGGCGGACCTGACGGGCGTACCCGCCGAACTCCTGGCCGAGGGTGACCGGGGTGGCGTCCATGAGGTGCGTGCGGCCGGCCTTCACGACACCGGCCCACTGCTCGGCCTTCGCCTCGAGGGCGACGGCGAGGTGATCGAGCGCGGGGATGAGGTCGTCGATGAGCGCACCGGTCACCGCGATGTGCACCGAGGTGGGGAAGACGTCGTTCGAGGACTGGGAGGCGTTCACGTGATCGTTGGGGTGCACACGCTGGCCGAGGCTGCGGGAGGCGAGTGTCGCGAGCACCTCGTTCATGTTCATGTTCGAGGAGGTGCCGGAGCCGGTCTGGTACACGTCGAGCGGGAACTCGCCGTCGTGCCGGCCGGCGATGACCTCGTCGGCCGCGTCGGCGATCGCACGGGCGATGGCCGGGTCGAGCACTCCGAGCCGCTCGTTCGCGAGCGCCGCGGACTTCTTGATGCGGGCGAGCGCCGCGATCTGCGTGGGCTCGAGCGTGTCGCCCGAGATGGGGAAGTTCTCGACGGCGCGCTGGGTCTGGGCACTGTAGAGCGCCGCTGCGGGAACCCGCACCTCGCCCATCGTGTCGTGCTCGATGCGGTAGTCGGCAGCGTTCTCCACCACGGTGTGATCCCTTTCGGTTGCGTGCCGGGCCCTCCCGGCGAGTGCCGCCAGCGCGGCGGTCAGATGCGCCCGACGACGATGTCGGTCTCGGCGCGCCCTTCGGCGAGGCGGTAGTTCGCGCCGACGATAGCCAGCGTACCGGCTGCGATCGCGTCGCTGATCATCTCGGAGCCCTGGACCAGTTCGGCGACGGTGTCGCGCAGGTGCTCCCGTCCGACGTCGCTCGCATCGACGTCGGCCGGGTTGATCGGCCCGTCGGAGTCGGCGCCCGCGACCCGGCGGACCGCCGGCACGATGCGCTCGACGAGTCCGGCGATGTGCGGTGGCAGGGGCGTCGCGTCGTCGCCCTGCGAGTCGATCGCCGCGCGGACGGCGCCGCACTCATCGTGCCCGAGCACGAGGATGAGCGGCACGCCGAGCACTCCGACGGCATACTCGAGGGAGCCGAGCACGGAGTCGGAGGCGACTTGGCCGGCGTTGCGCACGACGAAGGCGTCGCCGAGGCCCACATCGAAGATGATCTCGGCCGCGAGGCGCGAGTCGCTGCATCCGAAGATCGCGACGAGGGGCCGCTGCCCCCGGGCGAGGGCCGTGCGGTGATCGGCGTCCTGGCGCGGATGCTGCGGCTCCCCGGCGACGAATCGCTCGTTGCCCCGGCGCAGCTCGTTCCACGCCGCGGAAGGCGTCGATGGTCGGTCGGTCGGCTGCTCGGTCACGGCGGATCCTCTCGGTGCGGCGTCAGTGTTCGGGGGAGTCGGTCGAGATTCGGCGAGCGGGGTGCTCGGTCAGCTCGGTCAGCGTTGAGCGTCGATGGCGGGAACGAGCGCGGTCGCGAGGGTCGCGAACTCGTCGAGCGTCGCCGTGCCGAGCAGCACGAAGGTGCTCTCGCCCGCCTCGGTGGTGAGCCCGTACCTCGCGTTGCCGACGTCCTCGGCGGAGTCGCGATTGTCGTACACGGTCCACTCGACGCCGTCGATCGTCGTCGTGCCCGTCGCGAGCGTGCGGGACAACTGCTCGGCGACCCACGTGGCGTTCGCCTCGAGGCCCTGGTACATGCCGACGTATTCGTTGCTCGGAGTCAGGTACCCCGCGTACCACGCGGTGACCTTGTCGGCATCGGAGCGCCGCAGCTCCGCGGCGTTGGCGCGCCAGTCGGAGGGCACCTCGGGAACGGCGAGCGGGGCGTCGCTCGCGAGCTGCGCCTGCTCGGCGACGGCGGCGACATCGACGTCGCGCTCGATGGGCGTGTCGCTGCGGGGGACGATCAGCACGATGACGAGCATCACGATGAGGCTCGCGCCGAGCGCCAGTACGAGGTTCTTGGTGGTCTGGCGCTGGCGGTGCCGACGCGAGTTCTCGGCCTTGCGCGCCGCCGTCTCTTCGGGCGTCTCGGGGCGGCCGAGTTCGGCGACCACGCGGGGTGGGCGTTCGGCCATCAGCGCGACCCGCCGTCGACGGATGCTGCCGCCCCTCGAGCGGCACCGGAGCGCGCCGCGTCGAGTCGGGCCTTCGCGCCGATCAGCCACTCCTCGCAGCGCGCGGCGAGGGCCTCGCCGCGCTCCCACAGCGCGAGCGACTGCTCGAGCGTCGCGGAGCCCTGCTCGAGCTCGGCGACGACCTGCACGAGCTCGTCGCGCGCCTGCTCGTAGCTGAGCTCGGCGACATCGGTGGGAGTGGAGGACATGGGTTCATTCTATTCGGCGTGGCCGACGCGCCCGCCGCCGTCGGGAGCCGCGGAGCCGTGGGCGACCTCGCCGGTCGACACCGCGCCGAGCCTGCCCTCGGCGAGCGTGAGCGTCATCCGAGTGCCTTCGGGAGCGCCGTCGGGGCCGCGCAGCACATGGCCGTCTGCGCCCTGCACGATCGCATAGCCGCGGTCGAGCGTCGATTGCGGCGAGAGGCCGCGCAGGTGCCCGCGCAGCTCGCCGATGCGCGCGGTCTGCCGTTCGATGCACCGCTCGACGAGTTCGTGGCCGCGCGCCACCCACCGGGTGAGCTCCTCAGCGCGGCGGTCGATGATCCAGCCGGTGTCGGCGAGCACCGGTCGCGCCCGGAGGTGCCCGATGCGGTCGATCTCGCGGCTGATGATCGACGAGAGCCGCATACCGAGACGCGCTCGCGCCTGCTCGACGCGCAGCAGTTCCTCGGCGACGTCGGGAACGACGCGCTTCGCGGCATCCGTCGGCGTGGACGCGCGCAGGTCGGCGACCTCGTCGAGGAGCGGCCGGTCAGCCTCGTGTCCGATCGCCGAGACGATGGGGGTGGCCGCCTGGGCGGCGGCCCGGACGACGCGTTCGTCGCTGAAGCCCAGCAGGTTCTGGAAGTCGCCGCCGCCGCGGGCGACGATGATGACCTCGACCGAGGGATCGGCGTCGAGTCGGCGGATCGCCCGGACCACCTCGACGGCGGTGCGATCGCCCTGCACGGCCGCGTACTCGATGCGGAACTCGACGCTCGGCCACCGGAGGCGGGCGTTGCGGATCACGTCGTTCTCGGCGTCACTGTCACGGCCGGTGACGAGTCCGATGACGCCGGGCAGGAAGGGCAGCCGCTTCTTGCGCGCCGCGTCGAAGAGGCCCTCGGCCGCGAGTTGCACGCGCAGGCGCTCGAGGCGTTCGAGCAGGTCGCCGAGCCCGACGTGCTTCAGGTCGAACACCTGCATCGAGAGCGAGCCGCCCTTGACCCACCAGCTGGGCTTCACGAGGGCGATCACGTGGTCGCCCTGCTTGAACTGCTCGGAGAGGCGCGCGCGCACCGAGGACCACATGGTGATCGAGATCGTGGCGTCGACCTCGAGGTCCTTCAGCTTGCCGTAGACGTTGCCGCCCGAGACGCCCCACTGGGTGAGCTCGCCCTCGACCCACACCGTGCCGAGACGGTCGAGGTAGTCCTTGAGCTTGCCGGAGAGCAGGGCGACGGGCCAGGGCGCCTCGCGCGTCGCCGGTGCATCCGCCATCGAGCTCCTCTTCCGTTCTGCTTCGTGAGCCGCCGGCGTCAGCCGTTCGCTCAGCATCGCCCGCGTAGGATGGTCATCGTGACGAGTACGACGGATGCCCCGCGGATCGGCCTCGGCATGCCCAGAGTCCCGAGCGTGCGCGGCCGGCTCAAGGATAACCCCGTCCCCGGACACAAGCGCGTGCTGCTCGCCGCGCCCCGGGGCTACTGCGCCGGCGTCGACCGTGCGGTGATCGCCGTCGAGAAGGCGCTCGAGCACTACGGAGCGCCCGTCTACGTGCGCAAGCAGATCGTGCACAACATCCACGTCGTCACCGAGCTCGAGGCGAAGGGCGCCGTCTTCGTCGACGAGGTCGATGAGGTGCCCGAGGGCGCCCACATCGTCTTCAGCGCGCACGGGGTCTCGCCCGCGGTGGTGAACGCCGCCGCCGACCGCGGCCTGCACGCGATCGACGCGACTTGCCCGCTCGTGACGAAGGTGCACCGCGAGGCCGTTCGGTTCGCGCGCGACGACTTCGAGATCCTGCTCATCGGCCACGAGGGCCACGAAGAGGTCGAGGGAACGGCGGGCGAGGCGCCCGACCACGTGACCCTCGTCAACAGCCCCGACGATGTGCCGAACATCGAGGTGCGCGACCCCGACAAGGTCGTCTGGCTCTCGCAGACGACGCTCTCGGTCGACGAGACGATGGAGACCGTGCGGCGCCTGCGCGAGCGGTTCCCGAACCTCGCCGACCCGCCCTCCGACGACATCTGCTACGCCACGCAGAATCGGCAGGTGGCGATCAAGAAGGTCGCCCAGGACGCCGATCTCGTCATCGTCGTCGGCTCGGCCAACAGCTCCAACAGCGTGCGGCTCGTCGAGGTCGCGCTCGAGTACGGGGCGAAGGCCGCATACCGGGTCGACTACGCGAGCGAGGTCAAGCAGGAGTGGCTCGATGGCGTCGAGACGGTCGGCGTGACGAGCGGGGCATCCGTTCCCGAGGAGCTCGTGCGGGAGCTGCTCGAGGCGCTCGCCGACGCAGGCTACGGCGAGGTCGCCGAGGTCAAGACGGCCGAGGAGGACCTCATGTTCTCGCTGCCGAAGGAACTCCGCCGCGACCTCGCGGGCAACCGCGACGCCCGGGCGCTCGGCGGTCGCACGCGAGCCTGACCGAATCGCGCTTCCGCGCGCTCCGGCGGGACTCGAGGTCAGCCGACGGCGCTGAGCTCGTCGAGGTACGACAGGAACGTCGGATCGTTGAGGAACACGATCGACATGAGCACCATCATGATGACGACGGATGCCGCGCCGCCCGCGAGCGGCACCCAGAACGCGAGCTTCCCGGCGCGAACACGCGAGACCGACCAGGCGATCGTCGCGCCGAGGAGCGCGAGCTGCAGGATCGTGCCGACGAGGACGAGGGTCGGCAGCCACTCGGGAGCGGTGTAGTCGCCGATGCCCTGCTGGTCGTAGACCAGCTGCACCTGCGGCGCGAGCTGCTGCAGGCTCAGCACGCTGTTGAGCGCTCCGATCACCGCGAGCGCGAGGAGCACGATCGTGAGGATGCGATCGGCTGGGCGCGCTGCGCTCCCCGCGGCGAGCGATCCGCCGCCAGCGGGAGCGGGGGTCGTCGAGCGGCCGTCGGAACCGGTACCGGCTCCCGACCGCTCGGGCTCGCGCGGCACCGCCGGTGCCGCGTACGGGTCGTCGGAGGGCGGTTGCCACGTCCAGCCGTCGGGCGCGTACTCGCCGTATTGCGGGCGAGGCCGCTCGTCGGGGCGCGACGGGGTGACCCCGTCGTCGCCGGGGTTCCGAGCGGCCTCGCCGTGGGACATCCGCTCGCCTACGCCGTGATCGAGTGGCCGGCCGAGCCGAGCTGCCTGGTCGACTCGCCGACGCGCACGGCCATGGCCGACTCGGCGACCTTGCCCCACGCGCGCGGGTCGTACTGCTTCTTGTTGCCGACGCTGCCGTCGACCTTCAGCACGCCGTCGTAGTTCTGGAACATGTAGCCGGCGATCGAGCGCGTGAAGGCGTACTGCGTGTCGGTGTCGATGTTCATCTTCACGACGCCGTTGCGCACGGCCTCGGCGATCTCCTCGTCGGTCGAGCCCGAACCGCCGTGGAAGACGAGGTCGAGCGGCTTCTCGCCGGTGCCGTACTTCGCGGCCAGTCCGTCCTGGATCTCCTTCAGGAGCTCGGGCTTCAGCTTCACGTTGCCGGGCGCGTAGACGCCGTGCACGTTGCCGAAGGTCAGGGCGGCCATGTACCGGCCCTGGTCGCCGAGACCGAGCGCCTCGACGGTAGCGATGGCGTCGTCGAGGGTCGTGTAGAGGTGCTCGTTGATGTCGTGGCTGACGCCGTCCTCCTCGCCGCCGACGACACCGATCTCGACCTCGAGGATGGCGTTGATGGCCTTCATGCGCGGGAGGATCTGCTTCGCGATCTCGAGGTTCTCGTCGAGGGGCACCGCGGAGCCGTCCCACATGTGCGACTGGAAGATGGGGTTGCGACCCGCCTTCACCTCTTCTTCGGAGGCGGCGATGAGCGGGTACACGAAGTCCTCGAGCGCGTTCTTCGGGCAGTGGTCGGTGTGCAGGGCGACCGTGATCGGGTAGCTCTTCGCGACCTCGGTGGCGAAGCGCGCGAACGCGAGGGCACCGGTGGCACGTGCCTTCACGGTGTGGCCGGCGAAGTAGTCGGCGCCGCCCGTCGTCACCTGGATGATTCCGTCGGAGCCGGCCTCGGTGAGTCCCTGGAGCACCGCGTTGAGCGTCTGCGACGACGAGACGTTGAATGCCGGGAACGCGAAGCCCTTGGCCTTGGCGGTGTCGAGCATCTCGGCGTACTGCTCGGGGGTTGCGATGGGCATGGAAGCTCCTTCGAGGGTGACGGTGGGTTCGGCACGAGTCTAACGAGTCGCGAGCAGTGCTCATGAGTGACGGATGCCGCGCGGGCGGCGGGGCAGGATGGGGACATGACCGCTCTTCCATCCGACGCGGGCCGGCTCGCACCGCTGTTCCTCGAGGCGACCCGTGTCGCGGCGGTCGCCGCGGCGCAGCTCGTCGGATCCGGCGATCGCGACGCCGTCGACGGTGCCGCGGTCGCCGCCATGCGGGCGGCGCTCGCCGGAATCCCGGTCGAGGGACGCGTCGTCGTCGGCGAGGGCGAGAAGGACGCCGCGCCGATGCTCCAGCTCGGCGAGCGCTTCGGGACGGGCGCAGGTCCTGCGATCGACATCGCGGTGGATCCCGTCGACGGCACGAGCCTCGCCGCGGCCGGACTGCCCGGTGCGATGGCGGTGATGGCCGTCGCGCCGCGCGGGGCGTTCCTCGACATCGGACCGGCGCACTACATGCAGAAGCTCGTCAGCCGTGTTCCGGGCCTCGAGCTGGCGGCGCCGATCGGCGCGACGATCGAGCGGATCGCGCGGGCCCGGGGCGTCGACTCGGCCGGAGTGCGCGTCGCCGTGCAGGACCGGCCACGGAACGCGAGCGCCATCGCAGATGCCCGCCGGGCCGGGGCATCCGTCGAGCTCTTCGCCCACGGCGACGTCGAGCGGTGCCTGCGCGCCGCGCGACCCGACGGGGATCTCGATCTCGTGATCGGGATCGGCGGGGCGCCGGAGGGCGTGCTGACCGCGGCGGCGGTGCGCGCCCTCGGTGGCTGGATGCAGGCGCGGCTCGCCCCGCAGAGCGCGCAGGAGACAGGACGGGTGGCCGCCGCCGGGCTCGATCCGGCTCGCGTCGCCGCGCTCGACGAGTTGTGCGCCGCCGACGCCTGGTTCCTCTTCACCGCCGTGACGGCGTGCTCCTTCGGACCGGGCGGACCGCTCGCACCGGGTGAGTCGATCGCCGTCGGGGTCGATCCCCGAGGCGGGCGGTCGGCGCATGGCGCGACCATCGGTGATTTGTAAAGATTGCACGATCTTTCACGCCAGATCGTCCCGATCGCGCCGCTTCCCGTGAAAGGTCATCGCTACGCTCGAATCGACGGTCGCCGCCGGAGGCGAGATGTCCGTACGTCGACACCAGCAACG
>JAPSJT010000144.1 GCA_031178045.1 Agromyces sp.
TCGTCCTCGTCGTCGACGTCGGCGGCGGCGAGCGACTCATCGGCGCTGTCGTCGGCCGTCGCCTCGGCCGCGGCGGCCGCTGCCGCCTCCTGGGCGGCGCGGTACTCGGCGAGCCGCTCCGACCACGGCACCCACTCGGGAGCGAGCAGTGCCGTCTCGCCGGGCATGAGTTCGGTCTCGAGCACGGTCGGCTCCCCACCCTCGACGCGGGCGAGCGTGACGCTCCACCGCCAGCCCGGGTACCCGGACAGGTCGGACGCGAACAGGAGCGTGAGCACGTGCTCGTCCTCGGCGAGGTGGCCCAGCACGGAGCCCACGGTCTCGGGCGCGGTCACCTCGAGCAGCGCGCGACGCGCGAGGTCGACCGAGCCGAGGAGCACCTCGTCGGCCACGAAGACGCGGGTGGGAGCATCCGCCACCGTGCTCTCGGCAGCCCCATCGGTGTCGACGGCCTCGCCCGTGGGTGCGGGCGCCTCGTCGAGCACCTCGAGGGGTTCGGACGAGCCCCGTTCAGCGGACTCAGACATCGAGATCGTCTGCCACCTTGCGCAGGACCGCGGCGACCGTGCGTGCCTTCGACTTGTCGGGGTAGCGGCCGCGGCGCAGATCGGCGCCGATCCCATCGAGCACCTTGACGACGTCTTCGACGATGATCGCCATGTCGTCAGCGGGCTTGCGGTTGATCTTCGCGAGGCTCACGGGGGCCTCGAGCACCCGCACCGAGAGCGCCTGCGCTCCGCGCTTGCCCTGGGCGACGCCGAACTCGAGACGAGTGCCCGCCCGCACGGTCGCGCCGGCGGGAAGAGCGGAAGCGTGGAGGAAGACCTCCTGGCCGTCATCGGAACTGATGAAGCCGAACCCCTTCTCCTCGTCGTAGAACTTGACCTTGCCGGTGGGCATCGTGTGAACCTCGCTCGCGTCGTGCGGCACCCCGGAGTCGCGGCGCCGTGCACGTCCAGTCTAGGAGCCCGATCGCCCCTCGGACGGCGCGCTGCCCTATCCTTGACAGGTGAGCGATTCCGGCCCAATCATCGAACACCGCGCCGAGCGCATCCTCGCCTTCATGTTCGTGGGCGTGGTCGGGCTGTCGATCGCGGCGTTCCTCGCGGTCATGTTCGGCACGCTCGCCGGCGCCGGGGCCGACGACGGGTTCAGCCGAGGGGTGTGGCCGCTCGTCATCATGCTGCCGTGGTTCGGGCTGCCCCTCGCGTTCCTCCTCCTCATCGTGCTCCTCATCGTGAACGGCATGCGCCGCGCCCGATCATCTCGAGCCGGAACGAGCTGAGGGGGCCGATGCTCGAGCTCGCCGCACGACTCCGCGGGCTGCCGCGAACACAACTCGCGTCGGCGCTCGAGTCGCGCGAGTTCGACGCGTCCGGGGTGCGCGATCTCTTCGACCTCGCCGAGGCGCTGCTCGCCCCCGATTCGATCGATCATGCCGTCAGCCGCCTCGACCGGCGCCACCTGGCGACCCTCGCCGCAGCACTGCAGGTCTCCGGCGAGCACGGCGACTCGACGACGCAGGCGGTGCAGTCCGAGCTCGTGCGGCTCGGGGCCTCCGCCGAGCTCTCGAACGCGACCGATCGGTTGCTCGGCGACCTGGCCGACGTGCTGGTCATCGTCCGATCGGGTGAGCGCGTGCACGTGCCGAACGCGGTCGCCACGCGAGTCGGCGTGCACATGGGCCGCGAACTGCCCGACGCCGCCGAGCTGGCGGCGCCCGCTCCGCCCGTGCTCGTCGGCGTCGACGATGTCGACCGAAGCCTGCTCGAACGCCGTGCCGCGGAGACGGCCTACGCGACCGTCGCGGCGACGGCGGAGCTGCTCGCCGAGATCGGGAGCCAGCCGGCCCGCGAACTGGCCAAGGGCGGCCTCGCGCTCCCCGACTCGAAGCGACTCGCCGAGGCGAGCGGCATCGCCCTCGAAGCGCTCCCCCGGCTCTTCCACCGCGCCGCCGAGGCGGGACTGGTCATTCGCGACGGCGCGTTCTGGCTCGAATCCGACCTCGGCGCCTCGTGGACCCGGCAGAGCGCGGCACGTCGCTGGCGCCTCCTCGCCGACTGCTGGCGAGACCGCATTCCGCTGCCGCTGCGCGAACTCGTCGCCCGTCGCAGCGAAGCCCTGACGGCGACGGACCTCCGCGACGACGTGCGCTGGTTCTACCCCGCAGGCGGGCGATGGGTGGAAGACGGCCTCGATCGCCTCGTCGGCGAAGCGGAGGCGCTGGGCCTCGCCGTGGCGGGCGAACCCGTCGAGACGGGGCGGCTCGTGCTCGCCGGCGACGTGGATCGCGCCGCCCGCCGGCTCGCGGTGCACTTCCCGGCGCAGGTCGACAAGGTGTACCTCCAGCACGACCTCACCATCGTCTCGCCCGGGCCGCTCGAGCCCTCGCTCGACGCCCGGCTCCGAGGCTTCGCCGATGTCGAGGGTCGAGACCTCGCCTCGACGTACCGCGTGAACGCGGCATCCGTCAATCGGGGCCTCGCAGCGGGCGAGTCCGCCGAGTCCATCCTCGAATTCCTGCGCAGCCTCTCACTGACCGGCATCCCGCAGCCGCTCGCCTACCTCGTCGGCGAAGCCTCGGCGCGCTTCGGATCCGTGCGGGTCGCCGCCGCCGATGACACGGACGCCCCGGCGCGTGCGTCCATCCGCTCCGACGACGAGCAACTCGTCCGCACGCTCGCAGTCGACCAGTCGCTCGCCTCGGTCGGCCTTCGCCAGGCCGGGCCCCATCGCCTCCTCTCCCGTTTCTCGCCCGAGGTCGTGTTCTGGGCGCTCTCGGACGCACGCTATCCCGTGGCCGCCGAGGACGCGACGGGCCAGATCATCCGCCTGCACCGCCACCGGGTGATCAGCGCGCCGCCGCCTGCTCCCAAGTCGGATCCGATCGGCGCCCTGCTCGATCGCGTGCTCGACACCGGCGACGACGGCGCGACCGAGCAGGCCTGGCTCGCACGACAGCTCGAGGCCGCGGCGCGCTCGAAGGAGACGCTCACGGTGACGGTGCGCATGCCCGGCGGGCAGACGGCCGACTACCTGCTCGCCCCGGCGAGCGTCGCCAACGGCCGCCTGCGGGCGCGCGATCGCAAGGCCGACATCGAGCGCACCCTTCCGCTCTCGGCGATCGCCGCCGTCTCGCCGGGCCCGACCGGCCTGTGACGGCGGCGCCGACGGCGCCATCCGCCCGCGGCCCCTTCGCGCGGGCGTAGACTCGAAGGCTATGTCAGACGGCCCACTCATCGTGCAGAGCGACCGAACCGTACTCCTCGAGGTCGCGCACCCCCTCGCCGAGGATGCGCGCCATGACCTCGCGGTGTTCGCGGAACTCGAGCGCGCGCCCGAGCACGTGCACACGTATCGCATCACCCGCCTCGGCCTCTGGAACGCCCGCGCCGCGGGGCACGACGCCGAAGACATGCTGGGCACGCTCGAGCGCTACGCCAAGTTCCCCGTGCCGCAGACGGTCGCGGTCGACATGCGCGAGACCGTCGCACGCTACGGCCGGCTCGTCGTCGACCGCACCGACGACGGCGCGCTGCGGCTGCGCAGCGACGACATCGCGGTGCTCACCGAGATCGCCGGCGCGAAGCGGATCGCCCCGCTGCTCGCCGAGCGGATCGACGGCGAGAGCTTCCTCGTGGCGCCCTGGGCACGCGGTGCCCTCAAGCAGGAGCTCGTGAAGCTCGGCTGGCCCGCCGAAGACCTCGCGGGCTACACGCCCGGGACGCCGCATCCGATCGACCTCGACCTCTCCGACTGGCACCTGCGCGACTACCAGCAGAAGGCGGTCGACAACTTCTTCGACGGCGGCTCGGGTGTCGTCGTGCTGCCCTGCGGCGCGGGCAAGACGCTCGTCGGCGCCGGCGCCATGGCGACCGCCAAGACGACGACCCTCATCCTCGTCACGAACACCGTCTCGGCCAGGCAGTGGCGCGACGAACTGCTGAAGCGCACGAGCCTCACCGCCGACGAGATCGGCGAGTACTCCGGACAGGTGAAGGAGGTGAAGCCCGTCACGATCGCGACGTACCAGATCCTCACCGCCAAGCGGAAGGGCGAGTACGCGCACCTCGCGCTCCTCGACGCCCTCGACTGGGGCCTCGTGGTCTACGACGAGGTGCACCTGCTTCCGGCTCCGGTGTTCAAGCTCACCGCCGAACTGCAGGCCCGGCGTCGCCTCGGCCTCACGGCGACGCTCGTGCGCGAGGACGGCCGCGAGGGCGATGTGTTCTCGCTCATCGGCCCCAAGCGCTTCGACGCACCGTGGAAGGAGATCGAGGCTCAGGGCTTCATCTCCCCCGCCGCCTGCTACGAGGTGCGGATCGACCTGCCGCAGTCGGAGCGGCTCGCGTACGCGGCATCCGCCGACGACGAGCGGTACCGCCTCGCCGCCACCGCACCCGCGAAGCTCGGCGTCGTGCGGGAGCTCGTGGCGAAGCACGCAGGCGAGCGGATCCTCGTGATCGGCCAGTACCTCGACCAGATCGACGAGCTCGCCGAGGCGCTCGGCGCTCCCCAGCTCACGGGCGCGACGCCCGTCGACGAGCGCGAGCGGCTGTTCCAGGAGTTCCGCGACGGACGCACGCCGGTGCTCGTGGTGTCGAAGGTCGCCAACTTCTCGGTCGACCTTCCCGAGGCGACCGTGGCCATCCAGGTCTCGGGCTCGTTCGGTTCACGTCAGGAGGAGGCCCAGCGCCTCGGGCGGCTGCTGCGACCGAAGGAGTCCGGCCTCTCGGCGAACTTCTACACGCTCGTCGCCCGCGACACCGTCGACCAGGACTTCGCCCAGAACCGTCAGAGGTTCCTCGCCGAGCAGGGGTACAGCTACACGATCCTCGACGCTCACGCGCTCGCCGCGTAGCGAAGGAACACGAAGTCGTCCGACGGGATCGCGTGCAGGAGGCGCATCCTGCGGGTCGCCTCGGGTGCGTCGCTCACGATCCGGCCGGCGCTGCCGCCCACGAGCGTGGGGCTGAGCGTGAGGCAGAGCTCGTCGACGGCGTCCGCCGCGACGAGGTCGCCGAACAGGTGCGGGCCACCCTCGCAGAGCACCTGCGTCAGGCCGCGGCCGGCGAGCTCGTGCAGCATCGCCGGCACGTCGACGAGGTCATCGCCGCACACGATCACGTCGGCGACCGCGTCGAGCGCCGTGCGGCGCTCGGCGGGTGCCGACCCGGGTGCGATGACGAGCGGACGCTCGGTCGCCTCGGCGAAGAACGGATGCCGCGGATCGAGGTCGAGCGAGGCGGAGACGACCGCGAGCGGCACCATCGGCGGGAGCCCGTTCGCGCGTCGCCACTCGACGTTCGGTCGCGCGAGCCGCACTCCGCCGTATCCCTCGACCCGAACAGTGCCGGCACCGACCACGAGAACGTCGGCCATCGCCCGCAACACGCCCATGACGAGCCGGTCGTCTTCACCGCCGAGTCCGCCGCTGCGTCCGTCGACCGTGACCGCGCCGTCGAGGCTCGACACGAAGTTCACCCGCACACGGGCGGTGTCCCGATCGGGCAGCGCGTATGCCGCGTGCATCTCGGCGCGATCGAGTGGCATCCGCTCATCACCTCTCACTGGTTGTGCTCGAGGAAGACGGGTTCGCGCCACCCCTCGATCGCCTCGATCATCCGCATCGCGTCGACCGTCTCGCGCACGTTGTGCACCCGCACGAGGCGGGCACCCCGCATGACGCAGTAGACCGCCGCCGCGAGCGAGCCCTCGACGCGCTCCTCCCGGACCCGACCGAGGCTCTCGCCCACGAAGTCCTTGTTCGAGAGCGCCACGAGGGTGGGATGACCGAGCGCGGTCACCTCGGCGAGGCGGCGAGTGAGCTCGAGCGAATGCCCGGTGTTCTTGTTGAGGTCGTGACCCGGATCGACGATGATCCGCTCGGCTGGAACGCCGAGTCCGAGGGCGAGATCGACGCGCCGGCGGAGGAAGTCGACGACCTCGCGCACGACGTCCTCGTAACGAGGCGAGGGCAGGGGGGTGCGCGGTCGCGCGAGCGAGTGCGTGATCACGATGCTCGCCTCGCTGTCGGCGACGACGCGGGCCATCTCGGGATCGTGGAGGCCCGTCGTGTCGTTGATGACGTGCGCCCCCGCCTCGATCGCGGCGCGTGCGACGGCCGGGTGGAAGGTGTCGACCGAGATCACCGCATCGACGGCCGCGAGCGCCCGGACCACCGGGACGACCCGGTCGATCTCCTCGTCGACGGGCACCGGCGGGCCGGGGGCGAACTTCGCACCACCGATGTCGACGAGGTCGGCACCCTCCTCGA
>JAPSJT010000145.1 GCA_031178045.1 Agromyces sp.
CACGATGGCGGCGATTGCGGTGGTGGCGGCCGCGGCGAGCGCTCCTCGCCTCGCACCGCGCCCTCGTTCTCTCGATGCCCAGACCACGTCGTCCATTCCCTCCCGTCGCGACTCAGCGGTGAGCGCAACGCACGGAAGGCACGGTATCGGCGGACGGACCGGCTTCGCAAGCCTTTTCGGAACTTTTCGGCACGGCCGAAAGCGGGCGGGTATGCAGCCGTGGACGTGCTGCGGGTATGCAGTGTGCGCTCGAACCTGTCAATCCCCAACGTGCGGGAACTCGACGGGATAGCCTCTCAGTCTGGAGCCACCATCATCGCGACGAAGCGAACACCGGACTCGGCGACGAACGGAAGAGCGAGATGAGAATGAACGAACCCATGGAAGCCCCGTCGGGAATGTCCGACGACCTCGTCAGCGATCGTGAGGCGGCCACGCTGCTGCTCGCCTTCATCGGATCCGTCTCCCTCATCCTCGGCGTCGCCGCCTTCGCCCTCTGACCTTCTGAGGCACCGACCTCCCGATCCCGGCCCACCGGTGCCGACTACCCAGCAGCATCCTCGACGAACTCGGCGGTGAAGCGAGCCGCACCGTCGGCACGCACCTCGCCGCCGTCCACGGTGAAGCGAGCGGATGCCCCGTCGGGCCTGGTGACCGTGACCCCTGCGCCGTCGGCGGCGCCCGGGTGCACGCGCACCGTGAGCCCGTCGAGGTAGTCGTAGTCGGGCCGGTCGGTGCGTGCTCCGAGGGGAAGCACCGCACCCTCCCGCACGTAGAGCGGCACGGTCTCGAAGCCGTGCTGCTCGGTGCGCCAGGCGCCGGTCGAGGCGACCACCTCGCCCGTCCACCAGTTCGTCCAGCGTCCGGCGGGCAGGTAGAACTCGACCTCGCCGTCCGCAGAGAAGACCGGGGCCACGAGCAGCGACGAGCCCAGCATGTACTGGCGATCGAGGTACTCGGCGGCGCGGTCGCCCGGGAACTCGAGCGCCATGGGGCGCATCACCGGCACCCCCGTCGCCGAGGCATCCAAGCCGGCCTGATAGAGGTACGGCATGAGTTGCAGCTTGAGCTTGGTGAAGACGCGGGTGACCTCGACCGCCTCCTCGTCGAACGCCCACGGCACCCGGTACGAGCTCGAGCCGTGGAAGCGCGAGTGCGTCGAGAGCAGGCCGAACGCGACCCACCGCTTGAACACCGCGGGCTCGGGCGTGCCCTCGAAGCCGCCGATGTCGTGGCTCCAGAAGCCGAAGCCCGAGAGCGCGAGCGAGAGACCGCCGCGCAGGGACTCCGCCATCGACTCGAACGTCGACGTCGAGTCGCCGCCCCAGTGCACGGGGAGGCGCTGGCCGCCGGCCGTCGCCGAGCGCGCGAACACGACCGCATCGCCGGCGCCGCGCTCCTCCTCGAGCACCGCGAACACGGCCTCGTTGTAGAGCTGCGTGTAGCGGTTGTGCATGCGGTCGGGGGCCGAGCCGTCGAAGTACTCGACCTCGATCGGGATCCGCTCGCCGAAGTCGGTCTTGAAGCAGTCCACGCCCTGTCGCAGCAGACGGCGCAGGTGGTCTTGGAACCAGCGGGTCGCGTCGGGATTCGTGAAGTCGACGAGGCCCATGCCGGCCTGCCAGAGGTCCCACTGCCACACCGAGCCGTCGGGCCGCTTGACGAGGTAGCCGGCAGCGGCTGCCTCCGCGAACAGCGGCGAGCGCTGCCCGATGTACGGGTTCAGCCACACGCAGACCCGCAGGTCCTTCTCGTGCAGGCGGGCGAGCATGCCGTCGGGGTCGGGGAAGGTGCGGGGGTCCCATTCGAAGTCGCACCAGTTGAACTCGCGCATCCAGAAGCAGTCGAAGTGGAAGACGCTCACCGGCAGCTCGCGCGCGGCCATCTCGTCGACGAAGCGCGTGACGGTCGCCTCGTCGTAGTCGGTCGTGAACGAGGTCGAGAGCCAGAGCCCGTACGACCACGCCGGCACCTGCGCCGGGCGGCCGGTGAGTTCGGTGTAGCGCTCGAGCACGCCGGCCGGCGTGCCGCCGTAGACGACGAAGTACTCGAGCGACTCTCCCGGCACCGAGAACTGCAGCCGCTCGACGGCCTCCGAGCCGATCTCGTACGAGACATGCCCGGTGTCGTTCACGAGCACCCCGTAGCCGCGGTTCGTCAGGTGGAACGGCACGTTCTTGTAGGCCTGCTCCGAGGAGGTGCCTCCGTCGGCGTTCCAGATGTCGACCGTCTGCCCGTTCTTCACGAGCGGGCCGAAGCGTTCGCCGAGGCCGTAGACGAGCTCGCCGACGCCGAGCGAGAGCTGCTGCAGGGTGTAGGCGGATGCCGCGGCGCGGGCGGTCCCCCCGCGGGCGTTGCCGACCGGCACCCCGTCGAGCTGCGCGTCGGGTCGCACCCGCACGTGCGCGATGGACTTCTCGCCCGCGGTCGTGAGCGTGCGACCGTCGGCCTCGAACGTCAGCGAGAAGGGTGTACCAGGAGCGACCCTCGCGGTGAGGCGGCCCGAGGTCAGCGCGCCGCCGGTCTCGTCGATGACGACGACCCCCTGCTGCTCCTGCGCCCCGACGAGTTCGAACCCGAGCGGGCGAGGACCGCCCGAGTGGTGCTCGATGCGCACGCCGACGACGTCGGGCAGCGGGGACCAGAGCGTGATGGTGAGCAGCGGCCGGTTCAGGGTGTCGCCGCGCTTCGCGATCACCCCGGTCGTCGCGAACACCTGCAGGCGGTGGTCGCCGTCGGCCCACAGGTCGTAAGCCTCGCGGGCGTGCAGGGGTTCGACGCCTGGCCGGATCTGCCAGAACCCATCGGTGAACTTCATGGAGGTGCGGTGTCCTTTCGAGACGTGTGGCTCAGGCCGGGGTCACTTCACCGCGCCGGCGGTGATGCCGCGGGTGAGGGTGCGTTGGAAGATGAGGAAGAAGACGAGGGTGGGGATGACGCCGAGCAGCGCCGAGGCGCTCGTCGTCGTGACATCCATGAGCCGGTCGCCCTGCAGCAGGGTGATCGCGACGGGCACCGTCTGGTTCTCGTTCGAGACGAGGAAGGTCAGCGGAATCAGGAACTCGTTCCAGGTCCAGATGAAGAAGAAGATGAGCAGCACCGAGAGCGTGCCCTTGCTGATCGGCAGCACCACCCGGACGAGGGTGCGGAACCTGCCGGCGCCGTCGAGCGCTGCGGCCTCGAGCACCTCGCGCGGGAACGTGCCGAACACGCTCGAGAGCAGGTAGGTGCCGAACGCCGCCTGGATCACCGTGAAGATGATGATGATCGCGAGCTGCGTATCGTAGAGGCCCACCGCCTTGAACATGTAGTAGAGCGGGTAGAGCAGCGCCTCCTGCGGAATGAGGTCGGCGAGCAGGAACAGCAGCAGGATGCCGGTGCGGTACTTCACCCGGCCGATGCCGAGCGCGTACGCATTGAGCACCGAGAGCGCCACCGCGAGCAGGGCGACCGAGCCGGCGATGAGGAAGCTGTTCCACAGCTTCTCGGGGAAGTCGACGCGGTTCCAGAACGTCACGAGGCCGTCGAAGTAGAGCTCCTTCGGCAGGAGCAGCGGGCCCGAGGTGTTGTAGTCGGTCGGCGACTTGAACGAGTTGATGAGGATGATGAGGAACGGGATCGCGACGAGCAGCCCGAAGACGATCGCGAGGCCGAGCCACACCCAGTCGCGCGTGGTGCGCCGAGCGTGCGGCGGCCGGTTGCGGCTGCGGCGCTCGGGCGCTGCGCCGACGGGCATCGGCACGGTGCCGGTCCCGCTCGCGGTGAGCGGCTCGACGTCCGCGGCATCCGACCGGATCGAGGTCGTGGAATCGGACATCAGCGCTCACCCTCCGCGCGCTCGGACCGCACCTGCAGTCGGATGAAGCCGATCGCGACGACGATCACGACGATCGTGAGCGCGGTCGAAATGGTGGCTCCGTAGCCGACCTGCTGGCTCTGGAAGAACTGGATGTAGGAGTAGTAGCTCGGCACGATCGTGGCCGAGCCGGGGCCGCCGCCCGTGAGGGCGTAGATCGGACCGAAGACCTTGAGTGCCGCGATCGTGCACGTCAGCGTGACGACGAAGATCTCGGGCCGGATGGCACTCACGGTGATGTACCGGAACCGCTGGAACCAGCCGGCGCCGTCGAGCTCGGCGGCCTCGTAGAGTTCGGGATCGACGCGCTGCAGCGCCGCCATGAAGATGACGACCGGGTAGCCGATCTGCACCCAGACCATGACGACCATGATCGAGACGAGTGCCGTGTCGGGGCTGCCGAGCCAGTTGTGCTGCAGTGCCCCGAGGCCGACCGCGTCGAGCACGGTGTTCAGGGCGCCGTTCTCGGGGCGGAGGATCCACCCGATGACGATCGCGGCGATCGCGACCGGCAGGATCTGCGGCAGGTAGTAGGTCGCCCGCAGGAAGCTCGCGACGCGGCCGCCGAACTTGCGGCCGATGACGTCGAAGAGCAGGGCGGCGAGCACGAGCCCGAGCAGGGTCGGCACGATCACCATGGCGACGATCATGGCGAGCGAGTTGCGGAACGACGCCCAGAACTTCGCGTCGCCGAAGAGCTCGATCCAGTTCTCGAGTCCGATGAACTCGGGCGGGCGGATGCCGCGCCAGTCGGTGAAGCTCAGGTACACGTTCCAGACGAGTGGAATGAGGATGATGAACGTGAAGAGCAGCAGCCCGGGGATGAGGTAGAACCAGAACCCGCTGGAGCGGACGCCCGAGATCGCGCTCATCCCGTCTGCGCGTCCGCCGGGACGCCGGGGCGCGGTGCGCCGGGCGGCGAGGGTGACAGCCATGGTGGACCTTTCGATGTGGCTCGGACGGGTTCCGCCGGCCGCCGCTGTCCAGAGACGACGGCCGGCGGAAGTGTCAGCGGGTCATCCGGTGATGTCGGCGACGCCGTCGTCGTACTCGGTGCCCAGTTGCTCGAGCGTCTGCTCGGGGGTGAGGGTGCCGTTCACGAGCTCCTGCAGGGCGCCGACGAGCTGGTCGTAGAAGGTCGGCGTGGGCCAGTCGGGGTAGAAGGCGAGGCCGTCGTTCTCGACGATCGTGTTGAAGTCGGTGATGAGCTTCGCCGACTTCTCGTCGGTGATGTCGGCCGGGTCGGCCGCGACGGGGATGGAGCCGTTGTTGCCGATCAGGGCCTGGATCTCGGGACGCATCGTGATGTCGATGAACTCGTAGGCGAGCTCCTTGTTGGCCGCATTCTCGGGCACCACCCAGATGTTGCCCGAGGAGCCGGGCACGAGCTCGGAGCCCGGGAAGAGGAACGTGTCCCATTCGAAGGTCGTCGCCTCGTTGATGACGCGGCCCGCCCACCAGGAGCCCGACACCATGATCGGGTACTCCCCGCTCATGAAGCCGACGCCCATGTCCTCGGCCTTCAGGCCCGTCGAGTCGGCCGAGATCCAGCCCTTGTCGACGTACTCCGCGATCTTCTCGGCGGCGTAGGTGAGGGCCTCGCCCTGCCAGTCGACCGGGTTCTCGTAGAGCTGGTAGTCGTTCACGAACTGCCGGTCGGCCTGCGAGAGGGCCAGCTGGTAGAAGAGCTGGCCGAGCGGGTACTCCGCGCCCGCCTCGGCGAGGGGCGTCTGCCCGGCGGCGACGAACGCGTCGAGCACCGCCTCGAACTCCTCGTAGGTGGTCGGCACCGCGAGGCCGAGCTCGTCGAACGCGGTCTTGTTGTAGTAGACGGTGACGTACTCGCCGTAGTTCGGAACGCCGTACCACGGGCCCGAGCCCATGATGCCGTTCTCGTCGTACTTCGCCGTGGTCTGCAGCGACGGCGCGAGCATGTCGTCCCAGCCGTACTCCTCGACGGCCTCGGTGATGTCGGCGAGCAGGCCCTGGCTTGCGAGCAGGCCCGCGGTGGCGTTGCCCTTCGGCGACTCCATGACGTCGGGCGCCTCGTTCGAGTTCAGCACCTGGCTCGCGGTCGAGCGGATCTGCTCGAAGCTCTTGTCCTCGTACTCGACAGTGGCGCCGGTCTCCTCCTCGAAGATCTCGATGGCGCGCTCCCAGGCGATGCCGACATCGCTGTCGGTGCCCTCGAAGTGCCAGAGCTTCAGGGTGTTCGGGTCGGAGCTCGGTCCGCCCGAGCAGCCGGTGAGCAGGGCGGCCGTGGCGGCGAGGGCCGCGACGGCTCCGATGCCGCGCGTGGGGATTCTCATGGTTGCGTTCCTCTCATTGCGGTGTGGTGGTGCAGTGCGATGCCCGGCGTCGAAGCGCTTCGATGATGGGCGGAAGAAGGTCCCGCG
>JAPSJT010000146.1 GCA_031178045.1 Agromyces sp.
ATGACCTGCGAGCACTGCGAGCGCGCGGTCTCCGAGGAGGTCGGCCGCATCGAGGGCGTCGCGGTCGTCGACGTGAGCGCGAACCGCGGCACCCTGGTCATCACGAGCGCTCAGCCCGTCGATGACGCACAGGTCCTCGCCGCGGTCGACGAAGCCGGATACTCGGCCGTCCGGGCCTGACCATGCGCGCTCCGGTCAGGCTCGGTCTGTTCGGCCTCGTGCTCGCGGCGGTCTTCGCCGCGAGCTGGGGCGTCGCCGCGGCGATCGCACCGTCGGGCGCGCCGGTGAGCGATGCAGCGCAGGAGACTCCGACCGATGGGCACGACGAGCACGAGGGCGAAGCGGTGACGGACGCCGCCGAGACACCGGTCGACGACGCGATCACGGGAGTATCCATGAGCAGCAACGGCATGCGCCTGACCGAGGTCACGGCCCCGGTCGCCCCGGGCGTCGAGGGCACCCTCGCGTTCTCGATCGTCGACGAGTCGGGGCATCCGGTGACCGACTACGTCGAATCGCACGAGAAGCAGCTCCACCTCATCGTCGTTCGCACCGACGGCGGCCACTTCCGGCACGTCCACCCGACGCTCGAGGACGGCGTGTGGTCGCTGCCCTGGGCGTGGGACGCCGCGGGCAGCTACCGCATCTACGCCGACTTCACGGATGCCGCCGGCGGCCGCCCGACGACCCTGACGACGACCGTCGACGTCGGCGGTGCAGTGACGCCCGACCGGACGACCGGCGAGGTGCGCCACACCACCGTCGACGGCATGACCGTCACGGTCGAGGGCGACCTCACCGCCGGCGAGGCACGGAGCCTCACGCTTCGCGTCGAGCGCGACGGCGAGCCCGTGACGACGCTCGAGCCGTATCTCGGCGCGTTCGGCCACCTCGTCGTTCTGCGCCAGGGCGATCTGGCGTACCTGCACGCGCACCCCGAGGGCGATCACCCCGAACCGGGGCAGCGCTCGGGACCCGAGGTCGGGTTCTCGGTCACCGCGCCGACGGCCGGTCGCTACTTCCTCTACCTCGACTTCCAGGTCGACGGCGTCGTGCACACCGCGCAGTTCGCGCTCGAGGCGGCCGCCCGATGAGCGGCTCCGAGGCCGGCGACGTCCGGCTCGCCGACGACACGGTCGGGTCTCCGGCCGGCACGACGACCGCGACGTCGAGCTACGAGCTCGAGATCGGCGGCATGACGTGCGCGTCCTGCGCGATGCGCATCGAGAAGAAGCTCAATCGGCTCGAGGGCGTCACCGCCACCGTGAACTACGCGACCGAGAAGGCGCGCGTCACGGCGCCGGTCGCGCTCGACCCCGCCACCCTCATCACGACCGTCGAGAACACCGGGTACACCGCGGCCCTGCCCCGGCCCGAGGTCGAGACCGGCGACGCGGCATCCGCGGATCGGCCCGACACCGAGCTCGCCGGACTCCGCCACCGGCTCATCGGCAGCATCGTGCTCGCCGTGCCGGTCATCGCCCTCGCGATGATCCCGGCGCTGCAGTTCACGTATTGGCAGTGGGCGAGCCTCGCGCTCGCTGCGCCCGTCGTGCTGTGGGCCGGATGGCCGTTCCATCGCGCGGCATGGCTGAACCTCCGCCACGGCGCGGCGACCATGGACACCCTCGTCTCGGTCGGCACGCTCGCGGCGTTCGCGTGGTCGCTGTACGCGCTGTTCCTCGGCACCGCCGGCACGCCGGGCATGACCCACGGCTTCGAGTTCGCCGTGGCGCCGAGCGACGGCGCCGGCAACCTCTACCTCGAGGTCGCCGCCGGCGTCGTGATGTTCGTGCTCGCCGGCCGCTACTTCGAGAAGCGATCGAAGCGCCGAGCGGGCGCCGCCCTGCGCGCGCTGCTCGAACTCGGAGCGAAGGACGTCGCGGTGATTCGCGACGGGGAGGAGACCCGCGTCCCCGTGGAACGACTCGCCGTCGGCGACACCTTCGTCGTTCGACCCGGCGAGAAGATCGCGACCGACGGCATCGTCCTCGACGGGCGGTCGGCCGTCGACGTGAGCATGCTCACCGGCGAGTCGGTTCCCGTCGAGGTCGCCGCCGGCGACTCCGTCACGGGCGCGACCGTCAACGTCGGGGGACGCCTCGTGGTGCGCGTCACTCGCGTCGGCGCCGACACGCAGCTCGCGCAGATGGCGAAGCTCGTCGAGGACGCGCAGTCGGGCAAGGCCGAGGTGCAACGGCTCGCCGATCGGGTCTCGGGCGTCTTCGTGCCCGTCGTCATCGCCATCGCCGTCGCGGTGCTCGGCGCGTGGCTCGGCGCGGGCTTCCCGCCCGCCGCAGCCTTCACCGCGGCCGTCGCGGTGCTCATCATCGCGTGCCCGTGCGCCCTCGGGCTCGCAACTCCGACGGCCCTGCTCGTGGGCACCGGCCGAGGTGCGCAGTCCGGCATCCTCATCAAGGGCCCCGAGGTGCTCGAGTCGACCCGAGCCGTCGACACCGTCGTGCTCGACAAGACGGGAACCGTGACGACCGGGCGTATGGCGCTCGCCGGGCACGCGTGCGCCGACGGCACCGACGAGCTCGAACTGCTGCGCCTGGCGGGGGCGGTCGAGGATGCCTCGGAGCACCCGGTCGCCCAGGCGATCGCGACCGCGGCGACCCAGCGGGCCGGAGCGCTGCCGGCGGTCGAGGGGTTCGTCAACAGCGCGGGCCGCGGGGTGCAGGGCATCGTCGAAGGACACGCGGTGGTCGTCGGCAAGCCGTCGTTCCTCGCCGAGTGGGGGGTCGAGCTCGACGAGCGGCTCACGGCCGAGCTCGTGCGCGGCGAGCAGCAGGGGATGACGGCGGTCGGCGTCGCATGGGACGGGTCGGCCCGCGGCATCCTGCTGATCAGCGACGCCCCGAAGCCGACGAGCGCCGAGGCGGTCGCCGAGCTCACGCGGCTGGGCCTTCGCACGGTGCTGCTCACGGGTGACAACGCCGTGGCCGCGCGTCGGGTGGCGGCCGAGGTCGGCATCGAGGAGGTCATCGCCGACGTGCTGCCGGCCGACAAGGTCGCCGTCGTCGCGGAACTCCAGCGGCAGGGCCGCATCGTCGCGATGGTCGGCGACGGGGTCAACGACGCTGCGGCGCTCGCCCAGGCCGATCTCGGGCTCGCGATGGGCACGGGCACGGATGCTGCGATCGAGGCCGCCGACATCACGCTCGTGCGCGGCGACCTGCGCTCGGTGCCCGAGGCCATCCGGCTCGCTCGTCGCACCCTCGGCACCATCAAGGTGAACCTGTTCTGGGCGTTCGCGTACAACGTCGCGGCGATCCCGCTCGCGGCGCTCGGACTGCTGAACCCCATGCTCGCCGGCGCGGCGATGGCGTTCTCGAGCGTCTTCGTCGTCGGCAACAGCCTGCGGCTGCGCCGCTTCCGCGCGAGTCACGGCTGATCCGCTCGCGGTGCGGCGGGTGTGAGATCGAGCCGTGTGACGGCTCAGGCGCCGTCGTCGACCTCGGCGAGCGGGCGCACGACCGCGGGGTCGGCCCCGGCGGCGATCAGCCGTGAGACGAGGGCGCGGCGCGCGAGTCCGTACGGCTCTTTCGAGCCGGTCATGACCGAGCGCGTGTTCGACGCGTCGAGGAGCGCCATGAACTCGAACGCGAGCTGCGCGGCATCCGTCTCGGGGACGAGCTCGCCCTGATCGATCGCGTAGCCCACCGCGACCGTCACGTACGAATCCCAGTCGTCGTAGGCGCGCGCGACGGCGTCGTGCACGGGCCCGGGCTTCGCATCGAGATCGGCGGCGACGGCCGCGAAGAAGCAGCCGCCCGGGAAGACGCGGTCGCGCGAGTAGGCGATCCACGCGTCGAGCAGCGCGACGATGCGGCGGATGCCACGGGGCTCGACCCGCGCGGGAATGAGCACCGTCTCGCGGAATCGCTGCACGGCCGCATCGATCGTCGCGAGCTGCAGGCGTTCCTTCGAGCCGAAGAGCGTCGCGACGTTGCTCTTGCTCACGCGCGCGGCGGCAGCGAGACGGCCGATCGAGAGCCCGTCGAGCCCCTCGACCGAGGCGAGGTCCGCGGCGCTCTCGAGCACGACGCGGCGGGATGCGTCGCCGCGAAGCCGCCGCCCGTCGATCAGTTGCGCCACATCCTGCGAGATCGGGGTCATGCACTCGATTTTACGCACGATCGTTCGTATAGTGTACGTACGACCGTTCGTATTCATTCGCAGATGCCCCTGCCGCCCGTTGGAGGTCACTCATGAACGTCGCCACGACCCTCACCCTCGCGAGCCTCCGTGCCGCCGACCGGATCTCGCCCGAGCTCGCCGCGCGGCTCGCGATGCCGCTCTTCCGCCGCGTGCGGCCGGCCCTCCCGGTTCGTCCGGGCGACCGCGCCGTGCACGAGCACGCCGAGCGCGGCACCATGACGGTGCGCGGGCGGGAGGTCGTCACGTACTCGTGGGGCCGCGGCGGCGAGACCGTGCTCCTCGTGCACGGCTGGCGCGGCCGGGCCGCCCAGTTCGGTGCGATCGTGCGCGAGCTTCGTGCCGAGGGGCTCCGGGTCGTCGCGTTCGATGCCCCCGCCAACGGCGACTCGGCCGGACAGCACACCGACATCCGCGACTACGTGGCGGCCATCGAGGAGCTCCAGCGCCGGCACGGCATGTTCCGGACGATCATCGGCCATTCGTTCGGCTCGCTCGCCACCCTCACCGCCGTACGCGAGGGCACGGCGACGCGGGGCGTCGTCGCGATCGCCGGGATGGCCGACGCACGCTACCTCGTCGACTCCTTCGCGGCCCGGGTCGGCCTCGGTGCCGCGAGCGCCGACGCACTCGCCCGCGACTTCGCCCGGCGGGTGCTGCCCGCCGTCGACGATCCGTACGCCCGGTTCGACGCCGTGCGCGATCCGCTGCCCGCCGAGCTGCCATTGCTCGTCGTGCACGACCGCGCCGACCGCGAGGTGGCCGTGAGCGAATCCCGGCGCCTGCACGATGCGCACGGCGCGCGCTCGCGGCTCGTGCTCACCGAGGGCGCCGGGCACTCGCGGGTGCTCGCCGCCGATGCGACGCTCGACGCCGTCACCGCGTTCGTGACCGGCGGGCTCGAGGGCGTCGACGCGACCGCCCTCGCAGAGCAGCCCGTGCGGGCGGCATCCGCCTGACCGGTCGATCCGCGTCACTTCGCGCATCCGACGGGCCGTCGCGTCGTGACGTGACGCCCCGGATGCATCACGGCGCGGACTTTGCGAGCATGGGCGCATGAGCGCCAGCACGCCCGCCCTCGTCGGCATCTCGCACGGAACGTCGTCGGAGGACGGGCGCCTGGCGGTGCGCGGCCTCCGCGACGCCGTCATCGAGGCGGTCGAGCGGCGGCATCCGGATGCCCCGCCGGCCGTGCGCCTCGGACACGTCGACGTCGAGCAGCCGGATGTGCCCGCGACCCTCGCCTCCCTCGAGCCCGGTTCGCCCGCGGTCGTGGTGCCGCTGCTCCTCTCCGCCGGGTACCACGTGCACGTCGACCTGACCGAGGCCGTCGACGCCGCGACCGACCGGCCGGTGGCGCTCTCGGGTGCCCTGGGTCCCGACGACCGGCTCGCGACGGTGCTGCTCCGCCGGCTCGTCGAGGCGGGGCTCCGCGACGACGACCGCGTCGTGCTCGCCGTCGCGGGCTCGAGCGATCAGCGCGCCGTCGTCGACTGCCGCGACATGGCAGGGCGGCTCGCGGCGGCATCCGGGCGTGACGTGACCGTCGGGTTCCTCTCGGCTGCCGAGCCCGCCCTGCCCGACGCGGTCGCGGCAGCGCGCGCCCACGCCGCCGCCGACTCCCGGGTCGTGCTCGCGAACTACCTGCTCGCCCCCGGATACTTCGACGACCTGGCCCGGGCGGCCGGCGCCGACGTCGTCGCACGACCGCTGCTCGTCCCCGACGAGCCGGCGCCCTCCGAACTCGTCGAGATCGTGCTCGATCGCTACGCGGCATCCGCTCAGCTCGGCTGAAGCTCCGCTGACACCCCTCGACCGCACCCGGCATCCTCCGGGCGGTGCTCCTGCGGTGCTCCCGCGGCTCCTCCCAGCGCCCCGGCCGCCCATACCGCCCGGCGACCGCGCACGGAACGAGCGCAACCCCGGATTGCGAAACACGACGCCGTATGACGCAATGCGACATGACGTGACCGGGCATGACAGCTCGCCTGTCATCCGCCGCCGTCCTCGCCTAGCTTCGAGCCCACACCGCTTCGCGCTGTACGCGCCGGCTGAGGAAGGAGGACACCGTGACGACCCC
>JAPSJT010000147.1 GCA_031178045.1 Agromyces sp.
CGCCGAGTGCCATGTGGTCGTTCGCGGCGAAGATCGCGGTGACCGAGGGGTCGGCCGCGAGTCTCCGTCCGAGCTCGTAGCCCGACTCCGCCGACCAGTCGCCCACGAGCGGAGGCGGCACCTCGGCGCCGTGCTCGACGAGGGTGCGCTCCCACGACTCGCGGCGACCGGTCGCCGAGTACGAGCGCTCGGGGCCTGCGATGTGCCAGACGGTGCGGTGCCCGAGCCCGAGCAGGTGCTCGGTCGCGAGCCGGGCGCCGTGCGCCTGGTCGGTGTCGACGATCGGGTAGCGATCCGAGCCGCTGGAATCCACGACGACGACGGGGAGGTCGGGCGGCAGCACGACGTCGCTCTCGTCGAGCAGGTGCGCCTCGACGATGATGATGACGCCGTCGACGGCCTCTTCGCTCAGGCGGTCGAAGGCGCCGGACACCTCGCCCTGGGTGGGGTGCGGCACGGGGATGAGCGTGATCGAGTAGCCGGCGTCGGCCGAGGCGATGGCGATCGCGTCGAGGGTGCGCATGTTGCCGAAGCTCGAGAGCGTGAACATGATGACGCCGATGCTGTGGAAGCGTCCGGTGCGCAGTGCCCGCGCGGCGCTGTTCGGCCGGTAACCGAGCTTGCGCATGGCCGCGAGCACGCGTTCGCGGGTATCGGCGTCGACGTTCTCGCGGCCGTTCGAGACCCGTGACACCGTCTGGCCCGACACCTTGGCCTCGCGCGCGACATCCGCCATCGACGGCCCCCGTCGGCGGCCCGTCGTCTCGGTGCCGTTCGTGGCGATGGTCATCGTCGCTCCTTCGTCGTCATACGTCACAGTGGCGTATGTTCACGTCAACATGCTACGGTAGCGGCACGCATGTTGACGTGAACATGCACGATTGGAAGCCCGAATGACAACGACGTCCGTAGAGATACCGCCCACGGCGGCGGCGGCCGCCACGGCGGCACCGCCACGACGCATCCGCCCGCGGGGTCGCAGCGAGTGGAAGGGCCTCGCGTTCGTGACGCCCTTCCTCGTGGTGTTCCTGCTCGTGTTCATCGCGCCGGTGGCCTACTCGATCTACCTCAGCCTCTTCCGCGAGCAGCTCATCGGCGGCAACGCCTTCGTCGGCCTGCAGAACTATCTCGACCTCGCGGTCGACCCGCAGTTCTGGGATGGCCTCGCACGCGTCGCGCTCTTCCTCGTCGTGCAGGTGCCCGTGATGCTCGCGTTGGCGCTCGTCGCGGCGCTCGCGATCGACAGCGCACGACTGCACGCGACCGGCTTCTTCCGCATCGTGATCTTCCTGCCCTACGCGGTACCCGCGGTCGTCGCGGTGCTCATGTGGGGCTTCATCTACGGCGACACCTTCGGCCTGGCCGCGAACTTCAACGACCTGCTCGGCTCGGAGGTCATCACGCCGCTCGCCCGCGAGTGGATCCTGGTCTCGATCGGCAACATCGTGACCTGGGAATTCGTCGGCTACAACATGCTCATCTTCTACTCGGCGCTGCGCACCATCCCGACCGAGCTCTACGAGGCCGCCGAGCTCGACGGTGCCGGCCCCATGCGCGTCATCACGGGCATCAAGCTCCCGGCGCTCCGCGGCGCGATCGTCATCGCCACCATCTTCTCGATCATCGGCAGCTTCCAGCTCTTCAACGAGCCGAACATCCTGCGCACGCTCGCGCCGAACGTCATCACGACGTTCTTCACCCCGAACATGTACGCCTACAACCTGTCGTTCGCGGGACAGCAGTACAACGCGTCGGCCACGGTCGCCATCGTGATGGGCGTCATCACCGCGGTGATCGCCTACGTCGTGCAGCTCCGCGGCTCCCGGAAGGACGAGCGATGACCACGACGACCCTGCGCGACATCCGCGAGCCGATGGCCGACGAGCGAGCGGATGCCGCGACGCCGCGACGCCCGCGCAACTCGCCGCTGCGCCCCCGCAAGTCCGTCGCGTTCACCCTGCTCATGGGCATCTTCGTGGTCTACAGCCTCGTTCCGCTCCTCTGGCTCGTCATCAACGCCACGAAGACGCAGAGCGGGCTGTTCTCGAGCTTCGGTCTCTGGTTCGACGACGAGTTCGTGCTCTTCCAGAACATCTGGGAGACGCTCACGTATCGCGACGGCATCTTCGTGCGCTGGCTCGGCAACACGCTGCTCTACGTCATCGTCGGGGCCGGCGGCGCGACCCTCCTCGCGACGCTCGCCGGCTACGGCCTCGCGAAGTTCCGCTTCACGGGTCGCCGCGCGATCTTCGCGGTCGTGCTCGGCGCGATCGCCGTGCCCGGCACGGCGCTCGCCGTGCCGACGTTCCTCATGTTCAGCCAGCTCGGCCTCACGAACACCCCGTGGGCGATCATCATTCCGTCGCTCATCAGCCCGTTCGGGCTCTACCTGATCTGGGTCTACGCCGTCGACTCGGTACCGACCGAGATCCTCGAGGCGGCGCGCATGGACGGCGCGGGCGAGTTCCGCACGTTCTTCACGATCTCCATCCGCCTCCTCGCCCCGGGCATCGTGACCGTGCTGCTGTTCAGCGTCGTCGCCACGTGGAACAACTACTTCCTCCCGCTCATCATGCTGAGCGACCCGACGTGGTACCCGCTCACCGTGGGCCTCAACCAGTGGAGTGCCCAAGCGAGCGGCGTCAGCGCCCAGCCGATCTACAACCTCGTGATCACGGGTTCCCTCCTCACGATCATCCCCATCGTCGTCGCGTTCCTCGGCCTGCAGCGGTTCTGGCAGTCGGGGCTCAGCGCCGGAAGCGTCAAGCAGTGACCGAGCGGCACCGCCTGTCGAACCCCATCCATCCCGCTCGCCGGAGCGTCCTGCCCCGGAACACATGGCACAGCACACAACGAAGTGAAGGGAAGCATCACATGACCATGGCACGCACCGCTCTCCGGCGGACCCTCGGGGTCGCCGCGACCGCCGCCCTCGCGGTCGGGCTCGCCGCCTGCTCGTCGGGCCCGTCCGGCAGCACCGGCGGCGGCAGCGCCGACGACCTCGACGCCGCGCTCGAGGCCGGCGGCAAGCTCACCTACTGGAGCTGGACGCCGAGCGCCGAGGCGCAGGTCGCCGCGTTCGAGAAGGAGTACCCCAACGTCGACGTCGAGCTCGTGAATGCCGGCACCAACACCGAGGAGTACACGAAGCTGCAGAACGCGATCAAGGCCGGCTCGGGCGCGCCCGACGTCGTGCAGATCGAGTACTACGCCATGCCGCAGTTCGCCCTCTCCGACTCACTCGTCGACCTCAGCCAGTACGGCCTCGACGAGCTCGAGGACGACTACAGCGCCTCGACGTGGGGCAGCGTGAACATCGACGGCAAGCTCGTCGGCCTGCCGCAGGACTCCGGTCCCATGGCGCTGTTCTACAACAAGTCGGTGTTCGACCAGTTCGGCATCGCCGTGCCCACGACATGGGACGAGTACGTCGAAGCCGCCCGGCAGCTGCACGCCGCCGACCCGACGAAGTACATCACGAGCGACACCGGCGACGCCGGCTTCGCGACGAGCATGATCTGGCAGGCGGGCGGTCGCCCGTTCGAGATCGACGGCACCGACATCACGGTGAACCTGGCCGACGAGGGCACGCAGAAGTGGGCCGGCGTCTGGAACCAGCTCGTCGAGGAGGGCCTGCTCTCGACGACGGCAGGCTGGAGCGACGAGTGGTACAAGGGCCTCGCCGACGGCTCCATCGCAACCCTCGTGACCGGCGCGTGGATGCCGGGCGTGCTCGAATCGAGCGTCGCGGATGCCGCGGGCGACTGGGCAGTAGCGCCGATGCCGACGTACGACGGCACCCCCGTCACCGCCGAGAACGGCGGCGGCGGTCAGTCCGTCACCAAGCAGTCGAAGAACCCGGCGCTCGCCGCCGCGTTCCTCCGCTGGCTGAACAACGACCCCGCGTCGATCGAGGTCTTCCTCGAGAGCGGCGGCTTCCCGGCGACGACCGCCGACCTCGAGGACCCCGACTTCGTGGGCCTCGAGTCGGAGTACTTCGGCGGCCAGAAGATCAACGAGGTGCTGACGCAGGCCTCGAAGGACGTGGCGTCCGGTTGGTCGTACCTGCCCTACCAGGTGTACGCGAACAGCATCTTCGGCGACACCGTCGGCCAGTCCTACGTGAACAAGTCCGACCTGAACGAGGGCCTCGCCGAGTGGCAGCGCCAGCTCGTCGAGTACGGCAACGAGCAGGGCTTCACGGTCAGCGAGTAGCCCCGACGCCTCCGCGGGCCGAGGGCGTTCGCCCCCCGGCCCGCGGAGTCTTTCCCCAACCTCCACCAGAACGGATGCCAGTGACCGCCCCATCCCGCTTCGCCATCGGCGAGACCGACTTCGAGCTCGACGGACGACCTCACCGCATCCTCGCGGGTGCCCTGCACTACTTCCGCGTGCACCCGGAGCTGTGGGCCGATCGCATCCACAAGGCGCGGCTCATGGGCCTCAATACGATCGAGACCTACGTGGCGTGGAACGCCCACGAGCCGCATCGCGGCGACTGGAGTGCCGAGGGCGCGCTCGACCTCGGACGCTTCCTCGACCTCGTCGCGGCCGAGGGGATGCACGCGATCGTGCGCCCGGGGCCCTACATCTGCGCCGAGTGGGACAACGGCGGTTTGCCCGCGTGGCTCTTCCGCGATCCCGAGGTCGGCGTGCGTCGCTCGGAGCCGCACTACCTCGACGCGGTGAGCGGCTATCTCCGTCATGTGTACGAGATCGTGGCGCCGCGGCAGATCGACGAGGGAGGCCCGGTCATCCTCGTGCAGATCGAGAACGAGTACGGCGCATACGGCGACGACAAGGAGTACCTGCGCGAACTCGTGCGGGTGACCCGCGACGCGGGCATCACCGTGCCCCTCACGACGATCGACCAGCCGACCCCGCAGATGCTCGCCGACGGCAGCCTTCCCGGTCTGCACCTGACGGGCTCGTTCGGATCTCGCGTGACCGAACGCCTCGAGACGCTGCGCGAGTTCCAGCCGACCGGCCCGCTCGTCTGCATGGAGTTCTGGTGCGGCTGGTTCGACGACTGGGGTTCGCACCACCACACGACGGATGCCGCGGCATCCGCTGCCGAACTCGACGCGCTGCTCGCGGCCGGCGGCTCCGTCAACGTGTACATGTTCCACGGCGGCACGAACTTCGGGCTGACGAACGGGGCGAACGACAAGGGGCGGTACGCGCCCATCACGACGAGCTACGACTACGACGCGCCCCTCGACGAGGCTGGATATCCGACCGAGAAGTTCTGGGCGTTCCGCGAGGTGATCTCCCGCTATGCCGACGTGCCCGACGAGGTGCCCGCATCGCGCCCGGTCGCGCCGGCGCTCGTCGCGCCGCTCACCGCCGGCCGCGCGCTGCTCGAGGCGGCCGCGTCGGGGGTGCTCGGCGGGGCATCCGACCACGACCGCATGCCGACGTTCGACGAGCTCGAGCACGATCGCGGCATCGCCGTCTTCACGACGCGCCTCGACCGCGGCGGCCCCGGCACCCTCACGGTCGGCGAGGAGGTGCGCGACCGGGCCTGGGTGCTCGTCGACGGTGCTCCGGTCGGCGTGCTCGCGCGAGACGGCCACGAACGGGCGATCGCGCTGCCCGAGACACGTGGCGAGCTGACGATCGTCGTCGAGGATCAGGGTCGCGTCGACTACGGTCCTCGCATCGGCGAGCACAAGGGACTCATCGGCGGCGTGCAGCTCGACGGCGTCGAGCTGACCGGGTGGAGCGCGCGGCCGATCGACCTCGACCGGGTGCCGGAGGTGGCGGCGGCCGATCCGTCACGGGGAAGCGCCGGGGCCGGCCCCGTGCTCGCCCACGGCGAGCTCGTACTCGACGCGCCGGCCGATCTCTTCCTCGACACGCTGCACTGGGGCAAGGGACTGGTGTGGGTGAACGGGTTCCTGCTCGGCCGGTACTGGCGCCGTGGGCCGCAGCGCACGCTCATCGTCCCTGCGCCCGTGACGCGGGCGGGCGCGAACGAGGTCGTGGTGCTCGAGTTCGAGGCGTTCGCCGAACCGGAGATCCGCACGCTCGCCGCGCCCGAGCTGGGGCATACCGAGATCTGAGTCGCTCCGAGCCTCCCGCGGTGGGGGTGGGGTCTGGAGGATGTCGCACGCCGGGCGTAGCGTGTGCGCGTACCGACCCGACCGACTCTCGACTCGTCTTCGGAGGCAGCACCAT
>JAPSJT010000148.1 GCA_031178045.1 Agromyces sp.
CGAGCCCGACGAGGAGCAGCTCGGCGACGCGATCGCCTTCCACGGCGTCTCGAAGTACGTCATGCGCGTGAAGTGCGCGATGCTCGCGTGGGTCGCGCTCGAGGCGTGCCTCACGAAGGCGGCGCCCACGGCCCGGCCGTAGCCGAGACCGGGGCGCCGTCCGCTCCGAGGGGTTCGGCGTCAGCCGACGAGCTTCTGCAGGGTCTCCTGCAGCTCCTCGCTCGTGTGCTGCTCCTGGTCGAGGTTCGCCCGCAGCAGGGCCACCGCTTCGGTCGCGCCCATGGCCTCCGCCGGCAGGATGAGGCCCTGGTACGCCGAGATCTCATAGTGCTCATTGCCGAGCGCGCTCGCGACGGCGACCTGGTCGCGCAGCTTCGGGGCGCTCCGCTCGATGAGCGACGCGGCCTGCTTGCTGATGCCCTTCGTGCTCGGTGACGGCGCCGTCGACTGCTTGAACTCGAGCAGCGTGAACACCTGCTCGAGGTTCTCGATCTGCTCCTGCGTCTCCTCGGCATGGTGGCGGAAGAGCTTCTTGATCTCGGCCGACTTGGCGGCCTTCTCGAGCTCGCCGAGCGCTGCGAGGGAGTCGTTCTCCATCGTCAGTGCCGTACGCAGCTTGTAGTGCAGAAGTTCGATCGGCGTGTTCAGCGTCTGTTGCACCATTCGTTCGTTCCTTCCGGCGGCCTGAGCCGCGATACGTGAACGGATGCTTCGAGCACCCGACCTCCACGCTCTCGGCAGGCGCCGGTGATGCTCAAGGCCTTGCACTTGTTCCCGAGGTCCCCTAAGCGGGGGTCGGAGGTCGGGCGTAGCATCCGAGGCATGTTCGAGGGATTCGAGACCGACGACATCGACGTCGACGAGGCCGTGCTGCACGTGCGCCACGGCGGCGACGGGCCGCCCGTGCTGCTGCTCCACGGGCACCCGCGCACCGGAGCGACGTGGCATCGCGTGGCACCTCGGCTCGTGGCATCCGGCTTCACCGTGGTCTGCCCCGACCTCCGCGGGTACGGACGCTCACGCGGCCCCGCGCCCGCACCCGATCACCGCGCGCACTCCAAGCGTGCGGTCGCCGGCGATCTCGTACGGCTGATGAGCGTGCTCGGTCATGACCGCTTCCACCTCGTGGGCCACGATCGAGGCAGCTACGTCGCCCTTCGGCTCGGGCTCGACCACCCCCAGCGGGTCGACCGGCTCGCGCTGCTCGACTGCATTCCCATCAGCGAGCACCTCGCCCGAACCGACGCCCGGTTCGCGACGGAGTGGTGGCACTGGTTCTTCTTCGCCCAGCCCGACATTCCCGAGCGGGTCATCAACGCCGATCCCGACAGCTGGTACCACGGCGACCCCGACACGATGGGCGTCGAGAACCACGCCGAGTGGCGCGAGGCGACCCGCGACCCGGCGGTCGTGCGGGCGATGCTCGAGGACTACCGCGCCGGACTCACGGTCGACCGAGCCGACGAGGAGGCCGATCGCGCCGCCGGTCGGCGACTGCGGATGCCGCTGCTCGTGCTCTGGTCGCTGCGTGACGACATCGAGCAGCTCTACGGCGACCCGCTCGCGATCTGGCACGACTGGGCCGACGACGTGCGCGGGCACGGCATCGACTCGGGCCACCACGTCGCCGAAGAGGCGCCCGAGGCGCTCAGTGCGGCGCTCGTCGAGTTCTTCCGCTGACCCGAGCGCCTCAGGCGATGACGAATCGCGCGATGAGCCCGTCGACGAGATCGAAGGTGAACTCGCCCGGGCCGTTGTAGCCGTTGCCCGTGACGGTGACGGTGACGACGTACTCGCCGTCGAGGTCGTCGCCGCGCACGGCTCGCACGTCACGCACCTCGAAATGCGCCTGCTTGCCGATGTTGTCGGTGCGATTCCAGCTCGCGGCGCCGTCGGGCCCGTGGAACTCCCGGCCCCAGTCGTTCAGGTACGCGTCGGGGCCGAAGGCGGCGACGAACCGCTCGGAGTCGCCGTCGTTCGTGGCCTCGAAGAACTCCCGGATCGCCGGCGGCATCGTCGCGTCTGACATCGTTCCCTCTCGTGATCACCGGATGGCGTTCGGCCCGACCGGCGGTCAGCCCTGGAAGTCCTCGGGGTCGACGTCGTCGAGGAACCGCTTGAACTCGTCGACCTCGGTCTCCTCGTTGCGATCCTCCGCGAGCTCGGCGGGGATGCCGGCCGCATCGAGCACGTCGTCGGCGACCCAGATCGGCGCGTCCACCCGCACGGCGAGGGCGACGGCATCCGATGGCCTGGCATCGACGACGTAGACGCCCGACGGCCCGGTGAGCGTGATCTCGGCGTAGAAGGTGCCCTCCTCGATGCGCGTCACCTCCACCCGCACCACGCGAGTGTCGAGCGTGTCGAGCATGAGCTTCATCAGATCGTGCGAGAGCGGTCGCGGCGCCTCCTCCCCCGAGATCGCGATGAGGATCGAGGTCGCCTCCTGCTGGCCGATCCAGATCGGCAGCACGCGCGGGTCGACGCCCTCCTCTTCGAGAAGCGGTTTCAGCAGCACGATGTGCTGCCGAGCAGCGTCGAGCGCGATGCCGAGGACGCGGACCTGAACCATGCCGACTCCCGTTCGTGCGATCGGGCGTGATACTGCCATCGTAGGTCGGCCCCGAAAGGCCACCACCGGGTTGACGGATGCCGCGGGGCATCCGTTGCTCGACCTGCCGCGCTACTCGGTGTCCTGCACGAGGCGGCGCAGCAGGCCGGCGAGCGTCGCCTGCTCTTCGCGCGAGAGGCCCCGCAACTCCTCGGCCTCGCGCTCGGCGAGCCGGCGCATCGCGTCGTCGACGCGAGTCGCGCCGTCGGCGGTGAGGCGCACGAGCACGCTTCGACCGTCGCGGGGGTTCGGCAGCCGCTCGACGAGGCCCCGTCGCACGAGGTTGTCGAGCCGGTTCGTCATCGCGGCGCTGCCGATCATCGTCGCCTCGATCAGCTGGGCGGGGCTCAGCTGGTGCGGCGGCTCGGCCCGGCCGAGCGCGGCGAGCACATCGAACTCCCACGCGGCCAGACCGGCCCCGCTGAAGGCGCTCGCCCGGAGGCGTCCGAGGCGGTTCGCCACCCGCCGCAGGCGGGACATGACGTCGAGCGGGGTGAGGTCGACGCCGGGGAGCCGGCGCGACCACGCATCGATGATCAGATCGACCTCGTCATCGCGATCGTCATGCGCGTTCACGCTCTCGGGCATATCGTCACGGTATCCCGCCACCGGCGACCACGCGAACACGAAGCTCACGGTTTCGCCGCTTAGGCTCGTGGTACCGTCATCCCCCTCTGAGAAGGAGCACGCCTGCCATGAGCGACGCCGCGGCCCTGGACGTTTTCGATCGCCGTGAATCCGAGGTGCGCGGATACATCCGCTCGTTCCCGACCGTCTTCGATCGCGCCGTGGGCTCCACCCTCATCGACGCCGACGGCCGCGAGTACCTCGACTTCTTCGCCGGCGCGGGAGTGCTGAACTACGGCCACAACAACCGGGCGTTCACGAGCGCGATCATCGAGTACCTCGAGCGCGACGGCATCGTCCACGGGCTCGACATGGCGACCTCGGCGAAGAAGGCGTTCATCGAGGCGTTCGAGCGGCTCGTGCTCGAGCCGCGCGGGCTCGACCACAAGCTGCAGTTCACGGGCCCGACGGGTGCGAACGCGGTCGAGGCAGCGCTCAAGGTCGCCCGCCAGGCGACCGGTCGGTCGACGGTCGTCGCCTTCACGAACGCGTTCCACGGCCTGAGCCTCGGCGCCCTCGCCGCGACCGGCAACAGCCACTACCGCGGAGCGGCGGGCGTCGGCCTCGACGACGTCGTGCGCCTCCCCTACGACGGCTACCTCGGCGCCGGCGTCGACACGCTCGACCTGCTCGAGAAGATGCTCGACGACCCGGGCTCGGGCGTCGACCTGCCCGCCGCCGTCATCGTCGAGGCGGTGCAGGGCGAGGGCGGCATCAACGTCGCGAGTGCCTCGTGGCTGCAGCGGCTCCGCGCCCTCACCGAGCAGCGCGGCATCCTGCTCATCCTCGACGAGATCCAGGCCGGCGTCGGTCGCACCGGCGCGTTCTTCGCCTTCGAGGAGTCGGGCATCGTGCCCGACCTCGTCACGATCTCGAAGTCGATCTCGGGCTCGGGCCTGCCGATGTCGCTCGTGCTGCTGCGGCCCGACGTCGACGTGTGGAAGCCCGGACAGCACACCGGCACCTTCCGCGGCAACAACCTCGCCTTCGTCTCGGCGCGTGTCGCGCTCGAGACGTACTGGGCCGACTCGGCGTTCGTCGACGGCGTCGCCGCGAAGTCGGCGCTGCTCGCCGCCGAGCTCGAGCGCATCGCCGCCGCCCACCCCGAGCAGGACTTCGTCGTGCGCGGCCGGGGGCTCATGTACGGGCTCGCCTGCGACGCCGACCGTACGCTCGCCGGCCGCATCTCGGCCGAGGCGTTCCGCCGAGGGCTCGTGATCGAGACCTCGGGCGCCTTCGACGAGGTGCTGAAGTTCCTGCCCGCGCTCACGATCACCGAGGAGGAGCTCGCTCGCGGCCTCGGCATCGTGCGCGAGAGCCTCGAGGCGGTGCTCGGGAGGTGACCGGGGTGCGGGTCCTCGGACCCGTCGTCGACGAGCAGACCCGCTGCGTGCACTACCGCACCGAGGTCGACATCGTCGCGATCCGGTTCGCGTGCTGCGGCGAGTACTACCCGTGCCACCGCTGCCACGAAGAGTCCGCCGACCACCCGGCGACGCAGTGGCCGCTCGGCGAGCGCGGCGAACGGGCCGTGCTCTGCGGAGTGTGCCGCACCGAACTGACGATCGACGCGTACCTCGCCGCCGACGCCTGCCCGCACTGCGGGTCGGCGTTCAACGAACGGTGCCGCCTGCACACGCACCTCTACTTCGAGACCGCCTGAACCCGATCCCGGGGCGTGGCGCCCTCAGCCGAGGCGCGCCTCGAGCCGCTCGCGGCGGAACTGACCGGCGATCACGAGCGCGGCCGCGACGACGGCGAACACCGCGCACATGATGAGGCCGAGCGGTCCGGCGAGCCACGCCGGTGGAATCGGCGACCCCGCCGCGACGAGCAGCGCACCGAGCCCCGCCGACGCGTTGAAGGCGCCGTGCCCGAACACCGCGGGCCACACCGATGCGGTGCGCAGTCGCGTCCACCCGAGCAGCACCCCGAGCAGGCTGCACGAGAGGATCATGAGCAGCACGCCGGAGACGTCGGTGAGCCCGAAGTTGTAGCCGAGCAGGATGAGCGGCGCGTGCCAGAAGCCCCAGAACGCCCCCGAGAGCAGCAGCGCCGGCCACGTGCCGAGCGGCAGGAGGGCGGGCAGCAGCCAGCCGCGCCAGCCGACCTCCTCGCCGAATGCGAACGGCGCGTTGATCAGCGCGCCCAGGGGAATGGCCGCGAGTTGCATCGCGACGAGGAGGCCGATCGGCGGGAGGCCGACCGGCGGCACGACCTCTCCGGGCGCCATCGCCTCCAGCTGCGCGGCGAAGCCCGAGAAGCCGACGAGGTCGAATTCGGCGAGTCCGACCAGTCCCACGACGAGCAGTCCGATCGCCACGAGCAGCGGCATCGCGACGATCGCGGTCACCGACAGTCCGACCGTGCGCCCGACGGGTCGCAGCGGCCACATCCCGAGATCGCGCAGGATGCCGCGGGCGCCGCGCCTCCCGCGCTGCCGCCGTTCGACGAGCAGCGCGGCGATCGTCGCGAGCGCCGGCGTCAGCATCATGACGACCGCGAACACCGTGACCAGCGGGTCGGACATCCCCATGCCGCGCAGCCACAGCGGCAGCGCGACGAGCCAGGCGAGCCCGCACGACGTCACCGCGAACACGGCGACCGCGGGCCATGGCACGTGCTCGCGGCGATCGAACGTTGCCAGAGCGGCATCCGTCGCCGGCGTCGCTGCGGCATCCGCCGTACCTGATGTGCTGAGGTCGCCCCGTTCGTCGCTCACGCGGCTCACGCTACTGGGCGTGCCGGGAGGGCGTCATCCGCCCGCCGGCGGAGCTCGCTCCGCCCCGAGGCTGAATCGGGAGCGGCCCAGCTCACGGCTGCACCACGGCCGGCGACTGCCGATGCTGCCGGGCGAATTCGCTGAGGATCTCGTCCGTGCTGTCGCCCATGCGGAAGAACCGGTTCCGCAGGACGCGGGCGAAGTCGTCCACAGCGC
>JAPSJT010000149.1 GCA_031178045.1 Agromyces sp.
GTGCAGGCGGACACCGCCGTGCGCGAGGCCGACCGCGAGGTCGCGTTCGCCGAGGCGCAGTTCGGCGCATCCGTCGCCCGAGAAGTGCGCGAGTCGCTCGAGACGGCCCGGCGACGGCTGCGCGAGGCGTTCCTGCTGCAGCAGCGCCTCGACGACGCCGAGCCCGACGGTGCGGCCGAGCGGCGCAGCTGGAGCGAGCGGATCGTCGGGCTCTGCGAATCCGCGCTCGCCGAGGTCGGCGAAGCGGATGCCGCGCTGACGACCCGTCGCCGGGCGGAGCGGGAGGTGGGCGCCGACGTGCCCGCGCTGCGTGAGGATCTCGCGCGGCTCGCTGCCCGGCGTTCGGAGGCCGGCTCGACGATCGAGCGCCTCGGCACGAGGTTCGCCCCGACCGCCCTCGGCGGGGCGCACGCGGCGTGCGTTCGCGTGGACGCCGCGCTCGCCGACGCCCGGACCGCCCTCGACGGTGCCGAGGTCCGTCTCGCGCGTGCCGAGCCCGCGGCGGAGCTCGCGGGGGTCGCGGCCGACCAGCTCGCCCGCGCCGCTTCCGAACTCGCCGGGATCGAGGGTGTCGAGCTCGAACTGACGACCGCGGAATCGGATGCCGCGCGGGCGGCCGCCGCGCTCGACGAGGAGCTCGCGGCGGCGCGACGCGAGCGCGACGTGCACGACGACCGCGACGCGCAGGCCGAGCTCGGCGCGGCCATCGGCGACGCGTCGGCGGTGCTGGCGAGGCGCGCCGAGGTCGCCGGCGACCCGTTCGCCGCGCGCGACCGGCTCCGCGCCGCCCGCGATCGGCTCGAGGTGGCACGTGCGACGGCACGCAACGCGCAGGGACGGCTCGATGGAGCCCGAGGCGCGCTCGGTGGGGCGATCGCGATCGCCGAGAGCCAGGCGCGCGTCGCCCGAGCGGCGATCGAGCGCGGCGGCGCACGGATCGGCGCCGATGCCCGCACCCGGCTCGCGGAGGCGGAGCGCCAGCTGCTCGTCGCCCGGCAGGAGGCCGACCCCGTCGCCGCCCTCGATGCGGCCCGGCGCGCAGCGGCGCGGGCGAGCGACGCCGAAGCGCTCGCCGCCTACGACGTCATGGGCGGCGGACGGTAGCCTGTCGCGGTGACCGATTCGACGGCGCCGTTCGCGCAGGCCAGGTATCAGGTGCGGTTCGACTGGGGCGCGGCCGGCGCGCGACGCATCGCACCGGGGGCCCATGTCGTCGTGCTCGTCGACGCGCTGCTCGCCACGACGTCGGTCGTGCTCGCCGCCGAGGCCGGTGATCCGTCGCCGCTCGACGGGGCGCTCGCCGCCGCACTCGATGGCGCGCCCATCGACGACGAGGCCGTCGTGATCGCGGCCTCGCTCCGCAACCGCACGGCCGTGGCCGAGCGCGTGCTCGCACTGCAGGAGCAGCGCGGCGAGCGCACGATCGTCGCGATCGTCGCGGTCGGCGGGGCGGTTGCCTCTGGTGCCACAGACGCCGCGGATGCCGCGGATGCGCCGAGCGCACCGCTCGCCGGCATCGGCGACCAGCTCACCGCCGGTGCCGTCGTCGACGCACTCATCGCGCTCGGCATCGACCACACCTCGCCAGAGGCCGCGGTGGCGTGTGCGGCGTACGAGGGACTGCGCAAGGCCGTCGTGCACCTCGTGGGCGCCTCTGGCCGGGGCGCCGAGCTCGCGGCGTCGGGCCGCCGAGCCGAGGTGCGCCTCGCCACCGAGCTCGACGTGACGCGAGTCGTCCCCGTGTTGCAAGGGGACCGGTTCCAGGCGGAGTGAGCCGCGCGCGGGATCCGCGCGGACGCTCAGGCCGCGGCCCGCACCGCCTTGCGGGCGCGATGCGCCCGCACCTTCGCCCGGTTGCCGCACCGCTGCATCGAGCACCACCGCCGGGTCGCCGCTCGGGAGGTGTCGAGGTAGACGATCGCGCAGTCGCCGCCGCTGCACTCCCGGATCCGTTCGGCGTTCGCCCGGTCGAAGAGGTCGACGGCGTCGCGGGCGATCGTCGAGAGCGCCTGGCCGACCGACTGCACCGACCGGCCCGCCTGCCGGGAACCGCCCTCGAGGGTCGGAGGGATGTCGGGAGTCGCCGCATAGAGGTTCACGATGTCGATGTCGGCCGTGCGAGCCGGCTCGTCCTGTGCGGCCGCGAGCGCCATTCGGCCGATCGCGTCGCGCAGGGCGACGGCGTCGAAGAGGTCGCGTGAGCGGGCGTCGCCGATGGCCACCGGGAATCGCTCGCGGAGCCAGTGCGTGAGGTCGTCGGGAGCGTGCAGCCGCTCGGTGAGCTGGTCGCCCGCGATCGGACCCGTGTAGGCGAAGTCGAGGGCGAACGAACCGGAGTCGAACCACCAGCGGGTGCCCTCGACGGAGGTGAGCCATTGCCCGACGGGGATCGAGACGGTGGAGACGGGCATGCGACCAATCCTGTCGGAGACGGTCGCCGCGTCCGTCGCATCTTCCGCGTCATCGTGCCGGGCGCACGGTGTCGGCCCGGCCGAGGCGGCGACTCAGCCGGCGGCCGCGCTCGCGGCCCGCCGCCGCATCGCCGGCGAGATCTCGCGAAAGCGCCAGACGATGAGGTTCGCCTGGTCGAAGCCGCGGCGGCAGAGTCCGCAGCTCAACGGGCGATGAGGTTCACGGTAGCGGAAATGCTCGTGACCTGCGGGGCACCGGCCAACCCACGGCGCGAGCTCGTGGGCGACCTCGCCGTCGTGCGTGCGGCGGCCGATGTAGCCGAGGTCGGCGGCGATCGCCGCCCACTTCGGGCCGTGGCCCGCGCGGGGGCCCGCAATGGCGTGGGCCACCTCGTGCAGCAGGATCTGGTGGATCTCGTCGTCGTCGTAGCGCGCCGCGAGGTAGCGCGAGACCGAGATGCGCTTCTCGGTGTAGTTGCAGAGCCCGGCTCGCTTCTTCGCGTTGTCGAACCCGAAGCTCCATACGGCGGGGTCGAGATGCAGCACGATGAGCGCGTCGGCCCACCGCCGCACCCGCTCCAGATCCGCCATGGGATGAGCGTACCGCCGCCCGGTGTCACGGGGGAGGCACGTTCTCGGGGGCCTCCCGGGCCGTCAGCCGGGGGCGAGCGGCACCCGGTAGAGCCGGTCGTCGCCGGGTCGGGGAGCCCCGCGCCCATCGGTGTTGTTGCTGAGGATCCAGAGCTCACCGTCGGGCCCGGCCGCCGCATCCCGCAGTCGTCCGAGTTCGCCCGGGAACCACGGTGTCGAGCCGAGTGCGGCCCCGGCGGTCGCGGGAGCGATCGACCAGAGGCGCTCGCCGCGAAGCGCCGCCAGGAAGAGCGTGTCGCCGACGATCGCGAGGCCGCTCGGACTCGCCTCGGACGTCGGCCACTGCTGCAAGGGGTCCACGAACCGGGCATCGCCCGCCTGCCCCTCGACGACGGGCCAGCCGTAGTTGCCGCCCGGTGCGATGCGGTTGAGCTCGTCCCAGGTGTTCTGCCCGAACTCGGCGGCCCAGAGCTCGCCGCGCGCGTCCCACGCGAGGCCCTGCGGATTGCGGTGCCCGAACGAGTAGGTGTGATTGCCGAAGGGGTTGCCGGGTGCCGGCTGCCCCTCGGGCGTCATCCGCAGGATCTTGCCCGACAGGGAGGCGGGGTCCTGCGCGGCATCGCGGTCGCCCGCGTCGCCGGCGGTCGCGTACAGGAAGCCGTCGGGCCCGAACGCGATGCGCCCGCCGTTGTGGTTGCCCGCCTTGGGAATGCCGGTGAGCACGTCCTGGGCGGCGCCGAGGCCGAGCGAGCCCGGCGCGCCGGTGAGCGGCATCCGCACGATGCGGTTGTCGGATGCCGCGGTGAAGTACGCGTAGACGTAGGCCGGACGGTCGGTCTCGCCCGGAAGATGGGCGAGGCCGAGGAGGCCGCCCTCTCCGCCCGGCACGACGCCGGGCACGGTCGCGGCGACCCGCAGCGAGCCGTCGGCGAGCACCTCGACGATGTTCGCCGTGTCGCGCTCGCTCACGAGCACGCCGCCGCCCGGCAGGCGGAGGATCGACCAGGGGGCGTCGAGCCCCTCGGCGATCACCTCGGGCGCTCCCGCCGGCTGCAGCACCGGAGGCGGCTCGAAGGGGGCCGTCGGCGTCGGCGTCGCCGTCGGAGGCGCCGCGGAGGGGAGCACGGACGGGGTGGGTGCGGGCGCACCGGTGCACCCGGCGAGCCCGAGCGCGGCCAGCACCGCCGCGCCGAGCATCCACCGTCGCGAACGCGTCGACTGCGGCATCCGGATCACCCCCACCCCAGTCTGACCGCAGCTTCGGCAGAATGGGAGGATGCGGCGCTCGATCGACCTGAACAGCGACCTCGGCGAGTCGTTCGGGGCCTGGCGCGTCGGCGACGACGAGGCGATGTTCGCGCTCGTCTCGAGTGCCAACGTCGCGTGCGGGTTCCATGCGGGCGATCCGGCGACGATGGCCGAGAGCGCCGTACGGGCGGCCCGGCACGGCGTCGCGCTCGGCGCCCACCCCGGCTATCGTGACCTCGTCGGATTCGGACGGCGGGCCCTCGACACGAGTCCCGCCGAGCTCGCGGCCGAACTCCTCGCGCAGCTCGGCGCGCTCGACGGCGTCGCCCGGGCCGCAGGCGTGCGGGTGCGCTACGTGAAGGCGCACGGGGCGCTCTACCACCGGCTCGCGAGCGATGACGTCGCGGCGCGGGCCTTCGCCGAGGCGCTCGCCGCCTACGATCCGACTCTGCCGATCCTCGGGCCGCCGTCGAGCGAGATCGAGCGGGCGACGGATGCCGCTGGGCTCCGCTTCGCGCGAGAGGCCTTCGTCGACCGGGGCTACGTCGCCGACGGTTCACTCGTGCCCAGGGGCGAGCCGGGGGCGATCGTCGACGACCCCGCCGCCGCGGCCGACCGCGCGCTCGAGCTCGCCGAGACCGGCGGCATCACGGCCGACGACGGCAGCCGCGTCGAGCTCGCGCCCGACTCCCTGTGCCTCCACGGCGACACGCCGGGCGCCGTCGCGATGGCGCGGGCCGTGCGGGCGGCGCTCGAGGGCGCCGGGGTCGAGATCCGGTCGTTCGCGTGAGCCGACGACTGCTTCCGAGCGGCGACGCCGCTCTGCTCGTCGAGTGCGACTCGCTCGAGGAGGTGCTCGCCCTGCACGACGCCCTCGCCGCCGAGGCGAGGCCGGGGGTGGTCGAGCTCGTGCCGGCGGCTCGCACGCTGCTCGTCGCGATCGACCCTCGGCGGCTCGCCCTCGAGTCGGCTGCGACGTGGGTGCGACGTATCCCCGCCGAGGGCGGCTCACGAGCCATGGGGGCGTCGACCGCACCGGCGACGGTTCCCGTCGTGTACGACGGCGACGACCTCGACACGACGGCGGCGCTGCTCGGGGTCTCGTCCGAGTCGCTCGTCGCCAGGCACACCGCCGCCGAGTGGCGGGTGGCGTTCATCGGCTTCGCGCCGGGCTTCGGCTACCTCGTGAGCGATGACTGGCCGTTCGAGGTGCCGCGGCTCGACGCCCCTCGGCCAAGGGTGCCGAGAGGCTCGGTCGCGCTCGCCGGCGCGTTCAGCGGCGCCTATCCCCGCCAGAGCCCCGGCGGGTGGCGGCTCATCGGACGCACCGACGCGACGTTGTGGGATCCCGACGCCGAGTCGCCGGCGCTGCTGGCCCCAGGTCGTCGGGTGCGGTTCGAGTCGATGCGTGCCGCGTCGCGCGCCGGGACGGTCGAGCTCGCATGACCCGGTTGCGCGTCGAGCGACCCGGCGCCCTCGCGCTCGTCGAGGACCTCGGCCGGCCGGGACTCGCGCACCTCGGCGTCACGGGTTCGGGCGCGCTCGACCGGGCGGCGCTCGCCCTGGCGAACCGGCTCGTCGGCAACCCCGACGGAGCCGCGGCGCTCGAACTGCTCGTCGGCGGGTTCGCGGGCCGGTTCGAGGGCGAGGCGTGGTTCGCGGTGACCGGCGCCTCGGGGAGCATCCGGCTCGACGGGCGTCCGGTGCCGCCGTACACCGCCGCCCGCGCCCACGACGGGGCCGTGCTCGAGATCGGGGTCGCGGAGCGCGGCATCCGCTACCTGCTCGCGGTGCGGGGCGGAATCGAGGTGCCCGCGGCGCTCGGGTCCCGCTCGCGAGACACGCTCGCAGGCATCGGGCCCGAGCCGATCACGCCGGGCGCGCTGCTCGAGATCGGCGCCGAGCCGGCGGCATCCGTGCCG
>JAPSJT010000150.1 GCA_031178045.1 Agromyces sp.
CTGCCGGCGGCGTTCGTGACGCCCGTCATGAGCGCGGGCCCGGTCCACAACAGGAGCAGGCTGACCACGGCAGCGATCACGCGGCCGACCGTGCCGAGCCCGCACCAGGCGATCGCGATGCCGACGAGGATCGCCGGAACCCATCGAGTCAGATCCAGGACGGCGCCGATCGCCTCGGCCGGCTGCGTGCCGAACGGCGCGAGGAGGCCATTGATCCACGATCCGAAGAGGATCGCGGCGATACTGAGCCCGATGAGGGCTCCCGCTCGCGGGGCCGTGGCGACGAGCCAGAACACCGCCGCACCGACGATGATCGCGAGCACGACGACGGCGAGCACGGCGGCGAAGTACAGATCGGATGCCCCGCGGTCGTCGAGCCCCTCGCGGACCACCGTCGCGGTCTGCGCCGCCGCGATCACCTGCGTGGCGAGGAGGCCGACGAAGATGGCGATCACGCCGCCCCGCGGCCGGCGCCGACTGGTGGCCCGGGCGACGATCGCCGCCGCAGCGGCGCCCGTCACGAGCAACGCGGCGATTCGCGTCAACGCGTACTGGCTGAAGGGCAGCAGCACGATCGGCATGTGCTCGGGCAGCGTCTCGGTCGCCCAGAGGTTCTGCAGCGGCAGTCGCATGCCGGTGACGAGCCAGGGCAGGAGGCCCGCGATCGCGGCGGCGACCCCGAGGAGTGGTGGAAGCCACGCCCTCATCGGCGAGGGCCGCATCGAGTCGTGGAGGTCGGTTGGCTCGGTTCGGATCGACACCCGCCTCACGTTACTCGGCGGCTTCCCGATCGCGCGTCGGATCCGAACTGTGCCTACTCGAACACCGGTGTCAGGAAGCGCCGCTCGTAGCGGCGGATGCACTTCGTCTGCTTCGCGTATTCGACGGCGGCGAGGCACTCGGGGTCGGCGAACGACGCCGTCCGGTACTCCTCGTACAAGCTCAGCGAGGGGAACGTGAAGAGCGCGAAGGCCTCGTCGCTGTCGCCCTCGCTCGGCAGGAAGTAGCCATGGTGCACCCCGCCGAGCTTCGTGACGAGACGGATCCAACGTTGCCCGTACTCCTTGAACTCGGCGACCTTGTCGGGGTCGATCTCGTAGCGAAGGTGCACGGTGATCATGGGGGCTCGTTCCTGTCGTCGGCGGATCCTCCCGAACGTAGCACCGTGCTCCGACGCTCCGCTCACGACCGAACGACCGACGCCTCATGCTCGGTGAGGAACTGGCTCCAGCCCCGGAGGCCCCGTTCCGCACCCTCGCCGGCGAGGTTCGCACCGGCGCGGTACGCACGCCCGACGGCGCCCGGCAGGCGGATCGGCAGGCGACCGCCTCGCTGCCGCGCGCCGGTCGCCCCGGCGTACGCCGCGACGAGCCGCGGCACGTCGAGCACCTCGGGTCCGGCGAGGTCGGCGACGCGACCGGCGGGCGCGCCGAGGGCGAGCTCCGCGAGCCGCGCCGCAACCTCGTCGCCGTGCACCGGCTCGAAGCGCAGGCCGCCGGGCACCGGCAGCAGCGGCATCCGCGCCATCGACCTCGCGACCGGCAGCACGAAGTCGTGCAGCTGTGCGGCACGCAGCACCGTCCACGGCACACCCGACCCGGCGATGACCCGCTCGGCCTCGGCCTTCGCTCGGAAGTAGCCGATGGGCATGCGGTCGGCGCCGATCACCGAGATGAGCACGAGGTGGCGCACCCCGGCCTGACGCGCAGCGGCCGCGAGGTTGCGAGCAGCGGCGTCATCGCCCTTCGCGCCGCCGGCGAGATGCACTACGACCTCCACGCCGTCGAGCGCGGCGGCGAGGCCGCGCCCGGCGACCGTGTCGCCCTGCACGTGCTCGACACCGGCTTCGGCCGCGCGAGGGTGCCTCGATAGGATCCGGATGTCGCGGCCCGCCTCGCGCAGCAGCGGCACCACCCGGCGGCCGATGTTGCCGGTGCCGCCGGTCACGAGCAGAGGTGCGTTCATGGTGGAGTCCTCTCATGTCACAGACGAGGGCGTTGCCTCGTCGACATCCCGACGATCGGACTCGAGGAGATGTGACATGACGGATCGAAGGATGCTCGCGCGGCGATTCGAGACGGAGCGGCCACGACTACGGGCGATCGCGACGCAGCTGCTCGGTTCGGCAGCCGACGCCGAAGACGCCGTGCAGGAGACCTGGCTTCGCCTCGAGCGAGCGGATGCCGCCGGCATCGACAACCTCGAGGCCTGGCTCACGACCGTGGTGTCGCGAATCAGCCTCGACCAGTTGCGGGCGCCGCGGCGAAAGCGCGAACACTCGTGGCAGGTCGAACCGTGGCGTGACGAACCGGTCGCGATGGACGCCGATCCAGCTGAGCTCGTCGTGCGCAGCGATCAGGTGAGTGTCGCCCTGCTCGTGCTGCTCGAGACCCTCAGCCCGGCCGAGCGAATCGCGCTCGTGCTGCACGACGTGTTCGGCCAGTCGTTCGATGAGATCGCCGCGGTGCTCGATCGCTCGCCCGAGGCGGCTCGCCAACTCGCCTCGCGCGCCCGCCGCCGCGTGCGGGGCGCGGAGCAGCCTGCTCGCCCCGATCGGGAACGCGGACGTCGCATCGTCGCCGCGTGGCTCGCCGCCGCCCGGCACGGCGACCTCGGCGCGCTGCTCGAGCTGCTCGACGACGGCGCGGTGCTCCATGCCGACTACGGCACGTCGACCCAGCGAGTCGAGGGCGCGCGTGCCATCGCGGAGCAGGCCGTGCTCTCGGCTCGCCTCGCGGCGCACTCGACGCCGATCCTCATCGACGGTCGGCCCGGCGTCGCCGCGGTCATGCAGGGCCGCGTCGTCTCGATCATGGCGTTCGACGTCGAGGGCGACCGCATCGTCGGTCTCGAGGTGCTCGCTGATCCGAAGCGACTCGACGCGCTCGGGGTGCGCGACATGATCGAAGGATGACGACCGCAGCCGGCGAGTTCATCGACCGCACGCTCCAGCTCGAGGGATCCGAGGCGCGCGCGGAAGCGGACGCCGAACGGATCGGCGGCCACCTGCGCTTCTACGGCGCCTCGATGGGGGCGGTGCGCGGAACGGTGCGCGACGCGCTGCGGCGGCATCGAGGCCTGAGCCATGACGAGGTCACCGCGCTCGCCGCGGAGCTCTGGTCGGAACCGGTGTTCGAACGACGGCTCGCCGCGATCGTGCTCCTGCAGGAGCAAGTGGGGACACTGAGCGCCGGCGATTTCACCCGGCTCGAGCAGTTCTTCCGCGACGGGCGCGTGCGCGAGCTCGTCGACCCTCTCGCCACCGAGGTCGTGCGTCCGCTGCTCGCGCGACTCGAGGGCGGCGAGGCATCCCGCGCCCGACGGATCGTCGACCGATGGTCGAGTGACGCCGACCCGAATCTGCGCCGGGCGGCCTCGTTGCTCACGGCGGATCCCGGCGCACCGCCCGCGATCTGACCCGGCCGCCGACCGGTGCAGTCCCGTGCGAGACTGCACCGGTATGGATATCGAGCTCGCCCGCATCGACGGCGGCACCGTCGCCCTCCACGACGCGCGTCGCAAGGTGCGTTGGAGCGTCGACCTCGAGCCGTTCGAGATCGGTGTGTTCCCGGTCACCCAGGAGCAGCTCGCCGAGATGCTCGGCGAGACGGCGTCGCATCCGCGCCGTCCGGCGACGGACGTCAGCTGGCAGCGCGCGATCCGGTTCTGCAATGCGGCATCCGAGTGGGAAGGGCTCGCCTCGGCGTACACCTTCGACGGCGAGGACGTCACGTGGCACGTCGACGCCGACGGGTACCGGCTCCCCACCGAGGCGGAATGGGAGTTCGCCTGCCGGGCGGGGTCGACGGGGCCGCACTACGGACCGCTGGCGGAGATCGCCTGGACGAGCGCCGACGGCGTGACGACCCCGCAGGACGTGGGCGGCAGGCATCCGAACCTCAACGGCCTGTTCGACACGCTCGGGAACGTGTGGGAGTGGTGCTGGGACCTGCTCGACCCGGCACGTTACGACACGTACCGCGTCTTCCGCGGCGGCGGGTTCGCGGATGACGCGTGGAGTGTGCGTGCGTCGACCCGCCGCGGTGGCGCGCCGCGCATGCACCACGAGGACGTGGGCTTCCGCGTCGCGCGCGGCGGCTTCGATACGACGGATGCCGCGCAGGGGTGGTCGGCGCAAGCGGACCTCGAACGCGCCGACGTCGACGGTCCGCTGCCGTTCGGGTGGACACCGAGGCGCTGAGGCCGCCCCGCGTTCCGATCGCCTGCGTCTCGCCCTAGCCGGTTCACGATGCGGAGCGTACCCTTGAGGATCAGGTCGATGACGGCGTTCGGCATCCGAGTCCCGTCAGTCCGACCGACCGGGCAGCCACCCCTCACGAACGCCCGAACGGAGCGATTCACCGATGTCATGGCACGACGATTCCGACGCCGACGACATCGACGAGCGCCGTCTCATCGGAGTGCGCGGGTCGGCGGCCGGGTGGCAGCTCGCGCGTCGTGCGCTGGGCTACGCCGGACTCTCCGTCGGCGTCATCGGGTTGGCGATCGGCGCGGTCGTCGCGGTCAATGTGGTGGGACTCGCTGCCAAGCCGACCGGGTTCGAGGCGCCCCTTGCGAACGGAACGCGCGTGGCGTTGCCGCCGATCGTCTCGCCGACGGAGCAGGCCGAGCCCGACGCAGGGGAGTCCGACCCGACGACGGCGCCGGCGGACCGGGCGGAGGTGACCGACCCGACGGGGTCGACGATCACCCCGATGCCCGAGGTCGAATCCGACTGGATGTCGCGGGTCGCCGACGCGACGCAGATCCCGATGCGGGCGCTCTCGGCGTACGCCCTCGCGCACGTCTCGATCGCAGAGGAAGCGCCCGAGTGCGGCGTGGACTGGGCGACCATCGCCGCGATCGGGAGGATCGAGTCGGGCCATGGCAGCCACGGGGGAACGGGCCTCGACGAGCACGGCTACCCGCAGCCCGCGATCGTCGGCCGCGCCCTCGACGGTGACGGGGTCGCGACCATCAGGGACACCGATGGCGGACTTCTCGACGGTGACGCCACGTGGGATCGGGCGGTCGGGCCGATGCAGTTCATCCCCTCGACCTGGGCGAGGTGGGGCGCCGACGGGAACGGCGACGGGTCGGCCGACCCGAACCAGATCGACGACGCCGCGCTGGCCGCGGCACGGTATCTCTGCGCGTCGGGTCCGATGACGAGTGCCGAGGGATGGCGTGCCGCGGTGTACTCGTACAACCACGACAACGACTACGTCGACAAGGTCGCGAGGGCCGCCGCCGAGTACGCGGTGACGCCGGGAACCTAGCCCGGTCCGAAGAGCCCCTTGCCGTGCTTCTCGAGGAAGTCGTGCGCCTGCCGGTACGTCTTCGGCTGGGGGTCGTCGGTTCCGGCGTGCGCGCCGAGCAGTCCCAAGAGCCCACGTCCGGGCGGGCTCAGCGGACGGTCGTCCTGGCCGCTCGGCACCGGGTCGGACTCGGGATTCGTCGGCGTGTACTGCGAGAGCGTGTGCGGCCAGGTTCCCGGCTGCCTGGGCGTGTCGAGGGTGACGGCGTCGTCGATGGTCGCGGCATCCGTGTCGCGTGCGGTGAGCGGATCGAGCTGGTACTTGCCGGTGAGCGTGCTGATGACCGAACCGTGGTGGTGCAGCCCGTTGACCACCGTTCGCGCGGGCGTGTACGCCGAGATCGCGATCGCCGGCACGCGCAGCCCGAGCCGATCGAAGCCGAAGCCCATCTCTCCGGCGCCGCCGTCGTCGGGCGGGGTCGCCGCCGGTGGCGGCACGTGGTCGAAGGTTCCGCCGTGCTCGTCGAACGTGATGAGGAGCATCGTGTTCATCGCGTTCGAGCCGTCGGGGGTCGCGGCATCCCGCACCGCCGAGTAGACGCGGTGCAGCAGCGCCTCGCCGGCGCGCACATCGGAGATCGCCCCGCCCGTGACGGTGACGCCGTCGACGTCGGTCGTGCGCTCCGTCCCGACGGGCGGGTGCATGTCGTTGTGGTCGTAGACCATGCGCGGCTCGACGAAGGCGTAGGCCGGGAGCGTGCCCGCCCGGCAGGCCTCGTAGAAGGCGCTCATCGGGAAGAAGTTCGTCTTCCAGTACTGCTCGAGCACGGGCTTGTGGATGAGCCCCGTCATCGAGACGTGCTGCGAGTCGTCGTAGTACACCGCCCA
>JAPSJT010000151.1 GCA_031178045.1 Agromyces sp.
CCCGCGGACCCGGCGGCCCCGGCCTCGGGCGACGCGGCAGGCGTCGGCTCGGCGTCGTCGCGGACTTCAGGCATGCGCGTGCTCTTCTTCCTCGGGTTCGGTGTCGTCGGGGGGAAGCGTGCAGAAGAACTCGGCGAGGAGCCCGCCCGCGAGCAGGAGCGCGGCACCGATGGCCGTCGCGAGTGCGAGCCACACCGTGCCGGCCGCCGGCACGACGCTGCGCGTCACCAGGAAGAGCGAGATGCCGAGCCCGAACCCGAAGAGGAGGGCGCCGCTCAGGCTGCACGCCTTGGCGAGCACCGCGACGCGCATGGCCCGGAACGGGTCGAGGTGCTTCGTCGCCTTGCCCTTCACCGCGCGACGGATGGGCCATGCGAGCAAGACGACGACGAGCGCGACGCCCGTGAGCGTCACGGCGAGCGAGATCGGCGGCACGATCGCCTTCTGGCCGGACGACACGACGGCGAGATCGCCGAGGTAGCCCACGACGATGCCGGCGAGGGCGAAGGCGATGACCGCCGACGCGTGCGTGCGCTTCATCGGCGCACCACTTCGTCGCGAGCCTCGGCGCGCAGGCCGGCCACCGAGCCGCGCCCGGTGAGCTCGGCGGAAGGGTCGACGTCGAGCCACGGCTGCAGCACGAAGGCGCGCTCCCACGCGCGCGGATGCGGCAGCACGAGTCGCTCGTCGGCGACGCGCACCCCCGCCATGTCGATGAGGTCGAGGTCGAGCGTGCGGTCGCCCCAGTGCTCGCTGCGCACACGGCCATGGCTCGCCTCGACGGCCTGCAGCAGGTCGAGCAGCGCGTGCGGCTCGAGCGAGGTCTCGACGACGACCACGCCGTTGAGATATCCCGGCGCCTCGTGGTCGACACCCGAGTCCTTGATCGCCGGCGTCTCGTAGACGGGCGACACGGCGACCAGGGTGATGCCCTCCGTCTCGGCGATGGCCCGGGTCGCCGACGCGATCGTCGCCTCGCGGTCGCCGAGGTTGGCGCCGAAGGCGATCACGGCCCGCGTCATGCGCGGCCCCGCACGATCGTCACCGCGACATCCGCGAAGGGCACGGTGATGGGCGCCTGCGGCTTGTGCACCGTGACCTCGGCCTCCTGCACCGCGGGGTGGGCGAGGGCGACGGATGCCACGCGCTCGGCGACCGTCTCGATGAGGTCGACGGGATCACGCTCGACGGCGGCGACCACCGCCTCGGCCAGCTCGCCGTAGTGCACCGTGCGCCCCAGGTCGTCGCCGGATGCCGCCGCCGCGAGATCGACCGCGACCGAGACGTCGATGACGAACTCCTGGCCCTCGGCCCGCTCGAACTCGAAGACGCCGTGGTGCGCGCGCACGCGCAGGCCCGTGAGGGTGATGCGGTCACGTGTCTCAGCCACGTCGTCCACTCTGCCACGCACCGAGCACGTCGAGTGCGCGCCGCGTCGAGCGCACGTCGTGCACACGCACGCCCCATGCCCCGGCCTCAGCGGAGAGCACGCTGATGACGGCCGTCGGGAGGTCGCGCTCCTCGACGGGCGCACCCTCGGGCAGCATCGCCCCGAGGAACCGCTTGCGCGACGCGCCGACGAGGATCGGGAGTCCGAGCTCGGCGAGCACGTCGAGCCGTCCGAGCAGCTCCCAGTTCTGCTCGCCGCGCTTGGCGAAGCCGAGCCCGGGGTCGAGGATGAGCCGCTCGGTGTCCACCCCCGCGCCGACGAGGGCGTCGACGCGCTGGGCGAGCTCGTCGCGCACCTCGGTCGCGACGTCGGAGTACTCGGCGAGGGAGTCCATGCGATCGGAGTGGCCGCGCCAGTGCATCGCCACGTACCTGGCGCCGGTCTCGGCGACGATGGGCGCCATCGCGTCGTCGGCGAGCCCCGCCGAGACGTCGTTGATGATCTCGGCGCCCGCCTCGACGGCGGCCAGGGCGGTCGCGGCACGCATCGTGTCGACGCTCACCCGGATGCCGCGGGCCGCCAATTCACGCACGACGGGGACGACCCGCCGCAGTTCCTCGTCGGGCTCGACCCGCGCGGCTCCTGGCCTCGTCGACTCGCCGCCGACGTCGACGAGGTCGGCCCCGTCGGCGACGAGCTCGACGCCGTGGGCGATCGCGGCATCCGCGTCGAACCAACGCCCCCCGTCGCTGAACGAATCGGGCGTGACGTTGACGACGCCCATCACGAGCGTGCCCGTGTCGTCGGGCTCATACCCGGCGGGCATCGACCGTTCAGGCACCGTGCGATCCGATGAGGGCGATGATCTCGGCCCGGGCGGCGGGTTCGGCGAGCGCGCCGCGGCTCGCGATCGTCACGGTCGAGCTTCGCTCCTGCCGGGAACCGCGGGTCGTCACGCAGCGGTGCTGGGCATCGAGCACGACGAGCACGCCCTTCGGATCGAGTCCGGTCTCGAGGGCGTCGGCGATCTCCTCGGCGAGCCGTTCCTGCAGCTGGGGGCGTGCGGCGAGGGTGTCGACGACCGCCGGGATGCGCCCGAGGCCGACGACCCGGTCGCCCGGGAGATAGGCGACGTGCGCCGTGCCGACGAAAGGCAGCAGGTGGTGCTCGCACACCGAGCGGAACGCGAGGTCGCGCAGCACGACCGCGTCGGAGGTCGCAGGCACTCCGGCCTCGCTCGCCCCGATCGGGACCGAGTCGGCGAGGTGGCTCAGCGGGTCGACGTCGAGCCCGCCGAAGAAGTCGGCGTACGCCTCGGCGACGCGTGCCGGGGTGCGCTGCAGCCCCGGCCGGTCGGGGTCCTCGCCGATGGCGAGGAGGATCTCGTGCACGGCGCGCTCGATGCGCCCGGTGTCGACACCGGCCATGGCACCCCCTCCTCGGGTCGACGGACGGTCAGGCCGTCGCGGGCCGCGGCTTGGTGCGCGGCGCACGCTTCGCTGCGGGCTCCTCGACGGGCGTCTGACCGGAGTCGACGCCGCCGTCGACGGCGCCCTGGTCGATCGGCATCTTCTCGGTCGGGAAGGAGATGGGCGGCCGGTCCGAGACCGGGCGCTTGTCGCTCGAGAGCCACAGCGGGCGCTCGGGCAGCTTCTTCACGTCTTTGAAGATCTCGGCGATCTGCGTGTGGTCGAGCGTCTCCTGCTCGAGGAGCTCGGCGGCCAGCCGGTCGAGGATGTCCCGATTGTCGTTGAGCACCTGCCACGCCTCGTCGTGCGCCTGCTCGATGAGCGTGCGCACTTCGGCGTCGACCTTCTCGGCGACCTCTTCGGAGTAGTCGCGCTGGTGACCCATGTCGCGGCCGAGGAAGACCTCGCCCTGCGACTGCCCGAGCTTGATGGCGCCCACGTTCGCGCTCATGCCGTACTCGGTCACCATCTTGCGAGCCGTCGACGTCGCCTTCTCGATGTCGTTGGAGGCGCCGGTCGACGGGTCGTGGAACACGATCTCCTCGGCGACGCGGCCGCCCATCGCGTACGTGAGCTGGTCGAGCAGCTCGTTGCGCGTGACGGAGTACTTGTCTTCGAGCGGCAGCACCATGGTGTAGCCGAGGGCACGGCCGCGCGGGAGGATCGTGATCTTCGTGACGGGGTCGGTGTAGTTCATCGCCGCCGCGGCGAGGGCGTGGCCGCCCTCGTGGTACGCCGTGATGAGCTTCTCCTTGTCCTTCATGACGCGCGACCGTCGCTGCGGCCCGGCGATGACGCGGTCGACGGCCTCGTCGAGCGCGCGGTTGTCGATGAGCTGCGCGTTCGAGCGAGCGGTGAGCAGGGCCGCCTCGTTGAGCACGTTCGCGAGATCGGCGCCCGTGAAGCCCGGCGTCTTGCGCGCGAGCACCTCGAGGTCGACGCCCTTGGCGAGCGGCTTGCCCTTCGAGTGCACCTCGAGGATCTTCTGGCGGCCCTTGAGGTCGGGGGCGTCGACGCCGATCTGCCGGTCGAACCGGCCGGGGCGCAGGAGCGCCGGGTCGAGGATGTCGGGCCGGTTCGTGGCGGCGATGAGGATGACGTTCGTCTTCGGGTCGAAGCCGTCCATCTCGACGAGGAGCTGGTTCAGGGTCTGCTCGCGCTCGTCGTGACCGCCGCCGAGGCCGGCGCCGCGGTGCCGACCGACCGCGTCGATCTCGTCGACGAAGATGATGGCCGGCGCGTTCTGCTTGGCCTGCTCGAAGAGGTCGCGCACCCGGGACGCACCGACGCCGACGAACATCTCGACGAAGTCGGAGCCCGAGATCGAGTAGAACGGCACGCCCGCCTCACCCGCGACGGCACGCGCGAGGAGCGTCTTGCCGGTGCCGGGAGGGCCGTAGAGCAGCACGCCCTTCGGGATGCGCGCACCGACGGCCTGGAACTTCGCCGGCTCCTTGAGGAACTCCTTGATCTCGTGGAGCTCCTCGATCGCCTCGTCGGCGCCCGCGACGTCGTCGAAGGTGACCTTGGGGCTCTCCTTCGAGACGAGCTTCGCCTTCGACTTGCCGAACTGCATGACGCGGTTGCCGCCGCCCTGCATGCCCGAGAGCATGATCCAGAAGAAGAGGCCGATGAGCACGAGCGGCAGGAGGATGCCGAGCATCGAGAGGAACCAGTTCGGCTGCGGCACCTCGTCGTTGAAGCCGTCGGCCGGGTTCGCCTGGTCGACCGCGGCGATCACGTCGGGGCCGCGCGGGGTCACGTAGTAGAACTGCACCTGCGTGCCGAGGTCTTCGTCGGCCTTGGCGAGGGTGAGGTCGACCCGGTTCTCGCCGTCGACGATCTTCACGGCGGCCACCTTGCCGTCGTCGAGGAGTTCGAGGCCCTGCTGCGTCGAGACCTCACGGAAACCCGATGCGGTGATGAGGCTCGAACCGATCCACACGGCGACGATCGCGAGCAGGATGTAGATGATCGGCCCGCGCAGGATCTTCTTCATGTTCATGGTGCTGCAAGGCTACCTTGGCACTGCTGAGCGTCGGCTCCCTGTTCGCTGAGGGCTATGCGGGCGCCCGCGGGCTCAGGAGTAGACGTGCGGCGCGAGGATCGCGACGTCGCGCAGGTTGCGGTAGCGCTCGGCGAAGTCGAGCCCGTACCCGACCACGAACTGGTTCGGGATGTCGAAGCCGAGGTACTTGACGGTGACCTCGACCTTCGCGGCATCGGGCTTGCGGAAGAGGGCGCAGATCTCGACCGATTCGGCACCGCGCGACTCGAGGTTGCCGAGCAGCCAGCTGAGCGTGAGGCCCGAGTCGATGATGTCCTCGACGATGAGCACATGACGCCCGGTGAGGTCGGTGTCGAGGTCTTTCACGATGCGCACCACGCCGCTCGACTGGGTGCCCGCACCGTACGAGGAGACGGCCATCCAGTCCATGCTCACGTGCGGACGCAGCTCACGCGCGAGATCGGCCATGACCATGACCGCGCCCTTCAGCACGCCGACGAGCAGCAGGTTCTCGCCCTCGTAGTCGGACTCGATGCGGCGGGCGAGCTCGGCGAGCTTCGCGTGGATCTCGGCCTCGGTGACGAGCACCTCGGTCAGGTCGCCCTCGATCTCGCGCGAGTCCATGCGTGCCTGCTCCCTGCTGTCGTGGGCGAACGGATGCCACGAGCCTACCGCCGCGTGCTCGGGCACGTGCGGCGTTCAGCGGTCGTGCGGCGCTCAGTGGTCGTGCGGCAGTATCGCGGTCGAACCGGTCGTGCTGAACACGACGCGGCCGTGGGCCCGAGTGGCGCGGATGCCGCCGGGCAGGTCGATCGGTCCCTGTCCGTGCCAGTCGGTCGCGAGCCGCGCGACCTCGAGCGTCTGCGCGCGCGAGAGCGAGACGCCGAACTCGCTCGCGACGACGTGGCGGATCACCCGCTGCCGAAGCGCCGCCGGATTCGCGGCGAGCGCCCCGGCCGACACCGCGATGCCCGCCTCGGCGGGCTCGCAGATCTCCTCGATGATCTCCTCGATCTGCGCATCGAACGCCGCCTCGTCCTCGCGCAGCTGCTCCGCGGTGCGCGCGAGCGCTTCGGCGATGCCCGGTCCGAGCTCGCCCTCGAGCACGGGAAGCACGCGTTCCCGCACCCGCACCCGGGCGTAGGCGGCATCCGCGTTGTGGGGGTCGTCCCACGGGGCGAGCCCAGCGTCGAGGCAGGCCTGCCTGGTCGTCGCGCGACGGATGCCGAGCAGCGGCCGCGC
>JAPSJT010000152.1 GCA_031178045.1 Agromyces sp.
TCTACATGGCGAAGGTCGCGACGCCGCGGATGCAGCGCATCCTCGTCATCGCGGTGCTCACCCCGCTCTGGGCCTCGTACCTCGTGAAGGCGTACGCCTGGCGCTCGGTGCTCTCGCAGGACGGCATCCTCGAGTGGCTCGTCTCCCCGTTCGGCGGGCACACCCCCGGCTACGGCCTGCCGGCGACGATCGTCACCCTGTCGTACCTGTGGCTGCCCTACGTGATCCTTCCGATCTACGCGGGACTCGAGCGCGTGCCCGACTCGTTGCTCGAGGCATCCGGCGACCTCGGCGGCCGCACCTGGCCGACGCTGCGGCTCGTCGTCTTCCCGCTCGCGCTTCCCGCGATCATCGCCGGCACGATCTTCAGCTTCTCGCTCTCGCTCGGCGACTACATCACCGTCAACATCGTCGGCGGCGCGAACCAGATGCTCGGCAACCTCGTCTACACGAACGTCGGCGCGGCGAACAACCTGCCGCTCGCCTCGGCGATCGCCCTCATCCCGATCGTGATCATCTTCGGGTACCTCTTCCTCGTGCGCCGCACCGGCGCCCTCGACAACCTCTAAGGCCGACGGATGCGTCTCTCCCGCCTCTCCCGCACGACGCTCGGCGTCGTCACCGCGATCATCCTCGCGATCGTGTACGTGCCGCTGCTCGTCGTGCTCGTGAACTCGTTCTCGACCTCGACCTCGCTCACCTGGCCGCCGCCCGGCTTCACCTTCGAGTGGTGGGGACGCGCGTTCCAGAGCGCCGGGGCGCTCGAGGCCGTGTGGACGAGCGTGCAGGTCGCCGTGATCGCGACGGTCATCTCGCTCGTGCTCGGCACCCTCATCTCGATCGCGCTGCAGCGATTCTCGTTCTTCGGCCGCGACGCGATCAGCCTGCTCGTGATCCTGCCGATCGCGCTGCCCGGCATCATCACGGGCATCGCGCTCAACAACTTCTTCCGCACGATCATGGGCGTGCCGCTCTCGATCTGGACGGTCGTCATCGCGCACGCCACGTTCTGCATCGTGACGGTGTTCAACAACGTCATCGCGCGCCTGCGGCGCGTCGGCACGAACCTCGAGGAGGCATCCGCCGACCTCGGCGCCGGGGTGTGGACGACGTTCCGGCTGGTGACGTTCCCGCAGCTGCGTTCGGCCCTGCTCGCAGGCGGCCTGCTCGCGTTCGCGCTGAGTTTCGACGAGATCATCGTGACGACGTTCACGGCGGGATCGGGCGTGACGACGCTGCCGATCTTCATCCTGAACAACATGTTCCGGCCGAACCAGGCGCCGATCGTGTCGGTCATCGCGGTCGTGCTGGTGCTGGTCTCGATCATCCCGATCTACATCGCGCAGCGACTCTCGGGATCGGAGCAGCAGCGGCGCTGAGGGATGTGCTCATCTGAGCAATCTGTGGCAGGCGACCTGCACATGCGCGTGCATCACGTGAACGTCTCGTGACGACTCTTCCGGGCGCGCGGCCTGCTCGCCTAGGCTGGCGCGCGTCCGGAGGGTCACGGTGGCCCGCCGGCGCGAGGAGCTCACGATGCATCGATCCCTCCGTCAACTGACCGTCGGCCTCACCGCCGCTGCGACCGCGGCCGTCGGGCTCTCCGCTCCGGCGGCGTTCGCCGCCGACGGTGCACCGGTCATCAACGAGTTCTCGGCGAGCACCGCCGGCACCGACGTCGAGTACGTCGAGCTGTTCGGACCGGCCGGTGCCGATCTCACCGGGTACCGGGTGCTCGAGCTCGAGGGCGACTTCGTCGCGGCGACCCCGACCGCGCGCGGCGTGGTCGACGAGATCGTCGCGTTCGGCACCGCCGACGCCGACGGGCGCTTCCTCGCCTCGCTGCCCGCGAACGCGCTCGAGAACGGGTCGCTGAGCCTGCTGCTCGTGACCGGCTTCGGCGGGTCCCTCGGCGACGACCTCGACACGAACGACGACGGATCACTCGATCTGCCGGCGGGCGTCGCCGTCATCGACTCGATCGCCGTGAACGACGGCGGAGCGGGTGACACCACCTATGGCGGTGTCACGCTCGGCGTCGCCTACGACGGACTCTCCTTCGCGCCGGGCGGCGCTTCCCGCATCCCCGACGGCACCGACACCGACGCCACCGGCGACTGGGTCCGCAACGACTTCGACCTCGCCGGCATCCCGGGCACGACGGGAACGCTCGTCGCGGGCGAGGCCCTCAACACCCCCGGCGGCGCCAACTCGACCGGCGAGACCGAGGAGCCCCCGCTCGAGATCGATTGCGACGCGCCCGTGGTCACCATCGGATCGGTGCAGGGCGCCGGCGCCGCATCGCCCGTCGTCGGAGCGACCGTCGAGATCGAGGGCGTCGTCGTCGGCGACTTCCAGGCCGGCGGATTCAACGGCTACTACCTCCAGGACGCGGGCGACGGCGACGCCGCGACCTCCGACGGCGTCTTCGTCTACGCGCCGGGCGGCGCCGACGTCGCGGTCGGCGACCAGGTGCACGTGGTCGGTGTGGTCAGTGAGTACTCGACCCTCACCGAGGTCACGGCGAGCGGAGCGGCGGTCTGCGCCACCGACCTCGCCCTTCCCGAGCCCGTCGCCATCACCCTCCCGGCGGATGCCTCGGTCTACGAGCCGCTCGAGGGCATGCTCGTGACCCTGCCCCAGTCGCTCTCCATCCTCGAATTCTTCGAGTTCGCCCGGTACGGCACGGTGACGCTCGGATCCGAGCGCCACATGACGCCGACGGCCGTGGCGGAGCCGGGCTCGCCCGAGGCGGAGGCACTCGCCGAGGCGAACGCCCGCGACTCGATCACGCTCGACGACGGACGCACCGAGGAGAACCCCGACCCCGCGATCCACCCGAACGGCGAGGTCTTCACCCTCGCGAACACCTTCCGCGGCGGCGACCTCGTGACGAACGTCACCGGGGTGCTCGACTTCCGCTTCGACGGGCCGACCGGGCCGGCCGACTCGGTCGCGTGGCGCATCCAGCCCACCGAAGGCGCCGATTTCCAGGCTGCGAACACCCGCGCCGAGAACCCGGTGCCCGAGGTCGGCGGCACCACCACGGTGTCGAGCTTCAACGTGCTGAACTACTTCACGACCCTCGGCTCTCGAGGTGCGAACGACCAGGCGGAGTTCGACCGGCAGGAGGCCAAGATCGTCTCGGCCCTCGCCGCGATCGACGCCGACATCTTCGGCCTCATCGAGATCGAGAACAACGGCGACACCGCCGTGAGCGCGCTCGTCGACGCGCTCAACGAGCGCGTCGGAGCCGGCACGTACGACTTCATCTCCACCGGAGTGCTCGGCACCGATGTCATCACGACGGCGCTCATCTACAAGCCGGCCGAGGTGGCCCCGGTGGGCGAGCACGCCGTGCTCGACGAGACCGTCGACCCCCGGTTCAACACCGATCTCAACCGGCCCGCGCTCGCGCAGACCTTCGTCGACCTCCAGACCGACGGCGAAGTGACGGTCGTCGTGAACCACCTGAAGTCGAAGGGCTCAGCGTGCGCGGGCGATCCCGACCTCGGCGACGGCTCGGGCAACTGCAACGTCACTCGCACCCTCGCGGCACAGGCGCTCGCCGACTGGCTGGCGGGCGACCCGACCGGTCAGGGCGCGGGCAACGAGCTCATCATCGGCGACCTGAACTCCTACGACAAGGAGGATCCGATCGACGCGCTCCGCGCGGCCGGCTACACCGACCTGCTCCTGACGTATCAGGGCGAGGAGGCGTACTCCTACGTGTTCGACGGGCAGTTGGGCTACCTCGACTATGCGCTCGCCGGCACCGAGCTCCTCGACAACGTCACCGGAGCGGCGGCCTGGCACATCAATTCCGACGAGCCGAGCCTCATCGACTACGACATGACGTTCAAGAAGCCGGCGCAGGACGCGCTGTGGGCGCCCGACGAGTGGCGGTCGAGCGACCACGACCCGATCGTCGTCGGTCTCGACCTCGACGAGACGGCGCCCGAGCTGAGCGTCGTCGCCGACCCGGCCGTCATCTTCCCGCCCGACAACAAGTGGCGCTCGGTCACCTTCGACATCGTCGCGGTCGACAACAGCGGCGCCGAGGTGGCCGTCGAGATCATCGACGTGCAGGCGTCCGGTCAGAAGGCTCAGATCCGCGAGGTGTCCGACACCGAGGTGGAGGTGCGGGCCCGACAGGGTGCCGTGTACACCGTGACCTTCGAGGCCACGGATCCGAGCGGCAACGCGACCACGCGAACGGTGACGATCACGGTCGGGCGGTAGCCGCTCCGGCCCGCTGCGCCGTCGAACCTGACGCGAGAGGCCCGATGCTCCGGCATCGGGCCTCTCGTCGTTCGCGCAGGGCGGGGCATGGCGTCGCCGCACGCTCTCCGCGCAGCAGGCTGGGCGCCGGCGGCGACGACCGTCAGGTCCGCTCGGCCGGCACCTTCACGAAGAGCATGAGCACGAGTCCGGCGGCGAGCACGATGATGATGCCGAGGATGCCCCAGTACGTCGCCCCGGCGATCGCGATGAGCGCCGCCCACAGCAGCGGTGACAGGAAGCTCGCCGCCCGCCCGGTCGTGGCGTAGAGCCCGAAGATCTCGCTCTCGCGGCCCGCGGGGGTGACGCGGGCGAGGAACGAGCGCGAGGCCGCCTGCGCCGGACCGACGAAGAGCGTGAGCACGAGCCCGAAGATCCAGAAGACGAGCTTGCCCGAGTCGTGCAGGAGGAACACCACGAGCCCCGAGACGACGAGTCCGCCGAGGGCCGTGAGGATCACGGCGCGCGGACCGAAGCGGTCGTCGAAGCGGCCCGCGATGATCGTCGAGACGCCGGCGAGCAGGTTCGCCGCGATGCCGAAGATGAGCACCTCGTTCGAGCTGAAGCGGAACACCACCGCGGCGATCACGGCGCCGAACGCGAAGACGCCCGCGAGGCCGTCGCGGAACACCGCGCTCGCGAGCAGGAACCAGAACGTCGGCCGCGAGTCGCGCCAGAGGGCGACGATGTCGCGCCAGAGCACGGCGTAGCTGCGCCAGAACGACACGCGCTCGCGGTGCGGTGCGGGCGGTGCCTCGGGCACGAAGGCGAGCACGGGCCACGCGAAGAGGAGCGTCCACACGGCGCAGCCGACCGCGATCACCCGATAGGCGAGCCCGTTCTCGGTCGGCATGCCCCACCAGTCGAACGTCGTCGCGACGACGACGAGCACGAGCGCGACGATACCGCCGATGTAGCCGAGGCCCCAGCCGAGGCCCGAGACCTTGCCGACCGTCTTCGGCGTCGAGACCTGCACGAGCATCGCGTTGTAGTTCACTCCGGCGATCTCGCTGAACACGGTGCCGGCGGCGATGAGCGAGATGCCGAGCACGAAGAACGCGGGCGTGCCCTGCACGAAGAACAGCGCGAACATGCACAGCACGAGCGCTGCGGTGGCGCCGCCGAGCCAGAGCTTGCGCCGGCCCGCGGCATCCGCCCGCTGTCCGAGCACCGGGGCGAGCACGGCGATGAGCACGCCCGCGATCGTGATGGCCCAGCCGAGGCCGCTCGAGAGGTCGGCGATGCCGCGCTCGTACGCGGGGTCGTCCTCACCGAGCGCCGCGACCGCCGGATCGAGGAACGTGTCGCTCGTCAGGTACAGCGCCGTGAACACGAACGTGAGGATGACCGAGTTGAACGGCTGCGTCGCCCAGTCCCAGATCGCCCACGCGAACACCTGCCGCCGCGGGATGTCGCGTCCCTGCTGCAGTTCGAGACCCATGACCTCGATCGCACCGCTGTTCGCGGTCGGCGGCGGCGTCGGCACCGAGTGACCGGCGCCGCTCATGGACGCGTCGGCGGGCGGCTCGGGAGGGAACGTCATGACGCAAGCCTCGTTCGGTCGAGTGAACGGAAGGTGTCGGGCGGCGGCGTGCCGCGACATCCGCGGGTCGAGGCCGACCCTGCTGCACTGTAGCGCCGCCGGATGCCGTCGCGGTAGCGGCCGCGCTGCGGCGACGGGCTGCGCGGGATCCCGGGAGTAGGGTCGGCCCATGCGCGACATCCGACCGCTCGAGACCGCCGCGACGGTCGTGCTCGTCGAGGGAGAGAGCGACCGGCTCGCGGTGACCGCGCTCGCCGCACGGCTCGGCGTCG
>JAPSJT010000153.1 GCA_031178045.1 Agromyces sp.
GCGGCCAGGCGACGAGTGGCGGATGCCGCGTCGCCGCTCCTCACGGCGAACACCGTGAAGTTCTTCGCCGACGGCGTGGTCGAGAACGAGACGGGCGCGCTGCTCGAGCCGTACTGCACGGCCGGGCACGGCCACGGGATGTCGGTGTGGGGACCGCACGAGCTCGACGACGCCGTGCGCGCCGTGGACGCGGCCGGGTTCCAGGTGCACGTGCACGCGATCGGCGACGCCGCGGTGCGGCAGGCGCTCGACGCCATCGAGCGCGCGATCGACGCGAACGGGCCGCGTGAGCGCCGCCCCGTCATCGCGCACGCGCAACTCGTCGACGACGCCGACCTGCCGCGGTTCGCCGAGCTCGGCGTCATCGCGAACATGCAGCCGCTCTGGGCGCAGCAGGACGCGCTCATGACCGTGCTGACGGTGCCGCGGCTCGGCGCCGAGCGCGCCGACCGGCAGTACCGCATGCGCTCGCTCGCGACATCCGGCGCCACCATCGCCTTCGGGTCGGACTGGCCCGTCTCGTCGGGTGCGCCGCTCGACGGCATCGCGGTGGCGGCCTCCCGTCGCACCGCCCGGGGCGAGCCCGCGGGCGGCTGGACCCCGCACGAGATCGTCCCCGTCGACGATGCGCTCGAGTGGTATTCGACCGCCGTCGCGCACCAGGCGTTCGGCGACCTCGCCGACGAGCCTTGGGGCCGCCTCGACGTCGGCATGAGCGCCGACCTCGTCTGGCTCGACCGCGATCCGCGCAGCGAGTCGCCGCTCGACGTGCCCGCCATCACCGTCCGTGCCACCTATCTCGCAGGAAGCCCCCGATACCGCGCCGCAGCGTAGCGACGCACCACGAAAGGAACCCCGTGTCCCAGGCCAAGACCCCCGAGCCGCTGATCTCACCCACCACTGCGACCGCGCAGGTCACCGAGGGGCGCTTCAAGCGCGTGCTCGGCGTGCCGTCGCTCGTGCTGTTCGGCCTCGTCTACATGGTGCCGCTCACCGTCTTCACGACGTACGGCATCGTCACCGAGATCACCGGCGGTCGCGTTCCGCTGGCATACGTCATCACGCTCGTCGCCATGGTGTTCACGGCGCGCTCCTATGCGCGGATGTCGGTGGCCTTCCCCTACGCCGGATCCGCCTACGTGTACACGCAGCGCAGCTTCGGTGGCGCCGTCGGATTCCTCGCGGGCTGGGCATTGCTGCTCGACTACCTCTTCCTGCCGATGATCAACTACCTCGTGCTCGGTCTCTACCTCGGCGACTCGTTCCCCTCGGTACCGCAGTGGGTGTGGGTCGTGCTCGCGATCGTGCTCGTCACGGTGCTGAACATCGTGGGGATCGTCTCGGTGGCGCGCGCGAACTTCGTCATCATCGCCATGCAGACGATCTTCATCGTCGTGTTCGTGGCGATGGCGTTCGCGGCGGCCGGCGGCAACGGCGCCGACCTGCTCGCCCCATTCGCGGGCGACGGCACCGTCGACGGGCTCACCCCGCTGTTCGCGGGCGCCGCGATCCTCTGCCTCTCCTTCCTCGGCTTCGACTCCGTGTCGACGCTCGCCGAGGAGGCCAAGGACTCCACGCGTACCGTGCCCCGAGCGATCATGATCACGACGCTCAGCGCGGGTGTCGTGTTCGTCCTGCTCTCGTACACGGCGCAGATCGGGTTCCCCTCGAACGAGTTCGAGTCGGCCGACACGGCGAGCATCGACGTCGTCGCGGCGGTCGGCGGCCAGCTGCTCTCGGTGCTGTTCATCGCCGGTTACGTGGCCGGCGCCACGGGCTCGGCGCTCACCTCGCAGGCGTCGGTCGCGCGCATCCTGTTCGCGATGGGCCGCGACGGCGTGCTGCCCCGGGCGCTGTTCGGTCGCCTGAGCCGCCGCTTCGGCACGCCTGTGCCGGCGATCCTCGTCGTCTCGGCGATCTCGCTGCTGGCGATCGTGTTCGACCTCACCCTGCTCAGCGAGATGATCAGCTTCGGCGCCCTGATCGCCTTCTCGGCGGTGAACCTCTCGGTGATCAAGCACTTCTTCATCGACCGCCGGCAGCGCTCAGGGGTCGCCGTGCTGCGCAACCTGGTCCTGCCGCTCATCGGCTTCGGCCTCACGATGTGGCTGTGGACGAGCCTCTCGGGTCGCACCTTCATCGTGGGGCTCTCGTGGCTCGTCGTCGGCGTGCTCATGCTCGCGATCATCACTCGCGGATTCCGCCGGCCGACGCCGATGCTCGACCTGAAGGAGTGAGCACGGCGAGCGGATGTCGCACCGTGACGGGTCGCGGCATCCGCTCGACTTAGGCTTGGCGGGTGACTCTCGATTCCCCCGTTCGGCTCGGCGTGCAGGTGCAGCCGCAGCACGCCCGCTACTCCGCCATCCGCGACACCGTGCTCCGCCTCGAGGAGCTCGGCGTCGACATCGCGTTCAACTGGGATCACTTCTTCCCGCTCACCGGCGACCGTGAGGGCCTGCACTTCGAAGCGTGGACGATGCTCGGCGCGTGGGCCGAGCAGACCGAGCACATCGAGTTCGGCACGCTCGTGAACTGCAACTCGTATCGGAACGCCGACCTGCAGGCCGACATGGCGCGCACCCTCGACCACATCAGCGCGAAGGGCGGCGCGGGCCGATTCATCTTCGGCACGGGTTCGGGCTGGTTCGAACGCGACTACGACGAGTACGGCTACGAGTTCGGCACGGTCGGCTCCCGACTGGACGATCTGGCCGGCGCCCTCCCGCGCGTGCGCGCCCGGTGGGTGAAGCTCAACCCGGGGCCGACCCGCGACATCCCGATCATGATCGGCGGCAAGGGGGAGCAGAAGACGCTCCGGATCGTCGCCGAGCACGCCGACATCTGGCACTCCTTCGTGCCGCCCGCCGAACTCGGGCACAAGCTCGACGTGCTCGCCCGGTGGGGTGAGAAGGTCGGGCGGGATGTCTCGCAGATCACGGTGTCGAACGAGCTGCACCGGGGCACGGCCGACTTCGAGCACGCCGATGCCCTCTACGACGCGGGCGTGCGGCTCTTCACGCTCGGCATCTCGGGACCCGACTACGACCTCACGGCGGTGCGGGAGTATCTCGCCTGGCGCGACCGGAAGAACGACGCCCTCGCGGCGTGAGCGGCCGTCAGCCCGCCGCGTTCGGCTGCGCCGGCGGGGCTGAATCGGCGGGCGACACGCTGACGCTTCCGTCGACGCTCCAAGTGGCGCGGATGGCGCCCCGGCCCTGACCCGAGAATCCGATCGTGAGGCCCTCGCCGGGGAAGCGACCGTCGCTCGTGCACGCGGAGCCGGATCCGCCGGCCACGACCCCCTCAGACGGCGTCTCGATCGAGGGCAGCACGATCACGACGCAGATGTTCGCCGAGTCGAGCGTGCGCGCGGCGTAGATTCGCACGCCGTCGGATCTCGTGGAGAGCAGGCGGTAACTCTCGGCGAGCAGGTCGTCGCGGTCGAGGGCGACGGGCGTATCGCTCGGGTCGGCGGCCCGGTCGAAGATCCGGGCGGCGGGAGCGGCCTCGACGGGCACCGGCAGCATCTGGTCGACGGCGAGACGGAGGGCGTCGGGCGAATCGACGGCCACGAGATGATGGCCGTCGAGCTCGTGGTGGCGCAGCCCGATCTGCCAGCCGACGGCGATGCCGACGACGAGCGCGGCGACGCCTGCCGCGATGGCCCATTTGAAGCGCGTCGCATGAGGCACCGGCGGCGCGGGCTCGGCGGCGATGGACGACGAGAGCCGGGCGGGCTCGCCGTGCTCCGAGGGCGCGGCGGCCGGCTCGTCGTCGGCGTGGTCGTCGGCGTGGGCCGCCTGGGCCTCCCGCAGCGCCTCGAGCTCGGCCACCGCGGCGGCACGTTCGGCGTCGCTCGCCACCGCACCGTAGGCGATCTGCTGCAGGCGGCGCATCCGCTCATCGTGTGCGAGTTCATCCATGCGATCTCCGTCGATGCGCCGGCGGCGGCCGGGTCCAGGTTCAGGATGCCGCACTCCGCGGCGTGCGGCAAGGCGGGCGTCTGCGCGTCCCACGAGGCATTCGGAGGCCCGATCACGCATGAATCGCGCGAACGGCCGGAAAACGCGCAGTGAACTTGCGCAGCACGCCGTGAACCGCATCGCCGCTCGGTTCACACTGAGAGTGGCGTCTCGACGGCGGCGCAACCCGAACGTCGTCGTCGAGGCTCGCAAGAGCGACCTGGTCCGCCGACATTGCCGAAGCGCGTCTGTCGCGGGGCCCGCGCGCCGCGACATCCGCAGACCCTGACAGGAGTGAGATGTCGAGTGTGATCGAGACCGATGAGCAGCCGGCCACCCGACCCGAGCGCCGACCCACCGGCCGGAGCGTGCTCATGTGCCGGCCCGAGTACTTCACGGTCGTCTACCGCATCAATCCCTGGATGAATCCGGCCGAGCCGACCGACACGGGCCTCGCGCTGGCGCAATGGCAGGTGCTCTACGACACGTACCTCGAGCTCGGCTACGACGTGCACCTCATCGACCCGATCGAGGGCCTGCCCGACATGGTCTACGCCGCGAACGGCGGATTCGTCATCGACGGCATCGCCTACGGCGCGAAGTTCACGCATGCCGAACGTCAGCCCGAGGGTCCGGCGTACATGCGCTGGTTCCGCGAGGCCGGATTCGACGTGCGCGAGCCGCGCGAGGTCAACGAGGGGGAGGGCGACTTCCTGCTCGTCGGCCAGACGATCCTCGCAGGCACGGGATTCCGCAGCGACTCGCTCTCGCACGAGGAGCTCGGGGACATCTTCGGGCGAGAGGTGGTGACGCTCCGCCTCGTCGACCCGAGCTTCTACCACCTCGACACGGCCATCGCCGTGCTCGATGCGACCCCCGGCCAGGAGCACATCGCGTACCTGCCCAGTGCGTTCGATGCGACATCACTCGCCGTGCTGCAGGAGCGGTACCCCGATGCGATCATCGTGAACGAGACGGATGCCGCGGTGCTCGGCCTCAACTCGTTCAGCGACGGGTACCACGTGGTGATCGCCTCGCGTGCGACGGACTTCGAACGTCAGCTGCGCGAGCACGGCTACCACCCCATCGGCGTCGACCTCTCCGAACTGCTGCTCGGCGGCGGCGGCGTCAAGTGCTGCACGCTGGAGCTGCGCCGATGAGCGCCGAGACGATGGATGCCGAGACGATGGATGCCGAGACGATGGATGCCGGGACGATGGATGCCGAGACGATGAGCGCCGCGACCGCGGACGCGACGAGCACGATGACCGCCCCGAGCACCCCGACCGACGCCTTCATCCAGGTCGAGGAGGAGCACGCCGCCCACAACTACCACCCGCTGCCGGTGGTCGTCTCGTCGGGCGAGGGCGCCTGGGTCACGGATGTCGAGGGCCGTCGCTACCTCGACTGCCTCGCCGCCTACTCGGCCGTGAACTTCGGACACGGGAATCCGCGGCTCGTCGAGGCGGCACGCGAGCAGCTCGACCGCATCACGCTGACGAGCCGCGCGTTCCACAACGACCGGCTCGGCCCGTTCGTGACCGAGCTCGCCGAGCTCTGCGGCAAGGACATGGTGCTGCCGATGAACACGGGAGCCGAGGCGGTCGAGTCCGCGATCAAGGTCGCGCGGGCGTGGGGCTACCGCGTGAAGGGCGTGTCGCACGACGCCGCGAACATCGTCGTGATGGCGGGCAACTTCCACGGGCGCACGACGACGATCGTCTCCTTCAGCGACGATCCCGATGCGCACGCCGACTTCGGGCCCTACACGCCGGGCTTCCGCACCGTCCCGTACGGGGATGCCGCAGCGGTCGCCGCGGCGATCGACGACGACACCGTCGCCGTGCTCGTCGAGCCGATCCAGGGCGAGGCCGGCGTCGTCGTGCCGCCCGCGGAGTTCCTGCCGTCGCTGCGCGAGCTCACCAGGGAGCGCAACGTGCTGCTCATCGCCGACGAGATCCAGTCGGGCCTCGGCCGGGTCGGCGCGACCTTCGCGTGCGACCTCGCGGGCGTCGAGCCCGACCTGTACCTGCTCGGCAAGGCGCTCGGCGGCGGAATCGTGCCGGTCTCGGCGGTCGTCGGCAACCGCGACGTGCTCGGAGTGCTGCGCCCGGGCGAGCACGG
>JAPSJT010000154.1 GCA_031178045.1 Agromyces sp.
GTTCGCCAGCACCACGACGTCGCCGTTGCGGAACGCGACGACCGACTCGGGGAATCCCTCGAGCCACTGCAGCGACCCGGCGCCCAGCTCGTGCGAGCGGCGCAGGCGCAGCGCGTCCTGGTAGAGCGAGAGCGTCGAGCCCGGCACGCCGCGCTGCCGATCCCGGGCGAGCTCGCCCCACTGTGCGGGCAACGGGAGCCACGGATCTCCGGCGGGACCGAAGCCGAAGTTCGGCGCGTCGGACTCCCAGGGCAGCGGCACGCGGCATCCGTCGCGCCCGTATCGCTCGCCGTTCGTGCGGAACCACGTGGGGTCCTGACGGGCCTCGTCGGGCAGGTCGATGACCTCGGGCAGGCCGAGCTCCTCGCCCTGGTAGAGGTAGGCCGACCCGGGCAGGGCGAGCATGAGCGCGGTCGCGGCGCGGGCGCGCTGCAGTCCCGACTCGTACGATGGCAGGCCCTTCGAGCGCGGCCCGAGGCCGTGGCCCTGCGGATTGGGCTCGGTCACCGAGAGCCGCGTCACGTGCCGCACGACGTCGTGGTTCGAGAGCACCCAGGTGGAGGGTGCGCCGACCGAGCCGAACGCCTCGAGCGAGGCATCGACGACCGAACGCAGCGCTGCGGCATCCCACGGCGTCTCGAGGTAGGCGAAGTTGAACGCCTGGTGCATCTCGTCGGGTCGCACCCACTTCGCGACGCGCGGCAGCGGGTCGACCCAGGCCTCGGCGGCCAGGATGCGCTCGCGGTCGTACTCGTCGAGCAGCCTGCGCCAGTCGCGGTAGATCTCGTGCACTCCGTCTTGGCCCCAGTACGGAGCGCCGTCGCCGCCGTCCTCGTCGCTGATCTGGGGTTCGAGGGCGACCCCGGATGCTGCGGCCGCGCCGCCGCCCATGCTGCCGGCGTCGGCCGGCGGCGTGTAGTCGGGGAGGCCGTCGGCCTTGATCATGCCGTGGGCGACGTCGACGCGGAAGCCATCGACCCCGCGATCGAGCCAGAAGCGCAGGATGCGGCGGAACTCCTCGCGCACCTCGTCGTTCGTCCAATCGAAGTCGGGCTGCGAGCTGTCGAAGAGGTGGAGGTACCACTGGCCCGGCGTGCCGTCGGGCTCGAGGACGCGAGTCCAGGCGGGGCCGCCGAAGACCGACTCCCAGTTGTTCGGCGGCTGGTCGCCTCCCGGGCCGCGACCATCGCGGAAGAGGTACCGGGCGCGCTCGGCGCTGCCGGCTGGGGCGGCGAGCGCCGCCTGGAACCACTCGTGCTGGTCGGAGGAGTGGTTCGGCACGAGGTCGATGATCACGCGGATGCCGCGGGCGTGCGCCTCTGCGAGCATCGCGTCGAAGTCCGCCAGTGTGCCGAAGCGCGGGTCGACGTCGCAGTAGTCGGCCACGTCGTAGCCGGCGTCGCGCTGGGGCGAGGTGTAGAAGGGCGAGAGCCAGATCGCGTCGATGCCGAGCTCCTGCAGGTCGACGAGGCGCGACGTGATGCCGGCGAGGTCGCCCATGCCGTCGCCGTTCGCGTCGGCGAAGGAGCGGGGGTAGATCTGGTAGATCGCGGCGGTGCGCCACCACTCGGAAGTCATGACGAGAACTGTACGACATCTCTCGACCGCGTGGAAACGCTTGCAGATGCCAGCGTGCGCGCAATGGTCACAAAGCGGTATCGATGCCCGAGATCCGGTTTGGCAAAGCAGGCGGTACAAGGTATACCTGTAATCGCTTGCATAAACGGCGAGCACTCCAACGGAAGAACGGCCTTTCGAGCACGGTGCGCGGTTCCGCAGATCGGAACGGGGATCACAGCTCCCTCACCAGGCGAAGGCGCCGATTTCACGCACACTGAGAAGGGCACACCAATGAGGGTGAACACGAAGGGCCTCCTCGCTGCGGGGGCCGTCGCGGTCGTCGCGACGCTGGGACTCGCGAGCTGCTCCGCCGGCGGCAACGCCTCCGAAGGCGAGGCGTCGTCGAGCGGCACGCTCACCGTCTGGGTCGACGCCGAGCGGGTCGACGCGCTGCAGGCCGCGGCCGACGCGTACTCCGAGGAGAAGGGCGTCAAGGTCGACCTCGTCGGCAAGGACGTGGCCGACATCAAGGACGACTTCATCCAGCAGGTGCCGACGGGCAAGGGCCCCGACATCGTCATGGGTGCGCACGACTGGGTCGGCGAGCTGTCGACGAACGGCGTCGTCGCCCCGCTCGAGCTCGGTGACAAGGCCGCGGACTACCTCCCCGTCGCGATCGACGCGGCCACCTACGAGGGCTCGGTCTACCTGCTCCCTTACGCCGTCGAGAACATCGCCGTGCTCCGCAACGCCGATCTCGTTCCCGAGGCCGCCACGAGCTTCGACGACATGATCGCCAAGGGTCAGGCCGCGGGCCTCGCCCAGCCGTTCGTCGTCGAGACGGGTGCCGAGGGCAACCCGTACCACTACTACCCGTTCCAGACCGCGTTCGGAGCGCCCGTCTTCGGCACGACCGACGAGGGCTACGACGCATCCGACCTGCAGCTCGGCAACGCCGGCGGCGAGCAGTTCGCGACGTGGCTCGGCAGCCAGGGCAAGAACGGCACCGGCGTCTTCAACACCGACGTCGACGGCGACATCGCCAAGCAGGCGTTCCTCGACGGCACCGCCGCCTTCTGGCTCACGGGCCCGTGGAACGTGGGTGCCGCGGTCGACGGCGGCATCAACGTCGCGATCGACCCCGTGCCGAGCCCGACCGCCGACCCGGCCTCGCCGTTCGCCGGCGTGAAGGGCTTCTACGTCTCGTCCGAGTCGAAGAACAAGGTCGCCGCCAACGACTTCCTCGTCAACTTCATCGGCACTGAAGACGTGCAGCTCGACCTCTTCGAGGCCGGCAACGTCCTCCCCGCCCTCTCGGCCGCCGCTGAGACCGCCTCGAGCGACCCGATCATCGAGGGCTTCGCCGCCGTCGGTGCCGAGGCCGTGCCGATGCCGGCCGTTCCCGCCATGGGCGCGGTCTGGCAGTACTGGGGCATCGCCGAGGCCGACATCATCAACGGTGCCGACCCCGTCGCCACCTGGCAGAAGCTGACCGCCGACGTGCAGGCCGCGATCAGCAAGTAACGACCGGTTGCTCCGGGCCGGATGCCTCACTCGCATCCGGCCCGGAGCGCTCCGTTTCCCGGGAGAAGAGCGAGCAGCATGAGCACCACCATCGACGACGAGGTCACCGCCGGCAACGCGCAGGGGCCGACCAAGCCGACGAAGCGACAGCGGCGGGCGGCCGGCATCGCGGACGCGGCATCCGGCGGCATGAAGATGCTGCTCGTGAAGCTGCTCGGTCTCGGCATCGTCGATGCGATCGCGCTCTTCGGTCTGTTCATCCTCGCGACCGCCGGCCAGTGGCTCGTCGCCGCGCTCGTCGCGCTCGTCACGATCATCGTCAACTGGATCTACTTCTCACGCCGAAAGCTCCCCGCGAAGTACCTCACGCCGGGGGTCATCTTCCTCGTCGTGTTCCAGGTCTTCGTGCTCGTCTACACGGGCTACATCGCGTTCACCAACTACGGCACGGGCCACAACGGCTCGAAGGAGCAGGCCGTCGCCTCGCTCATGGCCTCCTCGCTCGAGCGCGTGCCCGACTCGCCCACCTACCAGGTGACCGTCGTCGACCAGCTCGGCACGCTCGGCCTGCTCGTCACCGACCCCGACGGCGACGCGTTCGTCGGCACGAACGACCAACCGCTCGACGAGGTCGACGCCGAGATGGACGGCGGCAAGGCCGTCGCGACCGACGGCTGGACGACACTGCAGTTCGCCGACGTGCTCGCGCGCACCGACGAGATCACCGAGCTCGCCGTGCCGTTCTCCGACGACCCGAACGACGGCGCGATCCGCACGCCCGACGGCTCGAGCGGCTACCTCTACCTCTCGAATCTCGAGTACGACGCCGCCGCCGGCACGATGACCGACCTCGCCACGGGCACCGTCTACTCCGACATCGGCACCGGCGCCTTCACCTCCGACGAAGGTGAGGAGCTGCTGCCGGGATGGCAGATCGTCGTGGGCGTCGACAACTTCGTGCGCGCCGTCACCGACGAACGGCTCGCCGGCCCGCTCGTCTACGTGACCCTCTGGACGTTCGCGTTCGCGCTCATCTCGGTCGCGTCGACGTTCTTCCTCGGCCTCTTCCTCGCGATCGTCTTCAACGACATGCGGATGCGCGGGCGCAGGTACTACCGGGTGCTGATGATCCTGCCGTACGCGATCCCGTCGTTCCTCTCGGCGCTGATCTGGGCCGGCATGATGAACGAGAGCTTCGGCTTCATCAACCAGGTGCTGCTGGGCGGGGCATCCGTGCCGTGGCTCACCGACCCGGTGCTGGCCAAGGTCTCGGTGCTCCTCGTGAACCTGTGGCTCGGATTCCCGTACATGTTCCTCGTCTGCACGGGCGCGCTGCAGTCGATTCCCGACGAGCTGCAGGAGGCCGCCACCGTCGACGGCGCGAGACCCTGGGCGGTGTTCCGGCTCATCAAGCTGCCGCTGCTGCTCGTCTCGGTCGCGCCGCTGCTCATCGCGTCGTTCGCGTTCAACTTCAACAACTTCAACGTCATCTACATGCTCACCGACGGTGGCCCACGCGATTCGAACGCGCCCATCCCGGTCGGCTTCACCGACATCCTCATCTCGATGGTCTACAAGGTGGCGTTCACCGGGCAGACCCGCGACTACGGCCTCGCGAGCGCCTACTCGATCATCATCTTCATCATCGTGGCCGTGATCTCGATCATCGCCTTCCGTCGCACCAAGTCGCTCGAGGAGCTCAACTGATGTCCGCGCAGCAGCCTGTTCCCGGAACGCCGACCGGTCTCATCGCCGGTGAGATCGACGAGCTGACGGATGCCTCGACGCGAGCGCATGCGGCCGTCGGCGGCCCCGGCGGCGGCACGGGCGGGGGCGCCCGGTACATCGCTCCGCGCCGCCCATTCAACTTCGCGCGCTGGTTCGCGGCGACCGGATGGCGCCACGTCGTCGGCGTCGTCATGGTCGCGTTCTCACTCTTCCCGATCGTCTTCGTCGTCTCGTCGTCGCTGAACCCGCAGGGCACGCTCACGGGATCGAACGCGCTCTTCTCGAGGATCGGGCTCGACAGCTACGTGCGCATCCTCACCGACCCGCAGGTGCCGTTCACGGCCTGGTTCGGCAACACGCTGCTCGTCGCCGGAGTGACCGCCGTCGGCACGGTGTTCCTCGGCGCCCTCGCGGCGTACTCCTTCTCGCGCATGCGGTTCACGGGCCGCCGCTTCGGGCTGATCTCCATCGTCGTCGTGCAGATGTTCCCGCAGCTGCTCGCGGTCGTCGCGATCTTCCTGCTCATGAGCGGGATCGGAGACCTCTTCCCGGCGATCGGCCTGAACACCCACATCGGCCTCATCATGGTCTACCTCGGCGGCGCGCTCGGGGTGAACACGTACCTCATGTACGGCTTCTTCAACACCGTCCCCGCGTCGATCGACGAGGCCGCGAAGATCGACGGCGCCGGCCACGCTCGCATCTTCTTCACGATCATCCTGCGCCTCGTCGCGCCGATCCTCGCTGTCGTGGCGCTGCTCTCGTTCATCGCCTCGGTGAACGAGTTCGTCGTGGCATCCGTGCTGCTCATCGACACCGAGAAGCAGACGCTCGCCGTCGGCCTCACGAAGCTCGTGTCGAACCCGCGCTACGCCGACTGGAGCGCGTTCTCGGCGGGCGCCGTGCTGTCGGCGCTGCCCGTCGTGGCGCTGTTCCTCTTCCTGCAGAAGTACATCGTCGGCGGCCTCACGGCCGGCGCCGTGAAGTGAGCGGGCGGATGCCGCGTCGCTCTGATCGCCGGTTCGAACCCGGCGCGGCGAGGTGATATCCTCGTACGGTTGCCGATTGCGGCAGCGCGCCCCGATAGCTCAGTGGTAGAGCACTTCCATGGTAAGGAAGGGGTCGTCAGTTCAATCCTGACTCGGGGCTCTGGTTCTCTTCGGTTCAGCCGACGAGGCCTACCCGGCGGGGTAGCTCAGGTGGTTAGAGCACACGGCTCATAATCGTGGTGTCGCGGGTTCGAGTCCCGCCCTCGCTACCAGAAATC
>JAPSJT010000155.1 GCA_031178045.1 Agromyces sp.
GCGTTCACGAGCGGGTTCGCCTGGTACACCGGGTCGAACCAGGTCTCGCCGCCGATGTTCGGCAGGCCGAGGCAGTTGCCGTAGAAGCTGATGCCCGACACGACGCCGTGCACGACGCGCGCCGTGTCGGGGTGGTCGATCGCGCCGAAGCGCAGGGCGTCCATGACGGCGACGGGACGAGCTCCCATCGAGATGATGTCGCGCACGATGCCGCCGACGCCGGTCGCCGCACCCTGGAACGGCTCGATGTAGCTCGGGTGGTTGTGCGACTCGATCTTGAAGGTGACGGCCCAGCCCTCGCCGATGTCGAGCACGCCGGCGTTCTCGCCCATGCCCACCATGAGGTGCTGCTTCATCTCGGGCGTGACCTTCTTGCCGAACTGGCGCAGGTAGATCTTCGACGACTTGTACGAGCAGTGCTCGCTCCACATGACCGAGTACATCGCGAGCTCGGCGCTCGTGGGCCGGCGGCCGAGGATGTTGCGGATGCGCTCGTACTCGTCGGGCTTCAGTCCGAGGGCCGCGTACGGCTGCTCCTTCTCGGGCGTCGTCGCGGCGACGTCGACCGTGTCGAGCACCGGCGCCGGGGGCGTCGTCGGGGCAGCGGTCGTGGCGGGGGATTCAGTGGTCACGAGTGGCGAGCTCCAGACGGGTGAATGGCACGGTGGCGACGGGGGGATGCCGCGGGGCGGATGCCGGACCCCTCGAGTCTACCGGCCGGGCAGCGGGCCGCCGACGGCCGCTGGCGCCCGACGTGCAGCCGTCGTTCCGGACGTGCGGCCACCGGGGCGTCGACCGCGGGACAAGCGGCAGCGGTCGGCGTAGAGTCGGCTCGCGGTCCACGGAGGGAGCGAGGATGGCCACCCTGTCGAAACCCGCCGGGAGGGTGCTCGAGGCGTTCCGCACCGAGTACGCGATCTACGGCGTCATCCTCGTGAGCGCGCTCATCGCGATCGGCTGGGACGATGAGACCGACCTCGCCGTGCTGCTCTTCACGCTCGGCGCCGGCACGGTGTTCTGGCTCGCGCACCTGTACGCGGGAACGATCGCCCTCGAGGACCCGCGGCAGCCGCGCGCCCGGGCCATCGCGGCCGCCGCGTGGAAGGCGGCGCGCGAGTCGGCGGGAATGCTGATCGCGATGGTGCTGCCCACGTTCTTCCTGCTGCTCGCGGTCGTGGGCCTCGTCGACGAGTACGTCGCGTACTACCTCGCGCTCTGGGTCGGCGTCGCGATCCTCGCGGTGGTGGGCTACGCGAACTCGGCTCGGCGACGCAGCCCGTGGTACTGGCGGCTCGTCAGCGCGCTCGTGACGGCGAGCCTCGGCCTGCTCATCATCTGGCTCAGCTCGCTCGTGCACTGAGCGCGGCTCGCCGGCGCGCGCCCCGGGCCGGCAGGAGCGGTACGGCCCGGACGCATGGTCATGCCTCGCGCGAGAAGGCCGACGCCCGCTCCACCTGCTCGCGCGTGAGCGGCACGCCCGTGTACCGCTCGAACTGGCGCGCCGCCTGCAGTGCGATCACCTCGGCGCCCGAGATGACCCGCTTCCCGGCCGCGCGAGCCGCGACGACGAGCGGCGTCTCGGCCGGGAACGCCACCACGTCGAACACGGTCGATGCCCGATCGATGAGCGCCGGGTCGAAGGCGAGCACCGCGGCATCCGCCCCGTGCATCCCGAGCGGGGTGACGTTGACGATCACCTCGAACGTCGGCGCGGCGGCATCCGGAGCCGGCTCGTCGGCCACCCACCCGTACCCGTACTTCGCCGCGAGCGCTCGCCCCGCCGGCTCGTTGCGGGCGAGCACCGTCACGTCGCCGAAGCCCGCACCGCGGAATGCGGCGACGACCGCCTTCGCCATGCCGCCCGACCCCCGCACGAGCACGCGCGACGAGGGCTCGAGCGCGTGCTCGGCGATGAGCTGTGCGATCGCCTCGTAGTCGGTGTTCGACGCGGTGAGCACGCCGTCGTCGTTCACGATGGTGTTCACCGACTCGATCGCCGCCGCCGACTCCTCGAGCACGTCGACGAGCGGGATGACCGCCTCCTTGAACGGCATCGACACCGAGCAGCCGCGGATGCCGAGCGCCCGGATGCCGCGCACCGCCCCCTCGATGTCGTCGGTCGTGAACGCCTTGTACATGAAGTTCAGGCCCAGCTCGTCGTACAGGTAGTTGTGGAAGCGCGTGCCGAGGTTCGACGGGCGCCCCGCGAGCGAGATGCAGACGGACATGTCCTTGTTGAGGATGGGCATTCCTCAATGGTGACGGATGCCGCGGCCGGATGCCGCGCGGCGGAGCGTCCCACGCACGGCGGCTACGCCTCTCGGCCGCCCGGCGGGCCCACCAGCAGGAGCACGGCGAACACGGCGGCCACGCCGACGACCGCGACGGCGGTGAGCAGTGCCGGACGCGCGAGGAACCAGCGCAGCATCCGATTGACGACCGAGTCGTCGGCCGGGTGCCCCGTGTGCGCGCGGCGCCAGCCGCCGTCGATGCGGTTCCGGCGCACCAGCCAGAGCTCGAACGGCACCGTCGCGTACGGCACGACCGCCGTGAGCACGGCGACGGCGATGAGGCCGAGGCTCCAGCGCTGGTTCACACCGACGAGCACCGCCTGGAACGCGTACGCGAGGAACACGAAGCCGTGGATCGCGCCGCCGACGAGCACCGCGGCATCCAGCCCGGCGCCGTACTTCAGGATCATCGCGACGATGAGGATCGTCCAGGTGACGGCTTCGGCGAACGCGAAGGTGCGGAAGAGGCGCTTGGGTGACACGGATGCTCCAGGGGTCGAGGGACTTCCATCCTCTCGGGTCCCGGGCCGCGGCATCGACCTCGGTCGCCGCTGTCAACTCGAACCCGACGGGTTGCGGCCGGCTCGACGCTCGGTGAGCCTGTTGGCATGTCCTTCACCTGGCAGTCCTGGCCCGGGTTCATCCTCGCCGTCATCCTTGTCGTCGGCGTCGTCGCGCTCGTCTCCGCGCTGACCTCGATCACCGTGCGGCTGCTCGCGCGCGACCGCGAGTGGGCCGCGATCCTCGTCAAGCGGATCCGGTGGCCGTACCGGGCCGTCCTGCTCGTCGGCGGCCTGTGGATCGCCGTGGCCGGCACGGTTCCGGAGGCGTCGTGGCGGCCCGCCGTCGACCACGTGTTCCTCATCGCGTTGATCGTCGTCGGGGCCTGGCTCCTGAGCCAGGCGTTCCTGTTCCTCACCGACCTCGGAATGCGGCGCCACCGGATCGACGTCGCAGACAACCGCCTGGCACGTCGTGCCCGCACCCAGTTGCAGGTCGTGCGGCGCCTCATCGTCGTCGTCATCATCGTCGTGGCGATCGGCGTCATCCTGTTCACCTTCGACAGCGTGCGGGCCCTCGGCGCATCGCTCCTCGCGTCGGCGGGCATCGCGTCGATCGTGGCGGGCCTCGCCGCCCAATCGGTGCTCGCCAACCTCTTCGCCGGACTGCAGCTCGCGTTCAGCGACGCGATCCGCGTCGATGATGTCGTCGTCGTCGAGGGGGAGTGGGGACGCATCGAGGAGATCACCCTCAATTACGTCGTCGTCGGCCTCTGGGACGACCGGCGGCTCGTGCTCCCGTGCACGTACTTCACGGCGAATCCGTTCGAGAACTGGACGCGCACGACGAGCCAGCTCCTCGGCTCCGTGGAGCTCGACCTCGACTGGCGCGTCTCGCCGGCCGCCATGCGCGAGCACCTCGACGTCGTGCTCGAGCGCACCGAGCTGTGGGACGGCCGAACCAAGGTGCTGCAGGTCACCGACGCCGTGGGCGGTGTCGTTCGCGTGCGCGTGCTCGTGACGGCGATCGATGCCCCCACGCTCTTCGACCTCCGTTGCTACGTGCGCGAGGAGCTCGTCCATTGGGTGCAGCGCACCCAGCCCGACGCCGAGCCGGCGCAGCGGGTGATCATCCGCGAGGAGGCGGCGTCCGCGCCGCGCCGTGGGAGCCGGTCCCAGGCGGGCGACGGCGAGCGTTCCGGACTGTTCACCGGCACGCCGCAGGCCGAGGAACGGGCCGCGCCGTTCACCCAGGCGATCCCCGTCGTGGACCCCGCCGAGACCCAGCCCGCCGCCGAGGGACAGGACGCGCGCGGAGGGCGATGACCGGCTGCTCGCCCGAGTTGTTTTGAGTCATTCAAAACAACTGCTACGGTCGAGGCATGGCGACCGAGATCCGACGCGAGCAGGCCGAGGCCCGCCTGCGAGCGGTCGGGCTCAAGGTCACCGCACCGCGCCTCGCGGTGCTCGACGCCGTCACGGGCCACGGCCACCTCGACGCCGACGCCGTGCACACGCGCGTCATGGCCGAACTGCCCGCCACCTCGCTGCAGTCGGTCTACAACGTGCTCGGCGCGCTCGCCGAGGCCGGACTCCTGCGCAAGATCGATCCGGCCGGCTCGGCCGCGCGCTACGAGAGCCGCACGGGCGACAACCACCACCATCTCGTGTGCACCGGATGCGGCGCCGTGGCCGACGTCGACTGCGTCGTCGGCGAGGCCCCGTGCCTCACCCCCTCGAACACCGGCGGCTTCGCCGTCGCGACCGCCGAGGTCACGTTCTGGGGGCGCTGTGCCGAGTGCCAGGCGGCCTCCGGCTGAGCTCGGCCCTGACGGCCGACACGTCGCTGCACGCTGCAGGAGCGGCCCGTCCTCAGGCGTGCCCGCACGTCCGTTCGTCGACCCCGGCCGCCGTCGAGTTCCCACCTCTCTCCCCGCCCGCAGACCCCATCCATCACCGAAAGGAACCCATGTCGGAACCCACCACCACCCAGACCGGCACGCCCGTCGCGAGCGACGCGCACTCGCTGACCGCCGGCGCCGACGGCGCGACCGTGCTGCACGACCGATACCTCGTCGAGAAGCTCGCCCAGTTCAACCGCGAGCGGATCCCCGAGCGCATCGTGCACGCGAAGGGTGGCGGCGCGTTCGGCCGCTTCGAGGTGACGGCGGATGTCTCGGCGTACACCCGCGCCGCGGTGTTCCAGCCCGCGGCCGAGACCGAGACGCTGATGCGCTTCTCGAGCGTCGCCGGTGAGCAGGGCTCGCCCGATACGTGGCGTGACGTGCGCGGGTTCTCCGTGAAGTTCTACACGACCGAGGGCAACTACGACATCGTCGGCAACAACACGCCCGTCTTCTTCATCCGCGACGCGATCAAGTTCCCCGACTTCATCCACTCGCAGAAGCGCCTGCCCGGCTCGGGCCTGCGCGACGCCGACATGCAGTGGGACTTCTGGACGCTCTCGCCCGAGACCGCTCATCAGGTCACCTACCTCATGGGAGACCGGGGGCTGCCCAAGTCGTGGCGCCAGATGCACGGTTTCGGCTCGCACACGTACCAGTGGATCAACGCGGCCGGCGAGCGGTTCTGGGTGAAGTACCACTTCCGCACCCGTCAGGGCGACCTGCACCTCGACCCCGCCACGGCCCAGGCCGTCGCGGGCGCGGACGCCGACTACTACCGCCGCGACCTGTACGAGGCGATCGAACGCGGCGACGCTCCCAAGTGGGATCTGCACGTGCAGGTCATGCCCTACGAGGAGGCGAAGACGTACCGGTTCAACCCCTTCGACCTCACGAAGGTCTGGCCGCACGCCGACTACCCGCTCATCCCGGTGGGCACGCTCACGCTCGACCGCAACCCGCAGAACTTCTTCGCCGAGATCGAGCAGGCCGCGTTCTCGCCGGCGAACACGGTGCCGGGCATCGGAATCAGCCCCGACAAGATGCTCATGGCGCGAGTGTTCAGCTACCCCGACGCGCAGCGCTACCGGGTGGGCACGAACTACAACCAGCTGCCGGTGAACGCGCCGCACGCGGCATCCGTGCACAACTACTCGCAGGACGGCGCCCAGCGCCACGCGTTCAACCCCCCGTCGACGCCGGTGTACGCGCCGAACTCGTTCGGCGGTCCCGCCGCCGACGCTGCGCGAGCCGGCGAGGGGAGCTGGGAGAGCGACGGCGAGCTCGTGCGCTCCGCCGCGACGCTGCATGCCGAGGACGACGACTTCGGTCAGGCCGGCACGCTCTACCGCGAGGTGTACGACGC
>JAPSJT010000156.1 GCA_031178045.1 Agromyces sp.
GTCGGGTCGGCGCGGCGCGCTCCGCCTCGTTCGGGGCGGCCTCATTCGGGGCGGCCGCGTTCGCGGTGCGCTAGTCCGCGGCCGGCGTAGCCGTCTTCGAGGCCGTCGCCTTCCGGGCTGCGGCCGGCCTCGCCGTCGACGTGCGCGTGCGTGCGGTCGCCGCCGCGGTCTTCTTCGCCGGGGTCGATGCAGTCGCCCGCGGCGTGCGCACCGTCGTCGGCTTCGCGGACGACGCGGCCTCGGCAGCATCCGCCACCGGCCTGGCCACCGGCACGAGGCGAGTCAGCTGCGTCACGTGCTGGGGGCCGAGCTCGTCGAGCGTCGCGACCTCGAGGAGCTTCATCGTGCGCTCGATCTCGCTGCGGAGGATCTGGATCGTGCGGTCGACTCCGCGGCGCCCGCCGGCCATGAGGCCGTAGAGGTACGCCCGTCCGATGAGCGTGAAGCGCGCGCCGAGCGCGATCGACGCGACGATGTCGGCGCCGTTCATGATGCCCGTGTCGACGTGCACCTCGAGGTCGCTGCCGACCTCGCGCACGACGTGCGGCAGGAGGTGGAACGGGATGGGCGCGCGGTCGAGCTGGCGGCCGCCGTGGTTGGAGAGCACGATGCCGTCGACCCCTCGACCGGCGAGGAGCTTCGCGTCCTCGACGGTCTGCACCCCCTTCACGACGATCTTGCCCGGCCACATGCCGCGGATGATGTCGAGGTCGTCGAATGAGATCGTCGGGTCCATCGCCGCGTCGAGCAGCTCGGCCACGGTGCCGCCCGTCGAGCTCAGCGACGCGAAGGTGAGCGACGGGGTGGTCAGGAAGTTGATCCACCATGCCGGGCGAGGCAGCGCGTTGACGACCGTGCCGAGGGTGAGCTGCGGCGGGATCGAGAAGCCGTTGCGCTTGTCGCGGAGGCGCGCGCCCGCGACGGGCGTGTCGACCGTGAAGAAGAGCGTGTCGAAGCCCTCGGCGGCGGCGCGGCGCACGAGCTCGTACGAGATCTCGCGGTCGCGCATGACGTACAGCTGGAACCAGTTGCGGCCGTCGGGGTTTGCGGCCTTCACGTCTTCGATCGACGTCGTGCCGAGCGTCGAGAGCGTGAAGGGGATGCCGGCGGCGTTCGCGGCGCCGGCGCCGGCGATCTCGCCCTCGGTCTGCATCATCCGGGTGAAGCCCGTCGGTGCGATGCCGAACGGCAGGGCGCTCGTGCCGCCGAGCACCTCGCGGGTCGTGTCGACGACGGGTACGTTGCGAAGGATCGACGGGTGGAACTCGACGTCCTGGAACGCCTGCCGGGCGCGCGCGAGTGACAGCTCGCCCTCGGCGGCACCCTCGGTGTAGTCGAACGGCGCCTTCGGCGTGCGACGCTTCGCGATGGCGCGCAGGTCGGCGATCGTGAGCGCCTGCTCGAGGCGGCGGTCGGTCGGGTTCAGGGTCGGCTTCTTGAACTGCATGAGCTGTGCGAGCTCACGGGGGTTCGGGAACTGGCGCTGGACCATGATGCTGGTGCTCTCTCTCGTGCTGGTGCGCGAGATGACGTGAATCGACCGTGCCGGCGGGTGCGGCGGTCGCATCGCGTCACCTCGCGGGGGATGGGGTCGGGGAAGGGGTCGGGGTGGGGGGCGCTGCCGTGGGAACGACGAAGGTCTCGGCGTAGTAGCCCGAGATGTGGCCGTGGATGCGCGTGCGTGCGCTCGCGGCATCCGCTGCCCTGATCGCCTCGACGATGCCGCGGTGCTCGTGCCGGAGTCGGGCAGACGTCGCGCCCCAGTCGGCGATCGTCGCGAGTCCAGCGAGCGCGTAGCCCTCGATGCCGCTGCGAAGGCCGGCCATCGTGGCTGCGATCACCTGGTTGCCGGATGCCTCGGCGAGGGCGAGGTGGAACGTGGCGTCGAGTGCCAGGAACTCGGACGGCACGAGATCGGGGGAGTCCATGGCGTCGAGGAGCCGGTCGGCGGCGGCGAGGTCGGGAGCCGGCACCGCCTCGGCGAGCTCGCCCGCGACGGCCGTCTCGAGGATGAGTCGGGTGCGCACGATATCGGCCACCGGGAACCCGTGCGCGGCGACCTGCAGACGCATGAGGGCGCTCATGCCGCCACTCGGTGTGGCGATGATGATGGCACCGGCGCTCGGGCCCGAGCCCGCCTGCGTGCGGATGAGCCCGAGTACCTCGAGCACGCGCAGCGCTTCACGCACGCTCGATCGGCCGACGCCGAGCTCGGCCGAGAGCGCGCGCTCGCCGGGCAGCCGATCGCCGGGCGCGAGATCGCCGCTCAGCAGGCGTGACTCGACGTGCTCGAGCACGGCCTGCCACGCCCTCGCTCCGGCGGTGGTTGCGACGGGGCGCGCACTGGCGTCGTCAGCGGATGCCGCGTCGCCCATGTCGTCCTCCTCGCCGCGCCAGTGTGGTCTGACCACACTACCACGTGTGGTCAGACCACATCCTGGGCGGTGCGCGGCGGCACGTCAGCGCAAGGCGCAGCCGGTCACTCGGGGCGGCCCTCATCGCCCGCACGGGTGCGGACCGTGTCATCCGACGCCTCGACCGTCGGCGCATCCGGTGCATCACGGAAGCGCTTCGTGCCGATGCCGACCGGCAGTCCCGCCTCGGGGTGGTTGAGGTCGAACGCCGGCGACTCCGAGCGGATGCGCGGGATCGACGTGAAGTTGTGCCGCGGGGGTGGGCAGCTCGTCGCCCACTCGAGCGACCGGCTGAACCCCCAGGGGTCGTTCACGGTCACCTTCGGATGCCGTCGCGACACGAACACGTTGAGGAAGAACGGCACCATGGATGCCGCGAGCAGCGCCGAGCCGATGGTCGAGAGCTGATGCATCCACCCGAAGTTGTCTTCGGGCAGGTACGTCGCGTAGCGCCGGGGCATGCCGACCACCCCGAGCCAGTGGTGGATCAGGAAGGTCATGTGGAAGCCGATGAAGAGCATCCAGAAGTGCCACTTGCCGAGCCGCTCGTCGAGCATCCGCCCCGTCCACTTCGGCCACCAGAAGTAGAAGCCGGCGAACATCGCGAACACCACCGTTCCGAACACGACGTAGTGGAAGTGGGCCACCACGAAGTACGTGTCGTGCACGTGGAAGTCGAGCGGCGGCGACGCGAGGATGACGCCCGTGAGCCCGCCGAAGACGAACGTCACGAGGAAGCCGATCGCCCACACGATCGGGGTCTCGAACGTCACCGACCCACGCCACATGGTGCCGATCCAGTTGAAGATCTTCACGCCCGTCGGCACCGCGATGAGCACCGTCATGAGCGAGAAGAACGGGAGCAGCACGCCGCCCGTGGTGAACATGTGGTGCGCCCACACCGCGACGGAGTACGCGGCGATCGCGATCGTCGCGTAGATGAGCGTCTTGTACCCGAAGATCGGCTTCCGGCTGAAGACGGGGAACACCTCCGAGACGATGCCGAAGAAGGGCAGGGCGATGACGTACACCTCGGGGTGTCCGAAGAACCAGAACAGGTGCTGCCAGAGGAGCACTCCGCCGTTCTCGGGGTTGAAGACGTGGGCTTCGAAGATGCGGTCGGCGCCGAGGCCGAAGAGCGCCGCCGCGAGGATCGGGAAGGCGATGAGCACGAGGATCGAGGTCACGAGCACGTTCCACGTGAAGATCGGCATCCGGAACATCGTCATGCCGGGCGCGCGCATCGTGATGATCGTCGTGATGAAGTTCACCGCACCGAGGATCGTCGCGAAGCCGGTGAGCCCCAGTCCGAGCACCCAGAGGTGACCGCCGACACCGGGCGAGAACGTCGTCGTCGAGAGCGGCGTGTAGGCCGTCCACCCGAAGTCCGCAGCACCCTGCGGCGTCACGAACCCGCCCACCACCATGAGGGAGCCGAACAGGAAGAGCCAGTACGAGAACGCGTTGAGGCGCGGGAACGCGACATCCGCCGTGCCGATCTGCAGCGGCATGATCGCGTTCGCGAAGCCGGCGAAGAGCGGCGTCGCGAAGAGCAGCATCATGATCGTGCCGTGCATCGTGAACATCTGGTTGTACTGCTCGCTCGTCTGCACGACCTCGAGGCCGGGTTCCCACAGCTCGGCGCGAACGATGAGCGCGAGGATGCCGCCGAAGAGGAAGTACACGAACGAGGTGACGAGGTAGAGGTAGCCGACCATCTTGTGGTCGGTCGTCGTGAGGAGCTGCACAGCGAGGTTGCCGTGGCGAGCGTATCGTCGTCGCTGCTTCTCGGTGAGCGCCACGGCCGGTGGGAGCGCGGAGATGGCCATGGCGCCCAGCCTGCAACCGCCCTCGGGATGCTCCAAGGGTCTTGACTCGACGTCGTCGACGTGCTTGTCCGGGACGACCGGATACCGGCGGACCGCGCCGTCCACAAGCCCCTGCCGCCCCGGCTGTCTACGGCGGATACTGCCATTCCGGGCCGCGCCCCGCGCTCCGGAGTGAGGAACAGCGATGTCGGACATCAACACACCGCAGGGACGCGAGCATCCCGAGGATCCCGCCGAAGGCGCGGACGACGCCTCGGCCACCGACGGCTCGCCCAACGCCGACGACGCGGCGCCCGACGAGGACATGTCGTCGTACAACATCCAGCCGCCGCCCACGGACGCCGAGGTGCCGGGAGTTCCCGACGCGAGCGACGCACTCGGTGACGACGACACCGACGAGCCCGGCACGAACGCGACGGGCGTCGGCGTCTGAGCGACGAGCGGGGCCGCCTCGACCCCGCTCTCTCTGCGTCAGTCCTTCCTGGGGCGGATGCGCATGCGGTTCGTGCCGCTCTCGTCGAGTTCGACCACGCCCCCGCGTGACTTCACGAACTCCGTGAACGAACTGAAGCCGAGGCGTCGCTCCTGGAACGACGGGTCCATGCGCAGCATCTGGTTCTTCACCGCGCCCGACGGCTGCCACTCCTCGTCGTTCTTCGCACGGAGGAGCTCGAGCGCCTTCAGCAGCAGGCGGCTCGGGTTCCGGGCGCCGCCGGTCGGCTCGATGGGCGGCATGAACTCCGCCGGCGGCACGGGCGCGCGGCCCTGGCTCTCGGGCTCGATCGAAGGGGCGGCGGGCTCGGCCGCCGGCGGGGCGGGCTCCGCCGCGGCCGTCTCGGCGCCGAGCGTCGCGGAGCTCGCCCGCCGGCGCTTCGGCTTCGACTCGGGGGCGGGATTCGCTGCGGCCCCGGTGGGCTCCGCCCCAGCGAGAGCCTCCTCGGTGAGAGCCTCCGCAGCGGCGACTGCTGCTGCCGCCGTCGCTGCTGCCGCCGTCGCTTCTGCCGACGGACCCGCCGCGCGGCCGCCGCGCTTGCGGGCGGGGCGCGTCGCCGGCTCTGGGGCCGCCGCGGCGCCCGCGGCTTCCGCTTCGTCGGCATCGACCGAGGCATCGGTCGTGAGCAGCGCGTCATAGTCGGCGAACTCGTCGCACGAGGCCGTGAGCGCGCGGCTCGTGCCGCCGGCGACCCCGATGCCGACGACGTAGCGGCCGAGCCGCTTCGCCTTCTGCGCGAGCGCGACGTAGTCGGAGTCGCCCGCGACGATGACGATGTGCGAGAGGTCGTCGATGCGGAACATGTCCTCGACCGCGTCGACGGCGAGGCGGATGTCGGCGCCGTTCTTCGTCGCCGACAGCGGGAAGAGCTGCACGAGGTCGACGGCCCGATCGATGAGCTGCCCGCGATAGCTCGCGTTCACCGGCGTCGACCAGTCGGCGTAGGCACGTGCGATCGCGATCGTGCCGAACGTCGCAGCGAAGTCGAGCACGGCATCGATGTCGACCGTCGCCTCGACGAGCTTGCTCGCCGTTGGGGAGCCGGCCGCGACCGCACGACCGCGCGAGGTGTCGCGGCGGTAGGCGCCATCGCCGTGCAACTGGTCGTAGCGCGAGATGACGATGTTGTCGAAATCGAAGTACAGGGCCACGCGGGGTTCTGCCGAGGCGGGCATGTCGACCTTCCGTCGATTGGCTTTGCCTCGATGCTAGCCCGACAGGCCCGGGCCATCCTGAGCGTTCGGCCCTGAAGCCGCTCCGCGAGCGGTAGCTCGGCCCTCGGCCGTTCGGGTCGGGGGCCGTTGGGC